>JANNQN010000220.1:0-1898 GCA_031400775.1 Planctomycetia bacterium | reverse complement strand
AGCAGGTTCACGAAGTAGTCGTTCGTCAACGCTTCAGGCCGCTTGGTGAAAACACCGTGCACGGACTGCGCGACGTTGGCATTCAGCGCGCGCAGGCCACCGATCAGCACCGTCATCTCGGGCGCGGTAAGCGTCAGCAGGTTCGCCCGATCCACCAGCAGCTCGGCCGCTGCGCCCTCGCTTCCCTTGCGGACGTAGTTGCGGAAGCCGTCGGTGGTCGGCTCCAGTACAGCGAATGAATGCACATCGGTTTGGTCCTGCGACGCGTCCGTGCGTCCCGGCGAGAAAGGTACCTTCACCTCGACGCCGGCCTTCTTCGCCGCGGCCTCGACGGCGGCGCATCCGCCCAGCACGATCAGGTCCGCCAGCGAAACCTTCTTGCTCGCTGACGCCGCGCCGTTGAAGTCCTTCTGAATCGCTTCCAGTTTCGACAATACCTTGGCGAGTTCCGACGGCTGGTTCACCGCCCAATCCTTTTGCGGCGCTAGCCGAATGCGCGCGCCGTTGGCGCCGCCGCGCTTGTCGCTGCCGCGGAACGTTGATGCCGACGCCCACGCGGTAGTCACCAATTGGCCAATGGAAATTCCGGAGGCGAGGACCTTGGCCTTCAGCGCCGCAATATCGTTCGCGTCGACCAACGGGTGATTCACGGCGGGAACGGGGTCCTGCCAGATCAGCACTTCCTTTGGCACCAGCGGGCCCAGGTAGCGGGCGCGCGGGCCCATGTCGCGGTGCGTGAGCTTGTACCAGGCGCGGGCGAAAGCGTCCGCAAATTTCTGCGGATTGGCCATGTAGTCCCGCGCGATTTTCTCGTAGGCCGGGTCCATGCGCATGGCCATGTCGGCCGTGGTCATCATCGGGGCGTGGCGCCGCGCCGGGTCATGCGCGTCGGGCACCGTGCCCGCCGCGCTTGCATCCTGCGGTGTCCATTGGTGCGCGCCGCCGGGACCCTTGGAGAGTACCCACGTATAGCCGAACAGATTTTCCAGATAGTTGTTGTCCCACTTCGCCGGATTGGTGGTCCACGCGCCTTCGATGCCGCTGCTGATCGTGTCCACACCCTTGCCGCTGCCGAAGGAATTCTTCCAGCCGAAGCCTTGCTCGTCGATGCCCGCGGCCTCGGGTGCGGGACCGACATACTTGCCTGGATCGGCGGCGCCGTGCGACTTGCCGAACGTGTGTCCGCCGGCGGTGAGCGCCACGGTTTCTTCGTCATCCATGGCCATGCGGGCGAAGGTCTCCCGGATGTCCCGCGCGGACGCCACCGGATCCGGATTGCCATTGGGTCCTTCCGGATTCACGTAGATCAGGCCCATCTGCACGGCGCCGAGCGGATTTTCAAGCTGGCGGTCGCCGCTGTAGCGCTGGTCATCCAGCCACTTGCCCTCGGGCCCCCAGTAAATGGCTTCGTCCGGCTCCCAGACGTCCGCGCGCCCGCCGGCGAAACCAAAGGTCTTGAAACCCATCGAATCCAGCGCGACGTTGCCGGCGAGAATCATCAGGTCGGCCCACGAGAGCTTGCGGCCATACTTCTGCTTGACGGGCCAGAGCAGACGACGGGCCTTGTCCAGGCTCACGTTGTCCGGCCAGCTGTTGAGCGGCGCAAAGCGCTGCGTTCCGGCACCGGCGCCGCCGCGACCATCGGCGATGCGGTACGTGCCCGCGCTGTGCCACGCCATGCGGATGAAGAACGGCCCATAGTGGCCGTAGTCCGCAGGCCACCACGCCTGCGAATCCGTCATCAGCGCATGGAGGTCCTTGACGACGGCGTCGAGGTCAAGGCTCTTGAATTCCGCCGCGTAGTTGAACGCCTCGCCCATCGGATTGGACAGCGGCGAGTGCTGGGCCAGCATCTTGAGGTTCAGCTGATTGGGCCACCAGTCGGCGTTGGTGGGGCC
>JANNQN010000219.1:0-6694 GCA_031400775.1 Planctomycetia bacterium | reverse complement strand
CCCGATGGATATGGATTCCTGCGTTCGTCTGATTATAATTATTTAAGTTCACCTGATGATGTTTATGTTTCGCAATCGCAGATAAAGCTATTCGGACTCAAAACCGGTGACACACGAACCATCACCTGTTCCAGCCGCTGCTCTATCAGGTGGCGATGGCCGGTCTCAGCCCGGCCGACATCGCGGCGCCGATCCGCAGCATCCTGTCGGACTATCGCAACATTCGCGTGCTGCAAGGCGACGTCGTTTCGCTGGACCTCCAGCAGAAGCGCGTAGTCACCGACTTCGGCGAGCTTGCTTACGATTATTTGATCCTGGCCTGCGGCGCCCGACACAGCTACTTCGGCCACGACGAATGGGAAGAATTCGCTCCCGGACTCAAGAATCTGGAACAAGCCACCGAGATTCGCCGCCGCGTGCTCTCGGCCTATGAAGAAGCCGAGCGCGGCACGTCGGCCGAAGAGCGCAAGCGATATTTGACCTTCGTGGTCGTGGGCGGCGGACCCACGGGCGTCGAACTGGCCGGCGCGATCGGCGAGATGAGCCGCTTCACGCTGGCCAAGGACTTTCGCAACATCGACGCCAAGTTGGCTCGCGTGATGTTGGTCGAGGCCGGCCCGCGAATTCTGCCGATGTTCAGCGAGCAGCAAGCGGCCCGCGCAACGCGCGATCTCGAGCACTTGGGCGTGCAAGTTTGGACGAACAGTTTGGTGACGAAAATCGACGCGGCGGGCGTGGAGATCAGCGGCGAGCGGATCCACGCGGCGACGGTCCTCTGGGCGGCGGGCGTGACGGCATCGCCGCTGGGCCAGGCGGCCGGTCTGGATGTCGATCGGCAAGGCCGCGTGCTGGTCGAGCCCGACTTAAGCGTGAAAGGCCACAAAGCCGTCTTCGTCGCCGGCGATCAGGCCTCGTTCACGCACCAGACTGGCAAGCCGCTGCCCGGCACCGCGCCGGTGGCCATGCAAGAGGGCCGCTACCTGGCGCGGACGATTCGCGACGAGCTGGCCGGCAGGCCGCGACAACCGTTCCACTTCGTCGACAAGGGACAGATGGCCACGATCGGCCGCAGCCGGGCCATCGTCGAGATCGGGCGCTGGAAGTTGGCAGGCTTTCCAGCCTGGCTGTTGTGGCTGGTCGTACACATCTATTATCTGACCGGTTTCAAAAGTCGTCTGCTGGTCGTGCTGCAATGGGCCTGGTCGTATCTCTCGTTCCACCGCGGGGCCCGTTTGATCGTCAACAAGGAGTGGCGGTTCCATCCCGCGGCTAAAGTGGATCAATGCGATCCACCACCGAATCCTCAACTGGCGGCGGACACGAAGACAAGCAACCACGGAGCGCACGGAGGACACAGAGAGGAAACTTAGTTTTTCCTTTGGGTTCTTTGTGCCTTGATGGTCCGATTCTCTCCTTGTAATCTACTTCGGGCGTGGATATCTATCCGACAATCAATATGCAACAATTCACTGCCATACTAATTCGCCCTCACAGCCGACGAGCGCACTCATGATTCGCAAGTTCGTGTGTTTCGCAGTGGTACTTGTTTCGTGCTGGTCGCTCGCAAGCGCGTCGGCACAGGACCAGGAGAACTGGCCTCGGTTTCGCGGCGTTAATGCCAACGGAGTCGCGGCGGACGACAGCCGGCTGCCGGACACGTGGGATCAAGAGCAAAACGTGCTTTGGAAAGTCACGATCCCGGGCTGGGGTTGGGGCAGCCCGATCGTGTGGCAGGATCGCGTGTTTGTCTCGGCCGTGCTGGCGGAGGAGGACTACGAACGCCCCAAGGGCGGCCTGTATAACGGCGGCGGACGGGGCGAACCGCCCGACACGGAACACCACTGGCTGGTCTATTGCCTCAGCCTGAAGACCGGCGAAGTCCTTTGGAAGCACGAAGCGCACACCGGCAAGCCGGAGATTCCGCGGCATCCCAAGAGTACCTACGCGGCCGAGACGCCCACGACCGACGGCAAGCGACTGTACGTGCTGTTCGGCGACGTCGGCCTGTACTGCTACGACTTCGACGGCAAGCCGCTTTGGACTCACCCGATCGAACCGAAGAAGACGAAGTTCGGCTACGGCGCGGCCGCATCGCCGGTCGTTCAAGGCAACCAGGTCATCATGGTGTACGACAACGAGGAAGGGTCGTACATCGCGGCCATCGACAGCGCCACGGGCGAGCCGCGCTGGAAGACCGAGCGCGACGAGAAGAGCACTTGGGCCACGCCCTTTGTCTGGGAGCACGAAGGCCGCACCGAAATCGTCGCGGCCGGCAAGAAAGAGAACCGCTCGTATTCGCCCGACGGCGAGCTGCTGTGGCACTTCGACGGTCGCATGTCGGTGCTGACGATTCCCTCGCCGTTCGTCGCCGACAACTTGCTCTATATCACCTCGGGTTATTTTCAGGACAAGGACCGCCCGGTGTATGCTCTGAAGAGCGGCGCGAAAGGCGACATCACCTTGTCCCAGGGCGAAACCTCCAACGAGTTCATCCAGTGGTCGCTGGAAAAGATGGGACCGTACAATACCACGCCCATCGTCTACGGCGGGTACTATTACACGCTGCTCGATCGGGGCATGATCACCTGCCACGACGCCAAGACGGGCGAGCTGGTCTACGATCGCACGCGGTTTCCGCAAGGCGCGAGCTTCACCGCCTCGCCTTGGGCCTATAACGGCAAAGTGTTTTTTCTCGACGAGAACGGCACGACGTATGTGATGCCCGTCGGACGCGAGTTCAAGATCGAGCGCACCAATCCGCTCGACGAGCTGAGCCTGGCCACGCCCGCGATCAGCCAGGGCAAGCTGCTGATCCGCACCGCTTCGCAGGTGTATTGCATTACGAACAAGGGTCAGTAAGCGGCGGCATCCGCCGCCGTTACTTCTTCATCTCGCTCACGCCCGCAATCGCTCCGGCTACGACCGTATCGCCGAGCGTTTCGCCGTAGAAGCTCACGCTCGACTCATATCCGCCCTTGCGATATTCGTCCGCCGGCAGCATGTAGCTGATCCACACGTCGGCCAGCCCGCCGATCGTCGGATGCGCGGCGCCGGTGATGCGTTTGGCCTCACTCTTGATCTTCATCCCCAGCGAAGCCGCCATTTCGCCCGGTATGCCGACGATGAGCAAATCGCCCACGCGCAGCGAGATCGAATCGACCTGGGTGGGAAACAGCCGCGGCAGCATCTCCTTGAACAGTTCCTCGGTCAGACCATATTCCTTGCCGCCGGTCTTCATGAAATCAGGATGCCATGTCTTCTCGGGCAACCCAATCGTGTGCCGATGATAGGCCAGAGGGGCGCCGGGCGCGGTCTTGGTCTCTTGCCACTGCTTCCAGGCGACGATGCCCAAGTCGCGGCCGTAGCGCTCGGCGCGTTCCCAGCGGCTGGTGCCCGCATCACCGCGACCTTGCGGGGCCTGGTCTCCCTGCGCGCCGTTGTAGTACATGGCCGTCACGCCGTCGCCGACCAGCGACTCGATCGTGCGTTGCAAGTGTCCCGGCCAATCGCCGGAAAACAACATATCTTCGCCGTTCATGAAGGTCGGATGGGCCGTGAAATTCACGAGCACCGCCAGCGGCTTGCCGGCGAGAGTATCAACCCGCGTAATCGTGAGCTCCTTATCGATCATCGGGCCGTTGCGGCGGTTTCGGTTCCAACCTTCGATCTGAGCGCTGGAGGTGCCAACCGAGACCGGCACGAGTTGCTTCTCGGCGTCCTTGACCAGTTGCGTCAGTCGCTCCAGCACAAACTCGTACACGCGCGGGTTGTGGATGCCGATTTGCGGAATTTGAAACGTATTGGGAGGGTTGATGGCGTTCATCTCGATGCTGGTGTGCGAATGGCTGGGAAGCAGCATCATCTGGTCCGCGGTCCAGCCGGCGCCCAGCCGCTCGAGCAGCGCCGGCTTGATCGGCGGCGGAAAGCCGAGCATATCGGCGGTGACCAGCACGAACTTCCGCTTGCCGTCCGTGAGCACGAGCGCCTTGGCGAAGATGCGATCGTGAATGCCCTCGGCGCGGCGATTCATGCGCTCGCCGTATCCGCCCAAGGGCGAGTTCAATTCCAAGGGAGGCGTGAGATCGACCCGCGCGACTCCGGCCTTCAGCTCGGCGGCATTCGCGGAATTCCTTTCCGAAAACACGACCGTCAAGAACGCAAGAGCGCCAATCCAAACCGCCACAGTCAAACGCAGGTGCTTGCGCATCAATTTCCGCCTTTCGAACTTCTGAAGTTGTTTGTCATTTAACTCAGCGCATGCACTGGCAAGATGCCAGTGATCCATTCCTCTAATTCCCGTCCTCCGTGTCCTTGGTGTCGTTGTGGTCAACTATATCTTCTGTTCGACTCCTAAACAAAGACGAACCACCAAGGCACCAAGGACACGGAGAAGAGAAAAAGTACGAGTTCGAGAGGTTTTGCATCGGCAAAACGCCAGTGCCGTCCATCAATACGGTCATGCTCAAAACGGCCCAGTCCTTGCTTTCTGGCTGGCTGTGGGTATCGTGGTTTTTGGATCCAATGCGGCTGGCGGGGCAATTGATTCGACGAAACCCTGTGGTCTAAACATGAAGCCGGTGCTGGCCTTACTCCTGTCGCTCGCGCTGGTGCAGGTGGCCCGCGCGCAGACGGCCGGCGACGATGCCGACACGTTCTTCGAGCTCCAAGTCCGTCCAGTGCTCGCGACGCGCTGCTTCAAGTGCCACGGCGGCGAAAAAACCTCCAGCGGCCTGCGCGTCGATTCTCACGAAGCACTGCTTGCCGGCGGCGAACGCGGAGCGGCCATTGTTCCGGGCGATCCCCAGCAGAGCTTGCTCGTGCAGGCCATCCGGCACGGCGATGAGCTGAAGATGCCCCCCGAGGAGGCCTTGCCCGCGCGCGAAGCGGCAGCGCTCGAAGCCTGGGTCAAGGACGGAGCGCACTGGCCCGCGCAGGTCGCGGGTGCCGAGCAAGCGTTTGTCGCCGAGCGGCACTGGGCCTTCGAACCGGTCCGCACGGTTACGATTCCCGACGACCCGAGCGGCTGGTCGGCTTCACCGATCGATCGCTTCATTCTGGAAAAGCTGCACGCCAATAACCTGCGACAACAACCGCCGGCCGAGCGCGAAACGCTCTTGCGGCGAGTGACCTTCGATCTGGTCGGACTGCCACCGACGCCCGCGGAGATCGACGACTTTCTAGCTGATCGCGCGCCCGATGCTTTCGAGAAGGTCGTGGAGCGATTGCTGGCGTCGCCGGCTTACGGAGAGCGCTTGGGGCGGCACTGGATGGACGTCGTCCGCTATGCCGACACGGCCGGCGACAACGCGGACTATCCCGTGCCCGAAGCGCGCCGCTATCGCGACTATATCATCTCGGCCTTCAACAGCGACAAGCCTTTCGACCAGTTCGTCCGCGAGCAAATGGCCGGCGATATCCTGGCCCGACAGAATCCCGAGCGCAAGGACTACGCCGAACTGATCTCGGCCACGGGCTTTCTGGCGCTGTCGCGACGTTACGGCACGGCCCCTTACGAGCTGTGGCATTTGACGTTGGAAGACACGATCGATACGACGGGCCGGGCGCTGTTGGGACTTTCGTTGCGCTGCGCGCGTTGCCACGATCACAAATTCGATCCGGTGACGTCGCAGGACTACTACGCGCTGTACGGCATCTTCGCCAGCACGCAATTTCCCTGGGCCGGCGGCGAAGAACTGCAATCCAAGAACATGGACCGGCTGCATTTCGTGTCCCTGGCGACCGCCCAGGAAACTGAAAAGCGGCTGGCGGCCCAGCGAGAAGAGATTGCCGCGCTCGAAGCCGACATCAAACGCGCCGAGACCGACGACCCGCAGGCCAAGCGCGTCGCGGAGTTGGACGCCCAGATCGCGGCGCACGCCTCGGCGTCGCAAGGCGGCGGGTCTTCGCCGGCGCCCGACGCTTCGCAGGCCGAGCTAACAAAACTCAAGGCGGAGCGCTCCGAAACCAGCAAGAAGTTGCAGTCCACGCTCGATAAGATTCGCCGTCGCGTGCGGCTCGCGCGCAAGCCTGGGCTGCCACTCGATCTGCCGGGGGCCTACGCGGTCGCCGAAGGTCAGGCCACCGACGTGCGCGTGCAACGCCGCGGCGAACCGGCCGACGCGGGCGACGCCGCCCCGCGTGGCGTGCCCAAGTTTCTCTCGGGCGGCGCTTCGCTCGATATCCCCGCCGGCGCGAGCGGGCGACGCGAACTGGCCGATTGGCTAGTGCGAGCAGACCATCCGCTTACCGCGCGGGTGATGGTGAACCGGGTGTGGCAGCATCATTTTGGCAAGGGGCTGGTGGGCACTCCGTCGAACTTCGGCCTGCGGGGCGAGTCGCCCACGCATCCGGAATTGCTCGATTGGTTGACGGCTCGCTTTATCGAGGACGGCTGGAGTATCAAGAGTCTGCACCGGCGGATCATTCATTCCAAGACATACCAAGTGGCGAGCGGACAAGACGCGGCGAGCCTGGCAATCGATCCGGGCAACCGCTGGTATTGGCGGTTCGATCGCCGTCGGCTGGAAGCCGAAGCGATTCGCGACGCGCTGTTGGCAACGGCCGGGAATCTCGATCGGCGGCAGCCCGGCGATCATCCCTTTCCGCCGATCTCCGAATGGTCGTGGACGCAGCACAGCCCGTTCAAGGCCGTGTACCCGTCCAGCCAGCGGAGCGTGTATTTAATGACGCAGCG
>JANNQN010000218.1:0-3777 GCA_031400775.1 Planctomycetia bacterium | reverse complement strand
CTGAGTTGCCAGTGAATGTTGGCAATGAATTGCGCGGCGCCGCAAGTCCATTTTCCGCCAGAGGGCCAGGACTTGGGGCGCGTCAGCGCTATCTCCGAATAGTCCGTGCCGGCAACGCGATTGCGTACTCGCGCACTCAGGGATGCTTGACCCTGCTTCTGGCGGAAATCCGGCCGATTTCACGCGAAGGGTAGCCTGGGATACTGCTTGCAAGTCGGGTAGGGGGTGGCTAGGATCACAGGAACTCGGCAACCGCCGCAGTCAACCCGGCGGCCTACCCAACGAAATCCTATGAAGCTGGCAGGCACTTCCTGCGCAGCCAGCGGCTATCTGTTGCGACGGAACTTGGCGCCCGCCCACAAATCGTCTCGCCCGATCGACCTGCGGCACGCGGTCCTGTCGATCCGAGAGATTGCCCCCGCGCTTTCCGCCCCGCGATGTGCCAACCATTCAACGCCTTACTCTGACAGGACACCACGATGAATCCGAAATCTCGCCTGGGCCACAGTACGTCGAATTCTGGATTGCGCTCGTTACGTCGAGCGAACCACTTTCAGCCGCGCATCGAGCCGCTCGAAGATCGCAAGATGCTGTCGGCCACGGATCTCTTGGTCAGCGGGTTCGAGGCGACCGGCGGTCAATACGTGACCCGATATAACGACATTACGTACGCGCCCGTGCCCGGCGGGATCTTCGGTGGTGCTGGTCCCAATGATCTGGTTGTTGCGCAGGGTATCGCAACCGCGCCGGACGGCACGTTTTATGTGAGCAGCTTGTTCACCGGCAAGGTGCTGCACTATGCCGCCGACAGCACTTTCATCGACGTGCTCGGAGCCGGCGATGGAATGGCGGCGCCGATCTTTGCGCCCGGCGCCTTGGCGTTTGACACCGGCGGCTTCTTGTATGTCGGCGACCTCGGTTCGCAGGCGGTCTTGAAGTTCAACCTGGCGAATATTGGTCAACAATGGGATGCGGCCGGGTCGCTGTTTCCGGGCTATCAGCCAACTGGCATCGCGTTTGCACCCGATGATGGGGACGTGATCGTGGGGGGCTTCGACAACAAGAGCGTTACCCGCTACGACTCGAGTAACGGCTATACTGATCCTCCCGTGGTGTTGATCGACGGCAGCGACGGCAATCAAAACCCCTCTGCGATTCTGGTGCGGCCCAACGGCGATTTGCTGATTGCCGATTTCGACACCGGCGGCGAGCCCGACGATCATCATCAGGTTCTTTATTACGACCTGTCGGCAGACACGCTTACGCCGTTTATGAACTTGGCGGCTCCTTTTGGCACGGGCGCCGCGCTCGGCAAGCCCTCGCAGCCGACGTCGATGATCTACGATCACGACGGCAACGTGCTGGTGGGCGCCTCGCCGGATCACAACAACAACGGTGCGGTGCTGAAATTCGACATCAACACCGGTCTGCAGATGGGCGGACCGCTGGTTTCGGGCTTGGGTTTGCCTACCGGACTGGCGTTTGTCGAGTCGCAGGTGTCCGTCGTCGCCGGCCGCCATCTGTTCTACAACGAGTCGGGCACCGGGGGCGCCACGGTGCGCTACGACGGCAACGACTCGGCAATCAACTCTCTCGACGACAACGCGATCGCGACCGACAAGACTGCGTACCTGCCTGAGGCGCCGGGTCCGGCCACGTTCGCCAATGTCTCTGGCTACACCAAAGGCATCAACGGCATCATGCTCGATCTGGCCGGAGCGCACGGCTCGATCTCGAGCGCCGACTTTATCTTCCGCGCTGGCAACAACAATTCACCCAGCACCTGGGCCAGCGCCGCGGCGCCGGCCAGCATTTCCGTCAGGGCTGGCGCGGGCGTGGGCGGCTCGGACCGCGTCGAGATCATTTGGGCCAACGGAGCCATCCAAAAGAAATGGTTGGAGGTCATCGTTCTGGCCAACGCCAACACGGGGCTCACGCAAAAGGCTGGATATCCGCTCGGCGAAGGAGACGTATTCTTCTTTGGCAGTGCACCGGGTAACACGGGCACGGGCGACACGGCCGTCAACTCGACGGTCAACGTGCAGGACGAGTCTGCCATCCGGGCCAATTCGGCCGCGCTAGCCTCGAACATTCCGGTCACGAACGTTTACGACGTGAATCGTAATGCGAGCGTCAACGTGATCGATGAAAGTGCCGCACGCTTGAACGGCACGAATTCTACGACCGCGCTCAAGTACTTAAACCTGTCCAGTCCGCCCCTGGCCCCCCAAGGCGACGATGCCGTGGCTTCAGCCCTGACCGTGTCATCGACAGCGCCAGCCAACGCCGGTGTCAATTCCTGGGCTGCCCCGACCGAAACCGTTCCCACGGCAAGCCGGTCGAGCGCCGCGCCGCAACTGCTTCATTGGGCGCGCGGGAATACCCCGCGTGCGCGAGCGATCCTTTCGGCGCTGGATGCCGCAGGCGATGCGCTTGGGCTGGATGACGAGGTGCTGGGCGATTTAGTCGACGGTCGCAAACTGGGCTCTTGAAGTCCGCCCAAGCGGACGCGTTCGACGAAGTACCGGCACTCGACGTGCGGATAGCTTAGCGGGCTACTGCGCGGACGCTCCAGAATAGTGTGCGGGTGCCCGCATATTTTTCTTGACTCGGCTTCCGACTCCTCATTAGATTGAGCCCTCGGCGGTTCACCTTTGAACTTAGGTCCCTTCCACCGGAGCCGTCTGTCATGACCAGGCAATACCTCACGTTCAAGTCGGCGCTTTTACGTGCGGCGAGGTGTTCGCGCGGTGGACATTTTTGGGGCGGCGGCAGCCTGAACGTCGAGCCTTTGGAACAGCGGCGGTTGATGACGGCTACCTCGCAGGATAATGGCGAGGCCGATTCGTCCATCATTGCCGAGCCCTTCGGCGTCTTGCCGGCGGCGACGGTCGTGGCCCGTAAGCTGTTTTACAATCAGTCGGGCACCGGCGGCGGGACGGTTCGTTACGACGGCAACGACGCAGCCATCAACTCGCTGGACGACGCCGCGATCGCCACCGACAAAGTCGCCTATCGGCCGGACGTAACGTTCACGTTCCGGCGGCTGACGACCAATGCGTTCTTCGACTCGGAGCCCAGAGTCTTGGGCGCCACCGTGATGTGGCAGGGCCGCGGCGGCACGGACGGCGGTACCGACGAAGAGATCTTTCGTTTCGACGGCTCGACCACCACGCAGCTCACGCTGAATACGGTGCTCGATCGGTTCCCCAAGATGTCCAGCGGCGGAACGATCTGGGAACGCGGAAGCGCGGCGACGCAAGAAGTCATCTTGTGGGATGGCGTGAGCGAGACGCCATTGACGTCCAATTCCGTGTTCGACGGCACGGCCACGATCTCGGGCAGCCGCGTGGCTTGGCAACAGGGCTCAGGGGTAGAGGTTGATATCATGTCGTGGGAAGCCGGCGTCACCACGAACATGAGCAATATTGCGGGATCCGAGCGCACGGTCAGCATCGACGGCAACCGCTCGGTATGGATTCAAGGCAGCGGGCCCGGCAACAGTGTCATGCTCAAAGACGGGGCCAACGCGCCCGTCCCGATCGTCACCAACTTGACGTCGTCGCTCGAGGATCCGCGTATCTCGGGGCAAAACGTCGTGTGGGAGGGCTTTGCCGGCGCGACGTCCAACGACCGCGAAATCTCTCGCGTCGTCACGCCGTCGAACAGCGAAACTTGAAAGTCGTTGAACACGCCGCCCCACCAGACCACGTTGTTGCCGGAAACACGGGGGTCAAAGTCCGGAAACGCATTGGTCGTGAGCCGGGTGGTCGTGGC
>JANNQN010000217.1:0-5708 GCA_031400775.1 Planctomycetia bacterium | reverse complement strand
TGCCTTGACGGTCAAGTGCGTGAGAATCCAGAACAGCGGAATCACCAGCAGCAGTGTCATGCATAAGAACACGACCCGCGCGATCGCCTCGTGGCGGCGTTTCTTGCGATCGTTGGGCGTGGTTGAAAACACCTCCCGCACGCGCAGGCTCAAGTGCTCTCCCGGCGACAAGGGCAGCGCCCCCTGGGCTGCCAACTTCGACACGCCCGAAATCGCCGATTCCAGGTCGGGCCAAGGCAACTGCGCGGTTCCGGCGCCAGCGCCGATGGCGCCCAGCGGGTCGACGTAAAACTCGTATCGCGGCGCGACGCGCGGCTGGGCTTTTGGGTTGGGCCGTGCAATGGCGCAGATATCCACCCGGTCGTGGCCCGCCAGACGCTTGACCGAGGGCGCCGCTCCGCCGTGCCGCGTGGCGATGCCGGACAATGCGTCTTGCACGCTACCGAGCGGCCGCGCGGGGGTGCCGTCGCCCCCGCCACTATCGATAGCACCGCCGTTGACTCGCGGCGAAACGTAATAGCGAAAGTGCGCGCCGTGGGGTTCAGCCATTTTGCTTCCCCCGGATTCCCTTCACGACCAGGTCGGCCGTCAGATTCACGGCAAACGCGATCACGAACAGCAGAATCCCAATCACGAACAGCACGCGGTAGTGATCGTCCCCCTGCACGGTTTCGCCCAGCTCGGCAGCGATCGTGGCGGTGAGCGTCTGCACGCGATCCAAGACGCTGGTTGGAATCTGGTTCGAGTGCCCCGTGGCCATCAGCACGGCCATCGTCTCGCCGATCGCACGGCCCACGCCCAACAGCACGGCCGCCAGCAGCCCGTTCTTGGCCGCGGGGAACAACACCCGGTAGACGATCTCCCAGCGGCTCGCGCCCAGGGCTATCGCCGCCTCGCGATACGAGTCGGGCACGGCCTTGAGCGCGTCTTCGCCCACCGACACGATGACCGGCACGCTCATCAGCGCCAGAATGATGCCGGCGTTGAGAATGTTGACCCCCACCGGGGCGCCGGTCAGCGAGATGATCAGCGGATTGAGAATCATGTAGGCAATGAATCCCCACACGATCGAGGGAATCGCGGCCAGCATCTCGATCGTGATTTTCAAGAACTCCTTGATCTTGGGCGTGGAAAACTCGGAGACATAAACGGCCGCTCCCAAGCCCAGCGGCACGGCGATCGCCATCGCCAACACGGTCACCGAGACCGTGCCGGCCAGCAGGCCCAAAATGCCGTAGTGGGGCGTCTCGGAAACCGGGTTCCAATCGCTGCTGGTGAAAAACTCCCCGAGATTCAACTCGCCAAACAAGAACGGCGCCCCCTCGCGAAACACGAAGAAGAAGATCCCGAACACGAAGAAGATCGCGCTCCAGCCGCACAGCCGGATCACGCTCTCGATCAGAAACTCGGGCAGCCGACTGAGCAATGACGCGGCGCCGCCATGCGAGGATCGCTGCACAGTGCTGCTAGTCGCGGAGTCAGTCGACATGGGATGGAAGGCTCGCGGACATTGGGGCCGGGAGGCGATTGGTCAGAAAAAAGGCGGTCGACCGCGCTGGTTCAGAAAGGATTGCGATAATGCCGTCAACCGGCCGGCGGCTTCTTGTTCACCGGCACATATCCGTTGCTCTCGACGATTTTTTGTCCTTCATCCGACAGGATCCACTTAACAAACTCGCTGACCGCACCGGAAGGCTCTCCGAGCGTGTAGAGATACAGGGGGCGCGAAATCGGGTAGGTGCCGTCGAGCGCCGTGGCCAGCGAGGGCTCGACGCCCGGCTCGCCCTTTTTCGCCGAGACCTTGACGATTTTGACCTCGGCCTCGTTATAGCCCATGCCGCTGTAGCCAATGGCGCAGGGCGTTTTCGAGATCAGGGCCACGATATCCGACGAGCCGCTTTGCGACATCGCGCCTTGCTTGTACTCGCGCTTCTCGCCCAGCACGTGCTCGCGAAAATAAGCGTAGGTGCCGGAGCTGTTCTGCCGGCTGACGCGGATGATCTCGTCGTCGGTACACATAGGGTTGTCGACGCCCAGATCTTTCCAGTGCGTGATCTTGCCCCCTTCGCCGTAGATCTCGGCCAACTCCTCCAGCGAGATCGATTCGATCGGGTTGCCGCGATTGGCGTAGATGGCCAGCGCGTCGCGACCCACGATGAATTCCTGCGGCGGTTTGCCGGTGTTCTTTTCGGCCAGCTCGATTTCCTTGGGCTTCATGGGCCGGCTGGCCGTGGCGATCTGGATCTTGCCCGAGCAGAGCGCGGCGATGCCCATTCCGGAGCCACCCCCTTTGATTTGCAGCGAGATGTCGGGATGGTCGCCGCGAAAGCCTTCGGCCCAGGCTTGGGCCAGGTTGACCATCGTGTCGGAGCCGGTGATCTTGATTGCGTTTTCGTTCGGGCTCGAGCAGCCCGAGGCGGCGGCTAAAGCCAGCGCGCCGAGAGCGGCCAGCAGGGCCCAGAGTCTTGCAGTCATGTACGGTTCCCGGTTTTCCCTTCTCGCGCGGCATCCTGGCGGGATCAATGATTCAAACAGCATCCATCACTAGATTTGCGTAAATCATAGGGGGCGATTGTTAGGGTTTCGTGAGGAAGGCGGGGGGGTACTGGCCAATTAGTGTGTTGCTGTCTTTTCGAGCCAACGGGGGTGGGTTTTTGACGGCAGAGATTATCTGATTGTGAAATAAATCGTGTCTTTCGCTGTAAAATCTCGCGTTTCCTCACTCTGTCAATTATGGAGGGCCAGCGCGCTCACACGACGGTTCTCACGTCGGCCAGTTCCGCTAAAATGAGCGCACTCGCCTGGCAACGCGGCTGATCCCCGCGCAATGGCCTTGGGCGCGGCTTGTGGCTTCTCCAACCTTGCCCTCGACGCGGCCCTGGCCCGCCAGCGGTAGAAGGCTGGTCCGCAAATGCCAGGGCACACAGAGAGTGGTGTCGAAGCGCTCAATGCCGCGCTCGATTCACTTAATGGCTTATCCGTCGCGATAAAGCTCGTCTCGGATTATCTGGGCTCACTTCGGCGGAAAACGCTTGGGGTTAACCTGGAGATTGATGCCCAGGGAAACCTGATGTCGGCGCGGGTGGTTGGTCGTGACAGCACCCCACTTTGTGATGACCAGTTGGATGACATTCGCCACGACTGCAAGTGGCTTTTGACGCATATCGAATCACTTTGGGAATGGGCTCCGAAAGCGGACGTGGCAATCGCCAAACTCCCTCGCCCATTGGTCGAAAAGCTCGATGCGCTAACCGGGAAGCCCTGGATTGCATCTGCCAGGCGGAATTGTCTTGACTGCATCCTCAAATGGCCAGGCGAGCGGCATCACCAATCCGCCTATGCTTCAGCCAAGGTCTCCGGGTCTATAAAGGACTTGCTGAAACAAGCCTCCAGGGAAAATCCGTTTGAGACCTGGGAGAAGTACCAGGAGTTACTGTCCGTATACACCCACGACCTAATTGCCGTCCGAGATGCTGTCCAGCTAACGCAACCGAATGTCGCGCTATCTAGCCTGCTAGGGGCCGAGCCACCGTCGGTGGCAACCAATCCTCGCGGTCGCCAGAGCAATCCAGAGCGAGATGCCGCAATTCTGGAGGCTGTCGAATCGGGTCAGTTCTCGACCCACAAGGCCGTCGGGCGCCAATTTGGAAACCTTTCTGAGAGCGGAGTATCCAAGGCCGCGCAACGCGCAAGGAATCGCCGTAAGTCAACTTGAATTAATTCAGTCTGAATTGATTCACGGTCAGTTCAGAAAAGATTTTTCGATCTCTCAATCGCGCAAGCCGCACTGGCTTGCGGCTCATCTGGCCGCGCGATTTGAGTTGAATCAATTCGCCAATGCCGTGATTCAATGATTCACGGTTACAACGAACTCACGATTGGAGGTGGATGCCATGAGGAGGGCCGAAGCCCGACGCGATCACGTCGCCGTCACGTCGGGCGCGCAGTCCTAGTCGGCAGGGGCTCATTGACGGGGGCTCTGGCCGACTAGGAAAGGCGACTTCGTTTTCGGAAACCCGCGTCCCGCATCCTCAGTTGAGAAAGGAGGCAAGTCGTGTGGTGGTTCCCGCGCGAGTCAATTGCCTGAGGCGGCACGGATGCCGCCCGAGGGCCTGCCAGGTTTGGCGGCTCGGGACTTATACCCTTTGCCGACCGGTTCGATCCGGGCAGGTCCGCTCATTCTACACGCCGCTTGGCGGCTCGGACAAGCACATTCCTGCCCCACTCGACCGGCTTCGTATCTCCGGCTGGGAGGCAAATGGGGACATCACTGATTGTTGAAAAAGGCGAAATCAGTGATCGCTCTTTACGTTCGTCCTTGATGTTCGTCCAGCGAACCCGTACGCCTGATTCCACGTGCATGACTTCTATCGCTCGTCTGTGACGGGCTTGGGGCGAAGCGAACTAAAGAAATCTGCCAATCGAGCATGATTGGCAGCCGTTTGCGTGATGACACACGACAAGTTCTTCGGGTAAGCAGAGATGGCCGCATCCGTCTCGGTCCAGCTTTCAGGATCAACGGATTTCTTGATCAGTGCGAACAGAACCGACGGGTCAAATCCAGACGAACCGGGTCCGAGCCTATATACCGGCAGGTCAGAGAGCTCATAAACTATCGTGTAAGTCACGGCGGATTGGTCATTGGCGGCGGGTTCCGTCCCATGAGCAATTGCGGAGACGACGCCAACAATCGCGAACAGAACCACGGCAAGCTGGATCGATCGAATGGCTTTCATTGCTCATTGCTCCGCGAGGGCTGGTGGAAATTCGCCCAGCACACTACCCAGAACAGGGCATTTTCACAATGTTGATTTCCAGCCGAGTGCCACTGGCTTCGCCAGTGCTCTGCCTGCCAAACCCGTGCGTTCGGATTTCGAGCGCAAGCTGGTACTTGCTCGACTCGCCAAAACAACAATTCGTGGATCTGATGACTCGAAACCAGCACTGGCAAAGCCAGTGGCACCCTGCCCGCTCCTCGTTGTGTCTTCGTGTCGTTGTGGTTATCTCCCTGCTACAGAATAAACCACAACGACACGACGACACGACGAAGAACACGGAGGACTCAGAGAAACACTGCTTGAAATCAGGCCAGTGGTTCTGGGACAATGACGCGTAGCCGATTCGGACTGGGCAATCGCAGGTTGGTGCTGTTGCACGCCGAGCGGGGCGTTAAGGTTCGCCGTGGTTTTTTCTTGGACCGCGGCGCGCTAGTGGCATAAGTTCCTGCGCCCCGGCCTTGCCCGCCGTTGATCGCGCGTGTTCTCGAGACACGCGCGCTGGACGGTAGACCCAGTTAAGTGGAGTGCCGAATCGGGCCAGCCGTACCGACAGGCGGGCCTGGAGACGGGGGCAACGTACTCCGGACTAACCTCGCCTCGTTCGCCAGAAGCGGTGTTGTCCCGCGGCGTCGTGGCTCCGAGTGCCTCTCGCCGAGGCCAAAAACCTTTTTTTCCACAATCAAGATCGGCCTCGGCACCCAGAGGGGAGCCCCGACGTCCAAATCTTTTTTCTTCGCGTGCGCCCTCTCGCGCACCGCGCGCGGGCGATGCTGCGCGCCTTGCCGCCCCTCTTTGTGTTCTTTGTGTTCTTTGTGTCGTCGTGCCGTCGTGTCGTCGTGGTTGCCCTCCTCCGAAGAAAGTTGACCACGACGACACAACGACACGACGAGCACGAAAAAGGGACATCGGAATTCAGGCAAAGGAACGGCA
>JANNQN010000216.1:0-20385 GCA_031400775.1 Planctomycetia bacterium | reverse complement strand
CACAGAGATCTTGTAACACTCCCCCCTCTGTGTTCTCCGTGACCTCTGTGGCCATCCGCCTTCGTATTCTAAGTACCAGAATGCGGCACGAAAACATGACCAGGTCGGCCGAATGGTTTTTGTCGCTGGTGTGCGCGCGCACGTTTCGCAAGGTGCGCGCTACGCAAAGCAGGACGGCGGGATGGGGCGATTGGCCCGTAAATTCTCGGGCAGGACGCGATGTGTGCGCGCGACGGGCTTTTTTTAAGCCGTTGTGCAGTTTACGGCGCAGGCCGGGCGGCGGAGGTGGATGGCGTGTCCGCTTTACTTTGGCCGGCGGATCGGCCATTTGCTAGAATGAGCGACAGTCATCGAGCGTCCATTTCGCAATCGATCAGGAGAAGGACCATGACGAAGAAAGTGAAGCCCATTCCCGACGGTTACCATTCGGTTACGCCCTACCTGGTGATCGACGGCGCGGCCAAGGCCATCGACTTCTACAAGAAAGTATTCGGCGCCACGGAGATGATGCGGATGCCGAGTCCCGACGGCAGTCGCATCGGGCATGCCGAGTTGAAGATTGGCGATTCGCCGGTCATGCTTGCCGACGAGCATCCGGAGATGAATATTCGCGGCCCGCACTCGATCGGCGGTACGCCGGTCTCGATGATGGTGTATGTCGAAGACGTCGATACCGTCGCCAAGCGAGCCCTGGCAGCCGGCGCCCAGGAATTGCGACCTGTGGTCAATCAATTCTACGGCGACCGCAGCGGCACGTTTCTCGATCCGTTCGGCCATATGTGGACCGTTTCCACGCACGTCGAAGACGTGCCGCCGGAGGAAATGGAAAAGCGCGCAGCGGCGGCCATGGCGCAGGCGTAGCACGGGCACTGTCGTTGGGATCGCTGCCGGTGGGAACAGCCATCGGGACCAAGTTGCGTGCGCCCAGCGGCTGATTTATCCTGACACATTAGGCTTGCGCTGGGCTTCGGCGCTTGTTCGCAACGACGTACTCGAGTGAAAACGCGCATGCCGCACAATTTGTTCCCTTCGGTGGCCCTGCTGGCCGTCTGGCCGGCCATCACGGCCAGCGCCGTCGAACCGGCGGTCCCCAACGTGGTGCTGGCGATCCACGGCGGCATCGCCGCGAAGCGAAAAGAATCCAACGCCGAGCTCGAAAAAACCTTGCGGGCCGAATTGCAACGGGCCTTGGAAACCGGATACCGCGAACTGCAAAAACCGCAGGCCAGCGGACTGGACGCCGTCGAGGCCGCGATCCGCATTCTGGAAGACTCTCCGTATTTCAATGCCGGCAAGGGGGCCGTGTTCACGCACGAGGGCCGCAACGAGCTGGATGCCTCGATCATGGAGGGCCACCACAAACGGGCCGGCGCCGTGGCCAGCGTGACGGTGATCAAGAATCCGATCGCCGCAGCCCGCGCGGTGATGGAAAAATCGAAGCATGTACTGCTCGTGGGCCGTGGCGCCGAGGTGTTTGCCACCAAGGCTGGTTTGGAAATCGTCGACCCCTCGTACTTCTGGACCCAGCGGCGCTGGGACGAAATTCAAGAGACCTGGCGAAAGGAAGCCGAAGCGACGGGTAAAAGCTCCGCCGCGCCGGCCGTCGCACAGGAACAGTGGAGCACCGTCGGCGCGGTCGCTCTGGATGCGGCTGGCAACCTGGCGGCGGGAACCTCGACCGGCGGCATGTCGAACAAGATGTTCGGCCGCGTTGGCGATTCTCCGATCATCGGCGCCGGCACTTATGCCGACAACGAGGCCTGCGCCGTCTCGGCCACCGGACACGGCGAATACTTCATCCGCTATGCCGTGGCCCACGACATCGCGGCGCTCATGAAGTACAAGCAGATGCCGGTCGAAGCGGCCGCCGCCGAAGTTGTGTTGGGCAAGCTCAAAACGGCCGGCGGAGAGGGAGGCGTCATCGTGCTGGACCGCCAGGGCCGCCTGGCGATGCCCTACAACACCGAAGGCATGTATCGCGGATACGTCGCCCGCGACGGCAAAGTCACGGTGTTACTGTACGGCGAGTAGCGCGAGCGAGTGCAGCAAGCTGATCGAGGGAAGCGGGGATCGAGGGAAGCATGGCTATTTCGACGACGCATTATCTCATCATTCGCGATCTGTTCCTGCACGGATTGCTGCCGCGGGGTGGCGCCGTGCTCGAGATCGGCGAAGCCAACTGGTACGACCTCGATCCGTTTGCGCTAGTCGACGACGTCAAGAAATTCGTGTCCGATCCCGCGCGGGCCGAGGTGCTCACTGGGCGGCTGCACGAACTGGTCGACACGAAACCAGAGGGCTATCTGTTCGGAATCGCCAAGGTATTTTACGAGATCTTCTTCTCGCCCTCGGAGATGCAATCGATCGACTTTGGCGGCACCAGCGTGTCGCTCAAGCTGGACTTGAACGCCCCGATCGTGCTCAACCGCAAGTTCGACGTGTCGATCAATCACGGCACCGCGGAGCATATCTTCAACATCGCGCAGGTCTTCATGACCATGCACGAATACACGGTTCTGGGCGGCTTGATGATTCACGAGAGCCCGTTTACCGGCTGGATCGAGCACGGCTTTTACAACCTGCAGCCCACGCTGTTTTTCGATCTTTGCGAGTTCAATCGTTACGGCATGTACGGCATGTTCGTGCAAGACTTGACGACGCGCTCGATTCTGCAGATTCAAACCCGCGAGGATGTCTACGAGCTGGCGAAGGAGAAGAAGCTTCCCGAGAACTCGATGCTGTTTACGATCTTGAAGAAGCACGAGGAGGATCGCCCGTTCCAGATTCCGATCCAGGGTTATTATCGAAAGTCGCTGCCGTCGGTCGGGAATGAAGCTTGGCGCAATCTTCGCTAGCGAGCGCCGAACAAACCGTGAACGGGCCGAAGTAAGCGGCCCACGACTCGAGGAAACGCGTGGCTGTCTCCGTACCGCACTATCTCGTCATTCGCGATCTGTACCGCTACGGCATGCTGCCGCAGGGCGGCGCGCTGCTGGAGATCGGAGAGGCAAACTGGTATTACGATATCCCACCGCTCTCAATGATCGACGACATCAATCGCTTCGTGACCGATCCCGGCCGTCGCGACGCGCTCGTTGCGCGGCTTAAGGAGATCGTCGAGACTCAACCGGAGATGTACCGGTTCGATATCGTGAAAGTCTACTATGAGCTCTATTTTTCGCCTTCCGAAATTCAATCGATCGACTTCGACGGCACGCCGCTGGCGCAGCCGCTGGATCTCAACTATCCGATCGACTTGGGTCGGCAGTTCGAAACCGTGATCAATCACGGCACGGCGGAACATGTCTTTAACATCGCCCAGGTGTTCCGGACGATTCACGAGCACACGACGCCGGGCGGATTGATGTTTCACGAGGCGCCGTTTAGCGGCTGGATCGATCACGGTTTCTACTGCATGCAGCCCACGCTGTTCTTCGACCTGGCCGAGTTCAACGGCTACGCGCTGCAGGGCCTGTTGATCGCCAATCTAGTCGATCAGTCCGCCATTCAGGTTCGCGGCCGCGAGCACCTGTACGAGCTGATTCGAGAGCGGAAAATCCCCGAGAATACCCTGCTGTATGCGATCATGCGCAAGAGTCCCCAGGAGAGTCCGTTCAAGATTCCCTTTCAGGGCTATTACCGCGAGTCGCTGCCGGAAGCCGGGATGGCGGCTTGGCGCGACCTGCGCTAGCCGACGCGCGGCGGCGCTTGCGGCCGCGATTTCGTCTGCGCGGCGCGGAGCGTGGTGATTACAATGCTCGAGACATCGACAAGTTGCCCGGCCAGTGTCCAGGTCGGGCTCGCTTTCGGATTTTGGCAACCAAGGAGATTCCCAGCGTGATGAAATCGTGCCTGGTCTTGTGGATTGCGCTAGTTTGTCCCGCTCTTTCGCTGGCGGCCGATGACATTGTCTACGAGCGCGTCATCGGCACGGAGTTTCCCGGCAAGTACAAGCACCCGGCCTCGATCGAGGAGCTCGCCGGGGGCGATCTGTATATCGCCTATTACGGCGGCGATGGCGAGTATGCCGACGCGACGGCCGTGTATGGCATGCGCAAGAAAAAGGGCGAGAGCAAATGGTCCGCGCCCAAGATCATCGCCGACACGCCGTTCTACTCCGATGGCAACGCCGTCGTCTGGCAAGCGCCCGACGGCCTGGTGTGGCTGTTCTACGTCTGCCGATTCGGCGATACCTGGAGCACGTCGCGGATCAAGGCCAAGATCTCGAACGACGGCGCCCTAACCTGGTCCGATTCATTCTTCGTGGCCTTGGACGAGGGCATGATGGTCCGCAGCCGGCCGTTGCTATTGGAAGACGGCAATTACCTGCTGCCCATCTATCACGAAACCGGGCACGACACCGAGATCGTCGGTCCCGATAGCACGTCGCTGTTCTTGCGGTTCGACCCCAAGCAGAAGAAATGGAGCACCTCCGAGCGCATTCGATCGCCCAAGGGCAACATCCAGCCCTCGGTCGTGCAGTTGTCGGCCGATCATCTCGTGGCCTATTGCCGCCGCGGCGGCGGCTATGGGCCGGGCACCGAGGGTTTCATCATCCGCTCGGAATCGCGCGACGGGGGTCAGACTTGGAGCGAGGGCCACGACACGAAGTTTCCTAATCCCAACGCCGCCATCGACCTGGTCGAGCTGCAGAACGGCCACGTGCTGTTGGTCTATAACAATAGCGGCGTGGACCGCACGCCGTTGACCGTGGCGATCTCCAGCGATGGTGAGAAGACGTTCGTGGCGCGACGCGATATCGCGGTCGGCGACCACGACTACGGCTATCCCTACGCAATTCAGACTCGCGACGGCAAGATACACATCGTGTACACCTCCGACAAACGCAGCACGATCAATCATGCGGTGTTCGACGAGAGTGCGATCGTGAAGCCGGCTGCGAGCAAGAAACCCGCGGCGAAATAGCCGAGTTGGCGAGAGATTTCGCAAGGATGCCCACAAGCCGCCGCATTGCTATTCCGCTGGCTTCTTGTCGGCTAGTTCGGTAAACCAGCGTATCGCTTTCGGAATCCCGCGCAGAGCCGAAGCATCATGGTCGTAAGGGCCGACGGAAATGGCCGTGATGTCCGCGCCCCGTTGTTTCATCGCCGCTTCCGCACGGCGAGCTTCTTCAGGGAGAACATCCACATCGTCGTCCCCGTAGTAAATTCGTACCGGCGCAACGGGCGTCCAGTCATCCACATTGTTGTCCACCAGGGCGTCCAAGAACCAGTGGGGCTTGCCGTTGTCGTACGCATCCAAGAGCTCGGGATTGAACAAGGCCCGCGGATCCTTGGGCAATGCCGCCGAAATCTCTTCGTGATCGCCATCGAATAAGACCGGCACCTTCTCGATATACGGCTCGGTCAGGATCGACTTCAAGGGTTGGTCATAAATGTGAGCGTAGGAATTCGCGAGATACGCCAAGTAGAGGGCGTGGGATTCCGTCTCACCGGTCAACGCCTGCGGAAAACTCACATCACGCAAGTGGAACGGGCCCGCGATTGGCGCGGAGGCTTTCACCTGGAACCGCGGGTCAGCCAGCTTCTCCAGATCTCGTTGCACGGCAAAGGTTGCGTGTCCCCCTTGGGAAAATCCCATCAAATATAACTGGGCAGGCCAGCTACCCCGTAAGTGCTCAACCAACGCCCGAGCTGCACGAAGGCAATCGATGCAAGTCGAGGCCGTCGTCTTGGCATGCATGTAAGGATGCACGGCGCTGCTGTTACCGAGACCGATATAATCCGGCGCTACGAGAACATGGCCAAAGCCCGCCGCGGCCGCGGCGATGAACACCCCTTCCCCCAAGCCCGGTTGGGAGGGCGCCCGACGGCGCTCGGTGCTGGTACCGTGTTGATACATTACGACGCTGTTCACGCCGCTCCCATTTGGCAGCGCCACGAGGCCAGATGCGACAACAACGGAACCATCGTAATTCTTCGTTCGATACTGCACGCGATACAGCGTCATGCCATACTTCACGTCGATTGGATCGGGCAGGTCAACGGTATTCAGGATGTACTGGACAACAAAGCTCGGATACTTGCCCGTCCGTTCGACCGCGACCAGCGCGCCGGGTTCGTCTCCCTTGAGCGAATCCGGAATCGCGACTGTAAATGTTCCAAGCGCCCGGTATGCCGCGATCCCCACCGCGCACGCCAGCACGACGACGATCAAAAGGATCCAAAGAAGGATTCGTCGCATCCGCATTTGATTCGACTCTGGACGACTTATTCGCCTGATTAAGTTCGAGAATTCCTACGCGGGTTGGTGTCGTTGATGGAATGGCTACGGCGGTGTGCTTCACGCCAAGAATGGCTTCAGCCGTTCGAGCGTGGCAGGCGCGGTCAGTTCGGACTTGCCGAACCCTGGCACCGCGCCGACCGCGACCGCTTGCTCTTGATGCTCGGAGTAGTTCGTCACGAGCATCACATTGACGCCAGACAACTCGGGATCGGCCTTGATCTGCTTGATGATTTCCAGGCCGTCGCTGTCGTCGGCGTCGAGCTTGCGATTCACGAGCACCAGATCGAACTGGCGGGAGCGAAGTTGGGCGAGCGCCTGCTCGGCGCTGTGGGCTTGCGCCACTTCGGCTGCGAACTTGCCTTCGATCAGACGCCGCAACGCGCCGTGATCCATCTGGCATTGACCGACGTCCAACACGTGTTTTTTCATCAAATTCAGGCCGCCTCTATTCATCCTTGACCTGGATGGCAAACACGTGATCCTTGTTGGCGATGAACAGGGTGTTGTTCGCCACCACCGGCGTGCTGTAGACGGAATTGGACATGCTGTTCTCGGCGATCAGGTCCATCTCCTTCGACAGCCGAAAGATGCAGATGTCGCCGTCCTCGTCACCGATATACACCCGATCCTCGACGATCATCGGCGAACCCCAGGCCGCAGCCAACATGTCGTGCGTCCAATACGGAATGCCCGTCTTGGCGTCGAGGCAGTGGAACAGTCCGCTAAAATCGGCGACGAACAGCAGTCCGTCCTTGATGGCCACGGTGCCGCAGGTGCGGTGCATGGTCTCTTCGAATTCCACCTTCTTGTTCTTGTTCGCGTCATACGAGGAGTAGTGCCAGATGGCCGCCGAGTTGGGATTTGCGCGGGCCACTTCGCCGGCCTTCGTGTTCACGGCCTGCATGCGATGGTGCTCGATGGGCTTGGTGAGATCGTTGACGTTGAAGGCCAGCTCCGAGCTCACGTCGCCCCGCTTCGTCGGATCGATGCACCACAAATGGCCGACTCCTTCGCCGTGCTCGGGATCTTCGCCCACGCCGACGTAAACCCGGCCTTCGTGAACCACCGGCGTGCCGATGATGTGATTGCGGTCGGCTCGGCCGCCCAGCACGTACTTCGATTCCTTGGGATTGCAGTCGAACTTCCACAACAACTCGGGCTTGCCATCCTTGGCCGAGCCGTCGGCCAGGAAGCTATACAGCCAACCGTCTCCGCCGCCGAAAATCACCTGCGGCACGCCGCCCAGCACACCGTAGGCCGGCGACGACCACTGACCGTGCAGGACGTTGGAACCAGGCGAGTTGTCGGTCCAGATGACTTTGCCGGTGTTCTTGTCCAAGGCGATGAACGAGGGGGCACTGGGCGCCGGCAGGTTCTCGTGCGCTTCGTCGACACCGTTGGACGTGTTGACGTACAGGATGTCGCCCACGGCCGTCACCGAGCAACTGCACATGTTGTGCTGCGACACGCCCAGTTCCTTCATCATGTTCAGACGCCAAATAACGTCGGCTTCATCCTTGTCGTCTGTGTTGATGAGCTTGTATACGCTCAGCCGCGGACCTTCCATCCGCAGCGCGACTTCGCGCGGCGCGCCGCGGGCGGGCGTGAACGTCAGCTTGAAATTCGCTCCGTCGGCCGCAACTTTCGCATCGGCCGGAAGCGGTAGACCAGAGGCCTTGAATTCTTCGGCCAGGGCCGGAGTGATCTTGCCGGCTTTCAGTTCCTTGGTGATCTCGCCCAGCTTGTCTTTCGACGCGTCTTCGTTGCGCACCACGTCGAACAATCGGCCCGGGTCTTTGGTTACCGGCCCGTCGTCCTTGTTGTCGTGAAAGCCTTGCGTGTCGAGGCACACCACTTCGCCGCGATTCGTGACGTACCACAGTTGCTTGCCCTCGATCAAGGGAGCGGCGCAAACGCCCTGTAGCGGCCAATCGTGCACGCGGCCGGTGGGCAGCTTCTCATTGGAGTGCTGCCAGAGAAATTTTCCGTCGGCCTCGCCGAACGCCAGCAGCACGCCCAGATCGATCGTGGCCGGATAGCGCTTCAAATAGCCGGCGCCGTTGTTGCTGCCCACGTAGACCTGGCCATTGGCCACCACCGGATTGCCGTACGATTGCGAACCCAGGGCCGCGACCCATTTGATGTTCTTCGAATCGTCCTTGATCCACTTGCCGGTCTTGGCGTCGAACGCCCCGATGTTCCACTCGGTGGGAATGTTCTTGCCTTCCGGGGTATTGTTGCGGGCGCTGGAGCCGGCCCACTGTCCCCAGTCGAGCGCGCCGATGCCGACCGGCGCTCCGCTGGCCTTGGCAGCCAGATCCTTGCTGGGAGCGGCCTTGGCGGCGGTCTTGATCGTCGCTGGTGCGGACTGCGGCGGTGCGCCGCAAGACAGTTGGCTGCCGGCAACGGTCAGCCCAAAGAGGGCGAGCAAGGTGAAAGTCAGTTGGGCCGTTCGCATGACCAGTGGCTCCGACGAGTTGCGTGTTGTAATGGATCGCGCTCGGTCCGTGCGCAAGGCCCCTGGGGCCCTGTCACGATAAATTGTGTTCCGCCGCCCTCGCGCGCGAATGGAAGAATCAAGGAGTGTTCTTAGTGACCGCGATGTTATCGATGAAGATTTCCGAGACACTGGCGTTGCCGAACAAGCCGGGACTGCCGACCAGGTTCGGAGCTTCGTCGACCGCCTCGATGCTCCACGCCTCGGGCTCGGGCTCGCCCCGCTTCCAGGCCTTGCCCTTGAGCACGGCCTTGCCGTTTTCGGCCGAGGCGCGGAATTTCAGCGTGTACCAGGTGTTCGCGTCCCATTTGAATGGGGTGGACTTCGAAAAGCGGCCGAGCTGCGACGTCCACGAGCGGATCTGCAATTGTTGCTTGGCGCCCATCAGGTCGAACGTGTAGCGCTGGGCGATAACGCCCGCGTCGGGCAGTGTCAGAGTGGGACGCGTTTCGCTGTTGCTGAGCGTTCCCATCACGTCGGCCTGAATCGTATAGTCGTGAAAGTCGGGATACCCCAAAATGGCCTGGCTCCGCTGACCCTTGGGGATCGTCGTGAGCTTGGTCATCGTCTTGTTACCGTCCTTGTCCCGCAAGACGTGTCGATAGCGGGCGCCGATCCAGGTGATCGGCACATCACCTTCCGTGAAGTCGAACTTCCAGGGCAAATCGGGCACGACTCGAATTCGGGCCTGAGCCTGCAACTCGCCGACTTTGGCCGTCAGGATCGTGGCCGTGTGGGCCGGCGCGCTGGCCGCCAGGAATTTTCCCTCTTTGCCGATTTCGCCGGGACCCGTGAGCGTGAAGTTGGCCTGGCCGTTCTGTAGGAATTGTCCGCGAGCGTTGTACAGGCGAACCGTGAACTGTTGCAGCGTGCCCGGCTTGATCAACACCTCGGCCGGCACGACCTGCACCAAGGCCGGCGCATCGTCGGCGCGGCGGGGCGTTTCCACCGGAGGCTGCGGCCGGGGCGTCGAACCGGTTTTTGAGTCGGCCTTGCCGAGGCAATACATCTGCGCGCCGGTCGGCAAATAAATTCGACCGTGCGACACGATCGGCGAGCCGGTTACTTCATCCTCTTCGCTCAGCCGCATCTTGTGCGAAAGCTTGACTCCATCCTTGGTGATCGTGAACACATGCCATGCGCTGGTCGTGCAGGCGAAGATCTTGCCATCGGCATAGACCGGGCTGGACCGCATGATGGTTCCGACCATGGGAACGCGCTTGCCCACTGGCTTTCCGGTGGCCACGTCGTTGATAAACAACTTGGCGCCGTCATCGAACGAATACAGACGTCCGTCGACCAACAGCGGCGAGCTCTTGCCCACCATGCCCGGCGAGCGCCACAATTCGCCAGTTTTCGTGATATCGCCCGTCTTCGAGCCATCGATGCCGATGATGGCTCCCATCGTCGAATTGTCCAGGTTCTCTTCCGCGTGCGCGACGTAGACCTTGTCGCCGTCGACGACCGGCGACGTGTTCAGTCCGCGGCGGGAAACCTGAAAATTCCAGATCGGCTTGCCGGTGCGAGGTTGCCAGGCGTGTACGGCGCCGTCGCTGGAGCCGAATATCATCGCCGCCTGACCGTGCAACACCGAGATCACCGGCGTGCTGTAGGTCGTATCCTCGGGCAGCGGGCGGGTGCCGTTGAACCACACGGTTTCGCCGGTCTTCTTGTTGAACGCCAGGAAGCGCTGGGCCGGTCGGGCCATGTCGCCCCAGCCAATGATGACGCCGCTGATGATCACCGTGTCTTCGAACAGTACGGGAATGTTGGTGCGGCCGCCGTAGGTGTTGAGCATGCCGAACTCTTCGTTGAGGGAGTGCTGCCACAACGTCTTGCCGTCAGCGCCGTCGAGACACTGCAGGTAATTGCACACGCCCATCGCGTAGATGTGGCCGGTCGTGGGATCTCCCACGCAGCTCGACCAACCGATCCGCTCGGCGGGCACATCCGAAAGATAGACGTTGAACTTATTCTCCCAGATCTTTATGCCGGTCGCGGCGTCGACGCACACGACCTTTTCGCCCTCGCTCGATGTGCCGGGATCGGCGCGGACGATCGTGTAGAGCTTGCCGCGTAAGACGATCGGCGTCGAGATGCCTCCCAACTCGGAATTCTTCCAGAGCACATTGCCGGCCGTGCCTTCGGCGCTGGGATCCCAATCGTCGATCAAGCCCGTCTCGCGCGAGATGCCATTTTGCTCGGGTCCGCGCCAGGAGGGCCAGTCGAGCGGGTCGACGTCGGCGGAAAAAGCCGTCGAGAGCGCGTTCGTGGCGGCAACTAGCGCTAGCAGGGCAACCAAGGTACAAGTGCGATTCAATCTCATGTCAAACTCTCGAGTGGATTCCGCAACATCGGCCGCCGCGAGGGCTCGCGGTGCCGCGCTTTCGCTAGTGGTCCCGCGTAAATTGCCCGAATAGTCGTTCAAACAAGCAATCGTATAAAACTAGGATACGACCGGCACGGCGGGCAAGCAAGTCGCCGCTGGAGCGACTTAAGGGCTCGAAATTTCCCCGAGCTGTCAATTCTGTTGTCCATTCGCCTGGCCGTACTGCAACGGGCGGCATTTATCGCCGTAAGGTCGCCCTGTTAATCGAACCATTCGTCGGCCGGGTCAAACTTCGGGTACACGATTACCAGCACTTCCATCTGGCCGATTGCGCGATGCCGCACGCCGGGTCGGATCAAAATCGCCTGTCCCGCGGCCACGTCCAGGCGGCGCCCATCGAGTTCCATTTGCGCCTCCTGGCCGCACTCCAGGATGTAGTACACCTCGGTGAGTTGTCGATGGTAGTGCTCGCGGGCGTCGATCGAAATCGAGGTTCGGTGGATCGTTCCCGGGAAGTCTGCCACATCCGCAAAAGCTCTGCGAGCCGTTCCGCAGGGACAAGGCACTCCGGCCAGTTGGCGGAAATCCACGACCTCGTAACCCGGCTTATCGGAGGACTCTAGCATGTGGGCGATTCTTAGGGGCCGACGCGGGAGTGAGTCGCAGGATAACCGACCGGCGGGGGGAGTCGCGGCTGACGGAGAGTTTCCTGGTGCGGAATCGAACACCGCGACCGTGTGGGGGTATGCGTGGAGCCGGCAATCTTCCCTGACCGGCAATTTCACCATAACAGATCGCCCGCCGGGCGGCTACAAGACCGCTAGCAGCGCGTTGCAATCGGCAAGGTTTCACCGCCTTACGCGCGTGGCAATCTTTACGCAATGGTAGTTGTAAACCATTCAGCGAAAAATACTTCTGGCCTCTCAAGGGCTCGCGCCACCGAGCCGATACGGTAGTTGTTACCTGCCGAGGATCGCGTGCCACCTGGCACGTACATTGACGCGTCGGGGCAACCGGATCGGACTTTTCGAGTCAAGGATTGGCTCGACCGGGCCTGGCGCTACAAACCGTGTGAACTGCTGGTTCCGACCCCACCGTCCCTACCTGGCATAGCCAACAAAACACACCCCAGTCGGCTCTGGTTTCCTCGAGAGCCTACCGTCGGTTGTCGTTCCCGCGCGTCGAGCGAGGGAAGGCCGTGACCTGCCGTGTCCAAGTAGGGTGCAAAAGCTATCCGCAGTTCAAGTAAAGGAGACGTTGCTCGATGAAATGGAACATGGTTTTTGGAGCGCTCGTAGTCAGCGTAGGCCTGTGCAGCCAGAGCTTCGGTTTCGAGCTCTTGGACCGCATGCTTGGCCTGAACGACTGCGGCTGCAACAGCTGTTGCCAAAAGGCGCCGTCCTGCGGCTGCGATAAGGGTTGCGAACCCGCCTGTGCTGCTGCGCCTAGCTGTGCCGCCGAACCGTCCTGCTGTGCAGCCGAAGCGTCGTGCTGCGCAGCGCCCAAGTGCTGCAAGTCGAGGTGCAAGAGTCACTGCAATGTGCTGGGACACCTGCACGACAAACTGTTCGGTTGCGGTTGCAAGAAGTCTTGCAACAGCTGCGCTGCCGCCCCCTCGTGCGGTTGCGCTGCCGAACCGGCCTGTGCCGCTGCTGCCCCGAGCTGTGCTGCTGAGCCGTCGTGCGGTTGCGCATCGGCCTGCAACAGCTGCAAGAAGCACCGCTGTGGCCACCACCTGTTGGCCTTCCTTGAATGCAAGAAGTCTCACTTCAAGCGTTCTTGCTGCAACAGCTGCGACAGCTGCGGTGGTTGTGGTGCCGAGCCCTCGTGCGGTTGCGGCGGTGGCGGTGCCACCAGTGCCGCTCCGGCTGACGACGCTGCCCCCATGCCCCCCGCCCCGACTGCCGATCCTTCGGCGTCGCTCAAGGGTCGCCGGGTCCTCAGCGCCAGCAGCAAGGTCGTTCGTCGCAACTAAGAAATTAGCCGACGAGCTACTCGCGTAAATTAAAACCTGCCCGGGACGAAAGTCTCGGGCAGGTTTTTTTGTTGCGGAAAAACGAGCCATGCCGCCCAGCGACGGGCTCGCATGCTTAAGAAGTCGGCCCTTGGGCGGCTTGTTCCGCCAGGCCGACGGCGAAGCCAACCAGATCTCCGCGATCGCGGCAAACCTGCATCAGCCGCTCGTAATTGCCCGCCAACCGCGAAAGCTCGAGCAAATTGGGCGCAAAGCCGCTCGTGCGCACGCCCGCGGGGATCAGGTCCACGGTGGCATCGATGGCCCCTTCGTAGCGCAGCAATCGAGTCAACAGCGCGATATACACCTCGGCAGCGGCCGTGCCTTGCTCGTTGACGTCGGCGCCCCGCGCTCGCTCGGCAAAGTAAGCGAGCGCTTGATCCACCTGCCGACCCAACTGCGCGGCAAAGAACAGTCCGTGGCTTTCATACACGTCCGCAAACGGCTCGTCGCCGGCGAATTGAAACTGCTTGCTCAATCGATTGCCGTACTCCGTCAGGTCGTGGGCCAACTCCAACAGTTCGGGCTCTTCCAGCAGCCGGGCAAATCGGATCGTCGAGGCCAGATGCGTTGTGTCGATGTGATAGTTGTTGTCCGCGAACAGCCAATCGCGGTCGGCGACCAGCCCGCTCAAGGTGGTTTCCTTCGGCTCGGCGCTTTCTTGCCGCGCGATATCGGCGCGGACATTGGCCAGCAGCTCGGCGTGCAGGTGTCGCACGAGCAAGCTCGCGGCCGCCTGTTGATCGCCGCGGGGGCGGTTCGTCAAAGCGCCCTCGAACGTCGTGATCGCGTTGCAAGTGCCGTAGTTCTTCAGCACCAACTCGTAGCCGTAAGCCGGCGCGATCCCTTCGTGCAGGCCGATTTCGATCAGATCCTGCAGGTTCTCTTCGTTGGGCGCGATCTTGGCAAGCGCCTCGGCCACCAGGACCTTGTCGCCCACCGGACGCAGGTACATCCACGCCTCGCGCAATTTGCCATCCTCCAGCAGCAGCGTGCCGACTTCTCGGCAGGCCGCCAGATAGGCCTCTTCGACTTGAGTTCGCAGCGGTTCAGCCAGGTCGTCGAGCGAGGTGGTCAACGTGACCGGCAGCCCGAGTCGCCGCCGCGAGCGCATCAACAGCACGTCGAACAGCTCGTGGAACTTCTTCTCGCTCATCAGCCGCTGGCAGAGCGCCGCGAACACGGCGTCGAGCCCTTGGCCGGCCAAGAGTGCCTGCAATTCGTCGAACGATTGATGCGATTGGGTGGGGGTGCCGTGCGACATCGCGGGCCGGTCCGATACATGCGGTGCGTGGGCGAGGAAAAATTCAATCCTAGCAATCCGCTGGGCTTTGTGCCATGAGCACGTCCCCGTCGGCAACGCGCGGGAACAAATGTTTTGCGCCGGTGGGCCTCTCGCTCCCAGGGCGAAGTTATTGCACAATGACGTCTCGCCGAGCCGGCCCAACCAATCCCGCCAATCAGGAACTTCGCCATGCAGGCCTACGAAATTCAAGCGTTCGGATTCGAGTCGCTCAAGCTGGTGGAGCGGCCCGAGCCGCAGATCGGTCCTGGACAAGTGCTGCTCAAGATGCGCGCCTGGTCGCTCAACTTTCGCGATCTGATGATGGCCAAGGGGCAGTACAACCCCAAGCTGCGGATGCCGGCCGTGCCTCTGTCGGACGGAGTTGGCGAAGTGGTGCAATTGGGCGAAGGCGTGTCGCGCGTCAAAGTCGGCGATCGCGTGGCCGGGGCCTTCATGCCGAAGTGGATCTCGGGCGAGATCAACGAGGCCAAAGCCCGCTCGGCGCTGGGGGCCGGCGCTGACGGCATGCTGTCCGAGCGCGTGGCCATCGACGCCGAGGGCGTGGTGCATGTGCCCGAGCACTTGAGCGATGAAGAAGCGGCGACGCTACCCTGCGCTGGCGTCACCGCCTGGCACGCGCTCGTGAGCGAGGGACGCCTCAAGGCCGGCGACACGGTGCTTGTGCAGGGAACCGGCGGCGTGTCGATCTTCGCGTTGCAGTTTGCCCGCTTGAACGGGGCGCGAGTGATCGCCACATCCAGCCGCGACGACAAGCTAGCTCGTGCCACGAAACTGGGCGCCTCCGACGGCATCAACTACAACACGACGCCCAAGTGGGACGAACGAGTTCGTGAGTTGACGGCGGGCGCCGGCGTGGATTACGTGGTCGAAGTCGGCGGCGCCGGCACGCTCACGCAATCGATGAAAGCCGTCAAGAGCGGCGGCCAGATCAGCTTGATCGGCGTGCTGACCGGGGGCGCTGGCCAGGTAAATCCGCTGCCGATCTTGATGCGCAACATTCGCGTGCAAGGGATCTTCGTTGGCTCGCGCGAGATGTTCGAAGACATGAATCGCGCGATTTCGCTGCATCAGCTCAAGCCCGTTGTGGATCGCGTCTTTCCGTTCGCCGACGCCCCGGCGGCTTATCGCTATATGGAAAGCGGCGCGCACTTCGGCAAAGTCGTCATTCGGGCTTGATGTCCCCGGTCGCTCGTGCGCACGAGTGTACGAGGGCAGCGAGGAGTCTACTCACCGAGATAGGCATCCTGCACGCGCTTGTCGGAGAGCAGCGCGTCGGCCTGATCGCTCATCGTGATCTGGCCCATCTCCATCACGTATCCGCGATGCGCCAGCTTGAGCGCCATCCGCGCGGCCTGCTCGACCAACAAAATCGCCATGCCTTCGCTGTTTAGTTTGCGCACGACGTCGAAGATCTTGACCACGATCATTGGCGCCAGCCCCAGCGAGGGCTCGTCGAGCAACAGCAATCGGGGTCGGCCCATCAGCGCGCGGGCCACGGCCAGCATTTGTTGCTCGCCACCGGAAAGCGTTCCGCCGGCCTGGCCGCGCCGCTCGGCGAGAATCGGAAACAACTCGAACGCATGCTGCATGTCGTGCTGGATCGCCGGCTTGTCGCGGCGCGCGAAGGCGCCCATTTGCAGGTTCTCGAGTACCGTCAAGCGCGGAAAGATCTTACGGCCCTCGGGCGACTGGCAAATGCCGCGGCGTACGATTTCGTGCGCAGGCAATTCCTGAATTTCCCGGCCTTCGAACAAAACCCGACCGCGCCGCGCGCGTAAACAACCCGAGATGCCCATCAGCGTTGAGGTCTTGCCAGCGCCGTTGGCGCCGATCAGCGCCACGATCTCGCCGGGCTGGACTTCCAACGAAATGTCCTTGAGCACTTCGATTGGCCCATATCCGGCGCAAAAGTTCTCCATCGCCAAAAGCGGCGGCATCAGGTGATCTCCTCGCTGCCCAAATACGCCGCGATCACGCGAGGGTCTCTGCGCACCTGCTCGGGAGTTCCCTCGGCGATCTTGACGCCGTACTCCAACACCGCGATGCGATCGGAAATTCCCATCACGACCTTCATATGATGCTCGATCAACAGCACCGCCATGCCGCGGCCGCGAATCTCTTCGATCAGGTGATTGAGCTCGACCGACTCGGCCGGGTTCATTCCCGCGGCGGGCTCATCCAGCAGAATCAACTCGGGCTCGGTGGCCAGTGCCCGAACGATTTCCAGGCGGCGTTGATCACCGTAGGGCAGATTCTTGGCCAGCATGCTTTCCTTCGCGCTTAGTCCAATGAACCGCAGCAACTCCCTGGCTTGTTCGATGGCGGCCCGTTCCTGGCGGCGCATGCCGGGCGTTTGCAATGCCATCCGCACGATGCCCCCTTTGAGCCGGCGATCCATCGCCACCAATACGTTGTCGAGCACGGTCATGTTCTGAAACAGGCGGATGTTCTGGAACGTGCGCGCGATGCCCGCCCTGGAGATGACTTCCGGCGTGCGCCGCGCCCGACTCCAGACGGCCCAGGTGCCGCTCGCGCCCACGGCGATACCCAGCACGAGCGCCACGAGCGCCGATCGACGGCGGCCCGCGGGCTCGCGGGCGATGGTCGCGAACTTATCGTGCGCCACGCGGGCGTCCTCTTCCGATTCGAACGTCAGCAGGTCCGCGGTATCGTCCTGATTTCGCAACACCCAGCGACCGTCGCGCTCCTGCAGCGATTCGGGCGAGGCGGCCGCGGCGATCACCTCGGCAAATCGCGTGCGCATTTGCTCGGCTTCTTCCAGTGACGGGGCATATCCCAGCGTGCGGCGACCATCGGCCGTGCGTACGGCCCAGCGACCGCCCCGCATGCGATCCATGGCGAGCGTCCCGCGCAGATAGTTCCCGGCGTCGCTCCAGGCGGCCGCATAGGAGAACGACGCGCCAGGTCCCAGGTAATTCCGCTTGATCGTGGTTCGCCAGAGCGCGTCGGGATTGATGCTCGCGATCGCCGCCGCCAGGCCGGTGAGCAGGCCCACCAGCGCGCAGGCCGCCACGACCAGCGCGGTTAGCGGCCGCTGGAGCGGTCGACCGCGAAACTCGATCGAACCGGAGCTGGGCTCGTAGATACCCGTGATCGCGTTGAAGACGGTCGTCTTTCCAGCGCCGTTGGGGCCGATGATCGAAAAAATCTGCCGCGGCTCGACCGCGCAATCCACGCCGTCGACGGCCGTCAAGCCGCCAAAACGAACGGTGAGCTTACTTAGTTTCAATAGCGCCATCAGCGGACTCCCGCCGGCGCCAATCCGGGCGGCTTTTTGGTGGTCAGTTCGGCCTCGATTTGTTGCGACGGAAGCAATCCCTCCGGGCGGAAGCGCATCATCAAGATCAGGGCCAGGCCGAAGATCATCAGCTTCCAATTGCTGAACGTCAGCAGCGGGTTGCCGTTTGGGTTGATATCGGCCCGCTGTATGAGTCCGTCGAGAATCGGCGCCGCGACATTGTCGAAGCCGATCAATAGCACCACGCCGAGCAGCGTGCCGCGCAGGCTTCCCAGGCCGCCGAGAATGATGCAGCACAACATGATGATCGAGCGATTGAAGTCGAAGGCATCGGGACCCGCCGTGCTCGTGAGCGTGGTGGCATACAGGCAACCGGCCATTCCGGCCAGCCCGCAACCCAAAGCAAACGCCGAGAGCTTAACCCGCGCGGCATTGATACCCATGCACGTGGCGGCCAGTTGGTCCTCGCGAATCGCGATCCAGGCCCGGCCCAATCGCGACCGCTCCAGATTCATGAGCAACAGAATCACGAGCACTAATATCCCGAGCGTGAGGTAATAGAACAGCCGGTAGTCGAGGCTCCAGTCGGGGTTGATTCCTAATGCGCGCAACAGCGGTTCGAACACGGCGGGCAGGTGCGGCGGCGGCACTGGGTTCAGTCCGCGCGTGCCGGCCGTGATTTCTTCCAGGTTGCGGAGCGTGAAGCGGGTCACTTCGCCGAAACCCAGCGTGACGATGGCCAGGTAGTCGCCCCGCAGCCGCAACGTGGGCGCGCCGAGCAATAAACCCAGCAGTGCCGCCCCCACGCCCGATAGAACTAGCGCCGCGACGAAGCCAACCTGGAACGGATAAGCCGGCACCGTGAGAATGCCGGTGATATACGCGCCAATGCCAAAGAACGCCGCGATGCCCAAGTGCAACAAGCCCGTATAACCCACTACGACGTTCAGTCCCAGCGCCAGCAGGGCGTAGATGAAGATGTAGGTTAATTGCATGCCGATCGAGATCTCGGTTAAGCGGAACAGCACGTTCTCCGGATAGATCAGCAGCGGATAAACCAGCAGGATCGCCAGGTAAATCCAGCCCATTGGCACGCGCGCCAAAGTCTTCATACTTTCTCCCTCGTGCGCGTGCCCAACAATCCCGAGGGCCGGAAAACCAGAATCGCGATCAAGATCACGAACACCAGCGCACTGGTCCAGCGTTCGCCGACGTAGCCGCTGCCAAACGAGCGGGCCAGTCCGATGACCAGTCCGCCCAGCACGGCGCCGGGAATATTGCCGATGCCGCCCAACACGGCGGCCGTGAAGGCATACAGGCCGTTTTGAAAGCCCATCTGGTAGCTGACCGTGTTGATATACAGCCCATAGATGACGGCCGCGGCGCCGGCCAACGCGCCGCCCAGAGCGAAGGTGACGGCGATGACTCGGTCGACGTTGATGCCCATCAGTTGCGCGGCCAGCGGATCCTGGGCCGTGGCCCGCATGGCTTTGCCGAGCCGGGTCATCTTCACGAACAGCGTCAGCGCCACCATGATCGGAGCCGTGATGGCGACCACCATCAGGTCCTTGATGGTGAAGCTCATGCCGGCTCCCTCGGCCAGCAGGTTTTGCCGCGGAACCAGGTCATCAAAATGACGATCGGCCGCTCCGCCCCACAACAATCCGACATTCATCAGCACGAATGACACACCGATCGCCGAAACCAAAGGCGCCAACTTGGGCGCGCGCCGCAGCGGCTTGTACACGACGCGGTCGATCGCGACGTTCAGCGTCGCGCAAAAAATTGGCACCACGACCAGCAGCAGGCCGATGCCCAGGCACAGCATCGTCGGATCGCCCCAGTTCCACTTGGCGTAATCGGCCATCGCGCCGATCATGGCCAGGGCCAGGAACGCGCCCAGCATGAAGACGTCGCCGTGGGCGAAATTAATCAGCTCGATGATCCCGTAGACCATCGTGTAGCCCAGGGCCACCAGCGCAAACAGCGCGCCGTTGGTCAATCCGATCAAGGCATATTGAGCAAAGGCCTGCCAAATGCCCGACGAATCAGCCTCGGCCAACAGCAAGGTCGTCGTCAGCAAGTGCATCCTCCGTCGATTCGCCGCGATTCGATTGCGGAACCGCGCGCGTCGACTGAATTACTGGCCCAGGAGCTTGACAAATTTGAACTGTCCGTCGCGGATGACGTTGCCGCTGATCGTGCGCAGCGTGGTATCGCCGTTGGCGTCAAACGACCAGGTGCCCAGCGCCCCCTTGTCGAAATTCTCGATCGCCAGTCCAGCTTTGCGAATCGCATCGCGATCCTTGACTCCGGCGCTGGCGATCGCTTCAAGCGCGACCTTGGCCGACTCGTAACCATAAATGGCATAGCCCTCGGGCTTGCCTCCATAGCGCGCGGTGTACTTATCGACAAAGTCCTTGCCGGGTCCGGTCAGTTCCTCGGGCGGCAGGCCGCCAAAGGTGACGTAGCAGCGATCGTTGACGTTGTCCGGTCCGGCCGACTCGATGAAGGCCTCTTCATAGCAGGCGTCGGGCACCATCAATTTGCAGTCCAGGCCCGCGGCGACCATATCCTTGGCGATCTGGCCGCCTTTGCTCTGGGTGGTGCCGCCGAAATAGATCATGTCCGGCTTTTCGCTCTTTATCGTCGCCATCAACGGTTTGAATTCCTGGGCTTTGGAGTCGATGCTCTCGTGCCCCAGCACTTCGATGCCCAGGTCCTGGCAGGCTTC
>JANNQN010000215.1:0-2792 GCA_031400775.1 Planctomycetia bacterium | reverse complement strand
CAGGTGCGCCCTAACCAAGGAGCTGCGCACGGAGACCGGTGCGAAGCACCGGGCGCAGTAAGCGGATTGGGCGAGCACCTGACAAAGAACGCTAGACGGACTACTACATGGCTGTATTTTCGAAAATGCGGGCATCAGTTTGTGGTGGCCGACCTTATCCTGACAAGGGGAAGGCAACAGTCATGACGAGCGTAAATGGCAAGTTCGTTGTGTCCCCCACGGAGTCTGAGACCACGGGCACGGTTGGAAACCTGTCTCACGCCAGTCCAGATACGCCGGCGAGAGACCCCGGTGACATCCACTTCCTTCATGGAAGTGGATCGGTTGGAGAAGGCCCATGGCCACAAGTCCAACATGCACGTCGCCGGGGAGTCAGACAGCTCCATAGTACCGCAGAAGCAGGCGAACAAAGACAGCGGCTCGCTGTCGGCGGAGTCTGTGGAGGGAAGGGGGCTGACCAAGGAGAACATCGAGCAGTTGCGACTGGGCCGGACACAGTGCCGGGTTTCCAGGTCGCGCGGACTGCTCGGTGTGCGAGAAGCAGCACTTAACAAAGCGCGGCTTTGGTCGTCATCATCCAAGGCAAGAGCCGTATGCGGTAGTTCCGCTCGTACGGATCTGTGCGGGGGGCGGGCAGCAATGCCCGTCCCTACCGCGATCTTCATTAAAATGAGGCCTAGCGCATCAGACCCTCCAACCAGGGAGAGGTGGCGAGAAGCCTGGTGGGTTTTTCGCCACGAGGGAGCGCCGCAGCCGGGTATGGCGCGGGGTTCGTGGCGAATAACCCCGGTTGTTTTTCGCCAGTTGCCGGGAGTTGCTACGAGGATTTTACAATCTTGCGCGGCTGCTCACCGAACTTGCGTGCGCTCGCAATCTGCTCGGCCGGAACTTTCTTGCCGTCGGCGGCATTTCACCGGCTTTGAGATGCTCGTGCAACTTAAGAACTGTCCAAAAACAAGTTCGTAAGATGGGCACTCTTGGACTATTCCTTGATTGCGGGTCTGTTTCGGCTCGGTCACAATTGGGCCATGTCCGATGTCACTCGCATCCTGTCGCAGATCAAATCCGGAAATCGATCGGCCGCCGAGCAGTTGTTGCCGTTGGTGTATGACGAGCTGCGAAAGCTGGCCGCGGCGAGGATGGCGGCTGAATCTCCCGATCAAACGCTGCAACCCACCGCCTTGGTCCACGAAGCGTATCTCCGCCTGATTAGCCCCGGCGACGAAGTCCAATGGGACAGTCGAGGGCACTTCTTTGCTGCCGCGGCCGAGGCCATGCGTCGCATTCTCGTCGACGCTGCTCGCCGCAAACGGAGCGCAAAGCATGGCGGCCACCTCCGGCGCGTGGAGCTGCCCGATGTCCCGGCCGAATCCGAGATTGGGGATGAAAAACTGCTTGCCCTCGATGCCGCACTAACTCGCTTTGCTGCCGAGGATCCGGTCGCCGCCCGGGTGGTCGAGCTGCGTCATTTCGCGGGGCTGTCGATCGAAGACGCGGCCTCCGCTCTGGGCCTGTCCAGAGCCACTGCCTACCGCCACTGGACCTACGCACGGGCCTGGCTGCGTAACGCCGTTTCCCAGGGCGAGGCGAACTGACGAGTTTTTCTTTAGATTCTGTTTTTTTCGAGATTCTGTGAGACAATCGGCGCCGATTCTCGCATTGGTGGGTGAACCCGAACTTGGAGTGCCCATGAACATCGACCCGAAACGCGTCAAAGAAATTTTCCTGGCAGCGGCCGAATTGCCGGACCAGAAGGCCCAAATTGCGTACCTGGAACACGCCTGCGGCGGCGATTCCGAGCTGCGAGGGCGGGTGGAGGACTTGCTCCGTTCGCATGATCCGGCGGGCAGCTTCCTGGGCGCTCCCGCGGCGGTGCTAGCCGCCCCGGACATTGCGGCACAAATGACGATCGACTCAGCCAGCCCCGGTGGCACGACGATCCCCGACCACGAGGCCGAAGCCGAAGCATTGGGATTCCTCGCCCCCTCCATGCGCCCTGATTCCCTCGGCCGCATCGGACATTACGAGGCGCTGCAAGTGCTAGGCAAAGGGGGCTTCGGGATTGTCTTGCGAGCCTTCGATGACATCCTGCAGCGCGTGGTCGCGATCAAGGTCATGGCGCCGCAATTGGCCGCCACGTCGCCGGCCCGCAAGCGGTTTCTGCGCGAGGCGCGGTCCTCGGCCCAGGTGCGCCACGAGAACGTGGTCCAGGTATATGAAGTCGCGGAACAGCCGTTGCCTTACCTGGTGATGGAGTTCATTCCCGGCGAAACACTGCAGCAACGGCTGGATCGAAAGGGCCCGCTCGAAATCCAGGAGACAATCCGCATCGGTCGGCAGATTGCCGAGGGGCTGGCCGCGGCCCACGCCACCGATCTGATCCATCGCGACATCAAGCCGGGGAACGTGCTGCTCGAAGGGGGGCAGCACAAGGTCAAGATCACCGACTTCGGCCTGGCCCGCGCCGCCGACGACGCGAGCATGACGCAGACCGGCATGATCGCCGGCACGCCCATGTACATGGCGCCGGAGCAGGCCTTGGGACAGCCGCTCGACCAGCGCGCTGACTTGTTCAGCCTCGGCAGCGTGCTGTACCAGATGGCGAGCGGCCGAGCGCCGTTTCGTGCCAACTCCATGGTGGCGGTGTTGAAGCGAGTTGCCGAAGACACGCCGCGCAATATCCGCGAGATCATTCCCGAAACGCCGCAGTGGCTGTGCGACATCAACACGAAACTGCACGCGAAGAATCCCGACGAGCGCTTCCAGTCGGCCCGCGAAGTCGCCGACCTACT
>JANNQN010000214.1:0-2174 GCA_031400775.1 Planctomycetia bacterium | reverse complement strand
TGCCCGGCACGCACAGCAAATGGGCTGTGACGGGCCCCTCGGGCATCGAACGGTTCAGTACGTTCATGACAGGCGAAGTGTTCGGCGTTCTCAGGTCGCATTCCATCCTTGGCAGGTTGATGCCTGAAACTTCCATCGTTGTCGCGGATGGCGGGTTCGCGCGGGGTGCCGATGCATCGCTGCACGGCGGCGGCGGGGGTCTGCTCAAGCGCCTGTTCAGTGCCCGCACGCTGGGCTTGTTCAATGATGTGCCGGCGGCCGAACTCGCGTCCTACCTGTCAGGCTTGCTCATTGGTGAAGAAATTTTCGCCGCCCGCAGTGCAGGACTGCTTGATGATGCCGGTACCGTCGGCATCATTGCCGATGCGGCTATTGCGGATCTGTATCGCACAGTCCTGGCGATGGCGGATGTGCAGTGCGTGGTCCTGCCTGCCGATTTGGCGGCCGCCGGTTTATGGCAGATCGCCAAAGCTTAAGGAACGATGCGCTCGGCGCGGAAGCGAGCCAGCAGCCGCACGAACATTTCCTCGCTGTCCACGACTTCGTGGAAGCCGTGCTGCCGGGATTTCGTGACGTTGGTCATCACGTCCCAGTCGCAGTTGAAGACGTAGTCGCCGAAAGGCCAGGCGACGACTTCGCCGAACTTGTGTGGCTTGAGGCCGTGCTTCTTCACCATCGCGTCCCATAGCGGGGCCTTGTCGGCCATGAAGGCGGAGAGGGCCAGTGGATCCGGTTCTGCCGCCGGCATGCCGAACACCGCGGCAATCTTCGGCCACAGGTCGCGCCAGCGGAAATAGTCGCCGTTGGTGATGTTGTAGGCCTGGTTGGCGCAGCGCGGCTCGGTTGCCGCCCATAGCGCGGCATTCGCCAGATGCGAGGATTCGGTGACCTGGTAGAGGCTGGTCCATGCCGTTCCGGGAAACGCCAGCGGCCGGCCGAGTTCCTTCATCACCGCCGCGTAGACCGCAATCACCGGCACGATGCTCATCGCGGTGCCCGGCGCGAAGCCGCACAGCGTCTGCGGCCGCAGCTCGGTCCAGTTCCAGCGCGTGCCACGCTGATTTGCGATCAGCCAGACGATCTGGTCGAAGTAGTAGTTGGCGCCCGCGTGGCGCGGATCGTCCTCGCGCGCCGGCGTCTTGAAGGGCCCGAGGTGCGAGCCGTAGTACTTGGTTCCGGTGACCAGCACCACGCGCTCAAGCCCCGGCGCGGCGCGTTCGATCTCCGATACCGAATTCACCAGCATGTCGCGGTTGGCGGCGATGTTCTTCGCATAGTCCGCCGCCGGGCCGCTGCCCGCCTGGAAGGCGGCGTAGAAAACATGGGTCGCGTGTGTCAGGTCCTGCAGTTTTCCGTGCGCGTCATTCGCATCCAGAAGATCAACGGACACATGGCGCTGTCGCGGGCCGTCCTCGCCGCGGCGGCGCGACAGGCCCGTGACCTGCCAATCCGGCAGCGAGGCGAGCTTTTCGACGATATAGCGCCCGATGACCCCCTGGGCGCCGACCACGACGGCGCTTTTCATGTCAGACAGTGTAAGGGAAGCCGCCAGCACTGCCTTTGGAATGCGCCGGGTCGACTATATTGGCTACCTCAATGCATCTCGCTTCCGATTTTCAGGCCCGGCAGTTGCCCCAGATGCGTCTTTTTGTCGCGGCGGCCGGATCCTACAGTGTGGGGGGCGTGTTGATTGCATTCGGGGTCTGGACGGGCGCTTTCCCGCTGCGCATGTTCGTCTGGTACGCGATCCTGTCGGTCCTGATCAACGGCGCCATTTTTGCGATTTTCCGCTCCGGCCTGCACCGGAGGTTTCAGGATCCCAGCCTGACCACGGCGCAGATTCTGCTCGCCTGCGCGCTGGGGCTCTATGTTGCGTACGAGGCCGGCGAATTTCGCGGCAGCGTGATGACCTGGCTGCTGGTTGCGTTCATGTTCGGCCTGTTCAGGCTTGGCACGCGCGCCCTGATGAATCTGGCTGCGATCGTCATGGGCGGCTATGCGGCGTTGATCGCGCTGCTGTACTTCCAGGACCCGCAAGGCATCAGCCTCAAGCGGGAGATCCTCCAGTGGTTCGTGGCCGCCGCGACCTTTGCGGGCTTCGCCGTGCTTGGGGGTTACGTCAGCAAGCTGCGCGAGAAGGCGCGCGGCAACGCCGAGCGCTTCCGCAGCTTGAG
>JANNQN010000213.1:0-14467 GCA_031400775.1 Planctomycetia bacterium | reverse complement strand
TTGCGATTCCAGGTGAGATGCACCTTGTGGATGTCGCCCAACTGGCCCGACTTCACGATCTCGTAGGCCTTCTGGAATTGCGGCATGCTCCGCTGCTGCGTGCCGACCTGTACGATCCGCCGCTCGTCGTTCTGGGCTTTGATGACGGCCGCGCCTTCGGCCATGTCGTGCGTCAGCGGTTTTTCCACGTACACGTCCTTGCCGGCCCGGCAGGCGTCGATCGTGATCGGCACGTGCCAGTGGTCGGGCGTGCCGATGACCACCGCGTCGATGTCTTTCCGCGCCAACAACTCGTGATGATTCTTCACGGCGACCGCTTTGGCGTCGGCCAGCTTTCTGCCGGCCTCCAGATGGTTGTCCCACACGTCGCACACGGCCGTGATCCGCACGCCGGGAACTTCCGCGAGCGCCCGCATCAACTGCTGACACCGCCCGCCGGTGCCAATGCATCCGACGTTGATGGTCTCGTTCGCCGCATAGCCGCGAGCCGTGGCCGTGTATCCGGCCAAGAGCAACGTGCTGATTCCCGCCTGCTCGAGGAACTGGCGACGGTTGTGGGAAGTGTGCATGGGGAAAGTCTCCGAAGGGATGAAAACGGAAGGATGAAGGATGAAAAGGATTGTGCGCTAAATGTGGCGGTGGTTCCCGATGTGTTTCTCATCCTTCATCCTTTACCCTCGCCTTCAGTAAGCTGTCTCTAGCAGTTCGACCATATCGCTCACGGTCGGCACGCGCGGATTGACGCGGATCAGCCGTGTGATGCCCAGCGCCTTGCTTGCGAATTCGGGGATCTGCTCCCGCTTCGCGCCCAGATCTCGTAGCCGCGCCGGAATGCCGATCTTCTTGTTCAGGTTCTCGATCGCGACGACGGCCCGTTCGGCGGCCTGCGAGTCGGTCATTCCAGTCGTGTCCTCTCCCAGCAACTGCGCGATGCGGGCGAACTCGCGCTCGCGCCCGGGCAAGTTATAGCGCATCACGTGGGGCAACAACATTCCGTTGCCCGCGCCGTGCGAACAGTGCGTCGCGCCCCCGACCGGATACTCGAGCGCATGGACCAGCGCCACGCCCACGTTCGAAAATGCCAGGCCCGCCAACATCGCGCCCAACGACATGGCCTCGCGGGCTGCCTGGTCTTGCGGATTGTCGACCGCAGTGGGCAGATTCTTGGCGATGATCGCGATGGCTTTCTCGGCCAGGCAATCGCCCAGCGGATGGCGTCCTTGGTAAAGCGAGTGTTCGCCCGGCGGCAAGGGAAACGTCGCGTTATCGACCGCCGTGAACGCCTCGATGGCGTGCGTCATGGCGTCGATGCCGCTGTCGGCCGTGACCTTGCGCGGGCAGGACAGCGTGAGCTTCGGATCGACGATGGCCACGGCCGGGCGGAGATAGTTGCTCATCGCGCCGGCCTTGATGTGATTGTCCTCGTCGGTGAACACGCCCGAGGCCGAGACCTCGCTGCCAGTGCCGGAAGTGGTGGGGATGCAAATCAAGGGCACAATCGGCCCAGGAATTTTGTCCTCACCCAAGTAGTCGCGCGGCGAGCCGCCGTGCGCCAAAACCGTGGCGGTCATTTTTGCCAGGTCCATGTTGCTGCCGCCGCCCAAGCCGATCAGTCCGTCGGGCCGGAACTCGCGCGCCTCGGCGATGCACTTCTCGGCCACGCACAGTGACGGCTCGGGCTCGCCACCGGCAAAGACCTTTAGCGTGGCGCGATCTTTCAACAGCGTGGTGATCTGGTCGCAGAGTCCGGCCTCGACCAGCCGAGCGTCGGTGACGATGAGAACACGCTTGAGCCCCAAGCGGCGGACGACGTCGGGCAATTGGCCTATAGCGCCAGCGCCGAAAATGATTTGTCCGGCGGAACTAAATGTCCATGTGGTGCGCATTGCCTGGGCCTTCGCTGGAAGAATTCGATAGGTCGCGCCGCCGCTGCGGCGATCGGCCGTTGAGCGGCATTGTAACGCCAGCGCGGGCCGACAGCCAAGCGACTGCGCGGGATCGCGAAAAATCGCTGGCGGCCTTAGCGCGTACCCGGCAGTGTGGCTTGCACGGCATCGAGAATCGTCTTCTCCACGCTGGGGGCCCAGGGCGAAGGCAGCGAATAGTAGACCATCGCGCCGCCCCCTTCGTAGCCGCCCTCCGTGAGCACGCGGCGCGAGGGAATGTACGCCATCACGTCGTTCGAGTAGCCGGCGACCCAGGTGCGCTCACCGCCCAAATGCCGTTTGATCGCCAGGGCATAGTCGACGACGACCTCGCCGCCGAGCGTAACAAAGACCAGCTTCGAGCCCAGCCGCCAGACTTGAATCGGATAGGGATAGGTTTTCGGCAACGACTCCCCGGCCGCGAGTTTTGCTAGATACAGCTTGGCCCGCGCGGCGACATAGCGGTCGGCGGATTTTGCATCCTGCTCGATCTCTTCTCGAGTCGGCACCTTGGCCAACTCCAGCGGCACTTGCGTCCAACCCACCTGCAAGTCGCCCGTCACTGGTTCCAGCTTTTCCTTGAGCGCCGCCTCGACCGAGCTGGCCAACTCGCGGCCGTATTGCGAAGCCAGCTCGACTTTGCGTCGCGGCAGCGGATTCTGATCGGCGCCGCAGCCGGCGAAGAACAGGGCCGTCGCGCCGGGATGATTGGCTTCCAAGTCGCTCTGGGCAAAGCCGGGATAATCGCTCGACCAGTCGTAGCCATCCAACACGGTGGCATGGCACGCGTAGCCGAACAAGACGGCCGTCAGCTTTCCGTCGGCATCCGCAATCCGCAGCACAGGCACGTCGTGATCCGACGGACCGACCAACTGCCCGGCAGCCCGCAAGTTGGCCGCGTCGGCTTCCTTGTTATTGCGACGATTCACAGCAAAATTGGCCTTGCCCGTGCCGAACGAGATCTGGCTGGGCGCGAGATTGTCGACCGCACTGCCGACCAGCGCGACGATCTTTTCCTTGAGCTCCACCGCGTAGCGATCGATCTGCCGCTGTTGCGCAAGGTCGACCTGATCGTAGTGCAAGGTTTGCAAATTATGACCCACGACCGGTCCGCTGTGCGTGTGCGAACAACAGATCGCCACATGTGATCGAGCCAGGCGGTACTTTGCTTGCAATTCCTCGCAGATCGGTTTCACCACGTCGGGGCCGATGCCGACCAGATCGAGTGTCACCAGCGCGACGCGATTTCCCTTGGCATCTTCCAACACCAGGGCCTTGGCATACAGATCATTGAGCAGCCTCGTGGCCGGGTGGTTGCGAGATCCGTAGCCGGCCATCCACATCAGTTCGCCCGGCGTGATCTTTTGTTTCGCCACGCCGGCCTTCCAGCCCTCGGCGTTGGCGCGTTCGGCGAACAATGCGGAAACCGCCATGCCCAGCATCAACGTTGCACAAAGCGATCTAAGCATGACACAACCTTTTTTCAAAAGTGACACTCGGTCGTCAAGTCAACTTCAACAGCTTGCGCGCGTTATCGCGAAAAATCTTGGCCTCGACTTCCGCGGACAGTTGCAATTGGCGGAACAGCGTCAACTGCGGCACATCTTGACCTGGCGCGAGAAAGTCGGTGCCGAACATCACCCGGTCGGCGCGGCGAATGAGAAACTCGCGGCCAAAAGGCACGTCGCGCGAGATCGCGCCCGCGCCGCTGCCAGCCGAAAGATCGCCGTAGAGATTCGGATACTTCTCCATCAGCCGGTCGATCGCTCCGCCGGGCGTGACCGGGCCATCGGGATAGCGGGCGAGGTCGGCCTCTGTAACTTTATCCGAGATCGAAGCCCACCAGCCGGGCCCGTGGCCAATGAACGGCGTGCGTGGATTTTCCTTCAATGCTTTTTCCAATCCGGGCAAACCGGGGGCATCGAGATTGCGCTCCGCGTCGAGATGAAACAGAACCGGCAGGCCAAGCTCGCCGCAGGCCGCGTAAATGGTCATGTTGCGCGGGTCGTCGATCCGCACACCCGGCTTGTGCTCGCCGAAACCCTTGGCGCCGCGGTCGCCATATTTCTTCAGCATGGCGACCAGTCCGGCCAACCCGCCGCGGTAACTGGTGCGCGGATCGACGCTGCAAAACGGAATCAGCCGATCGCGATGCGCCTGGGTCTCGGCCAGCACGAAATCGGTCGTCAGTGGATAGCTGGACGACTCGGGCGAGACCAGCGGCAGCACGACGGCCTGCGAAATCTCGTTGGCATCCATCCACTTCAAGAGCTCGGCCGCGGAGAGCGGCTGCGTCGAATTCCAGGTTTGACCGAGGTGCGTGTGCATGTCGACGTAGTTGCCCGGCGGAAAATCCTTCGCCGCCGCCGTTGCCGGCGACAACGCCAGCCGACTTCCGAGCGCGCCGGCCAGGCTGGCGCGACAAAAGTCTCGCCGCGAAAACCGCGGGCGTGGAGTTGCGTTTCGCACGGCTAATGCCTTACCGTTTACAAGACCTGGAGCAGATAAGCCATCAGGTCGGCCATTTGCGCTTGATCGATTTGCTTTTCCATTCCCTCGGGCATGATCGACAGGCCGGTCGCACGAAGTTGCTCGATCTCGCTCCGCTCGACCGTGTCGGTGACGTCTTCAGCCCGTTTGAGCGTCACGCTGTTGGCCGTCTCCGAGGCGACCATGCCCGTCATCGAGCGGCCGTCTTCGGTGACCAGCACATAGTTGACGTATTGCGGATTCACCTCCCGGTTGGGATCGAGCACGTTGACCAGGATCGCTTCGGCGCCCCGATTGCGAAAGCTGGCCAGGCTGGGACCGATCTCGTGCCCCACGCCGTCCAGTCGATGACAAGCGGCGCATACTTTTTGAAACAACTGCCGCCCGCGCGATACGTCGCCGCTCGCCGAGAGCACGCCGCGATACGCTTCAACGACGTCCTGCCGACGGCCGGTTTTGATTTTGGCCAACAGCGGCTGGGCCCGGTCGCGAATTGCCTGATTGGGATGCTTCTCCAGAACTTTCAGCCTCGCCGGATCCAAGTCGGAGAGCGAAAGCTCGCCGCGACCGGCCGCCTCGACCAGCGCCATCAGCCATTCGCCGCGAGAGAACATCGCTTCGGTCGCTTCCGCTCGCACGCGCGGGCTCATATCGGGCCAGGCCGCCAGCAGAGTCTGGGCGATCGACGGATCGGAGAATCGGGCCAGCGTACCCAGCGCCGCCGATTGCACGTCCTGCGGCTGACGATTCGAAATCAGCCCAGTGAGCACCAGCCCCGCTTCGGCAAACGTGCCCAAGGCCAACACGCGAATAGCGTCCACGCGCTGGCCGCGGTCTTGTGCGTCGTCGGCTGCGCGGGCGCGAGCACTCTTGAGCATGTCGGCCAGAATCGCTTGAGCCTTCGCGTCGCCAATTGCAGCCAATTGTTTCTGAAATCCGCCGGGCCCTTTGGCCAGACCCTCGCCGAGTCCGCGCACGATGGCAATCGCGAGGGCCTCGTCCTCGGCCGAGAGCGACCCGAGCGTCACCAACAGCCGGGAGATTTCCTCGCGACGGTCTTGCCGTCCCAGATAGCGGGCCAGTTCATACAGCAACTTTCGCCCGTCGTCGCTGGCGCGCCAAGTCTTGTCGGCCGCGAGTGACGCAAACACCTCGCCGGCCCCTTCGCCGAGCGAACTGAGCACGGCCAGGCGAATCCACGGGTCGGTCGGGTCGCGCTGCAATATCTTGGCCAAGGCCGCCGCACGCCCGGGATGTTGAAACTCGCCCAAGGAAAAAGCTAACTGATAGCGCACCCGCATGTCGGGGTCATCGGCTAGCGTAATCAGCCGGGCGGCCAACTCGGAGGAACCGCCCGCCAGTTTTTCCGACAGTCGCACGCTCTGCTCGCGGACGCTCGGATTCTCGTCGGCCAATCGCGGCAGTAACACATCCGCCGAAAGGGCGTTCAATCCGGCCAGTGCCGCCAGAGCCGCCGCGCGGGCCTGCGGCAGTTTCGCCTTCGCCGACAGTTGCTCGAGCGGGCCGATCGCCGCGCGATCTTGCCGTTCGTAGAGAAGCCGCGAAGCCGTGTCGCGATTCCAGCCGTTGGCGCTTTCCATTTCGGCAACGAGCGCCGCCGTCGCGGCCTTTTGCAAGCGGGGCAGGGGGCGCGGCTTATAACCCTCGGGCACGACGCGATAGATTCGCCCCCGGTCGCGCCCGCTGGTCAGATCCAAATATTGCTTGATCTGCGGCGGCAAGCTGAGCGGATGCTCGATGACTTCGCGATAGACGTCGATAATATACAGCGCGCCGTCCGGGGCATTGGCAAACTGCGCCGGGCGAAACCAGTTGTCGGTCGACGAAAGAAACTCCTTGCCCGCGTCGGCCCGCTGGGCCACGAAGCCGACTCCCTTGGCCTCCAGGATCTTGCGATGCACGATGTTGCTGCCCACGTCGCCGGTGAATGATTGGCCGAGATACTCGGCCGGCCAGGCGTCCCCCCGATAGATCGTGGTGCCGGTGGCGCCGGTGAAATAGCCCCCCGCGCGGCCGCCTCCTTCGATCGGACCCTCGGCGGCTCCGGTCACGCGCAGCCGCGTGCGGGCGATGCGCCACGGCTCCAGCGGGCTCGTGCGAAACACCTCGGCTTGCGGGCCGTCGGCGGCAATGCTGACCCGCGAGCTGGGTGCCGACGCCTTGGGATTGCGGGCCAGGTAGCGGTCTTCGAACATCACCATCTGAATGTGATCGCTGTTGGAACAGACGAATTTGCGGCCCCAATCGTCGAAGGTCATGCCGTGCTGCGCCCCGCCGCTCTCGGCCCGCAGCTCGAGCGACCGGGGATCGAACGAGAAATCGCGGCCGCTGAGCGATACCGGCTTGAAGTCGGGAGCGTCGGGCCGCGTGACCAGTCCGCCGCTGGAGCTGGCCGATCCGTGGATGCGATTGTCTGGTCCCCATTGAAAGCTGTTGAGCAGTCCCTGCACGTTGCCGCGCGGAAAGCCGGTGTAGACCAGCTTCTTGACTTCGGCCTTGCCATCGCCGTCGGCGTCCTTCAAGTAATACACATCGGGCGCCGCGCCGACAAAAACTCCGTCGTCGTAGCATGCCACGGCCGTGGGCCAGGAAAGACCCTCGGCGAAAATCGCGCTCTTGTCGAATCGCCCGTCGCCGTCGGTGTCTTCCAACAGCCGCACCTGGCCAAGCCGTTCCTTGTCTTGCTCCGAGTAGTCGCGCATCACGACGACATACAGCCGGCCGTCGGCATCGAAGGCCGTGGCCACGGGGCTATTGATGAGCGGCTCGGCGGCGACTTGCTCGATGCGAAAGCCAGGCAGGATCTTGAACGTGGTTAGAGCGTCGGCCGGCTCGTGTGGCGGAATCCGGGGCAGTTCGAATTCCAGATCTTGCGGCGGCGTGTGCTGGAGAATCAGATCGATGAACTTGTAAGCTTCGTGCCGTTCCTTGGGCGTGAATTCGTGCCCCGCGTCGGGATAGCGAACTTGCAGCTTCTCGCCCGCGCCAAGCAGATCGTAGATCGGTTTGGCTTCGGCGATCGCTTTGCGAACTCCGGTCACGTCGAAATTGCTGTCGTGCAGCGGCGAGACCGAGAAGAACCCGCGCGGCGCAATCGCCGCCACGATCTCGCCCATGTCGAACGGCACCTTGTCGGGATCGAGCTTATACCGCTCGCGGATCGCCGGCACGTAGCGGTCGCTGGTCCAACCTTCCAACTTGCCGCCGTAATAGTCGTGCAGCGGAGTCCAGCCGCAGCTCGTGACTACGACCTTGATCCGCTCATCGAACACGCCCACGAACATGGCGTTGTGGCCGCCCAGCGAGTGGCCGATGGCGCCGATCCGCTGGGGGTCCACCTCCTCGCGGCTAGCCAGCAGATCGACCGCCCGCATGTGATTGAAGATGCCCTTCATCGAGCCCGAGGTGTAATCGTCGGCGTTAAAGTCGTACTTATAGTCGCCGAAGCTCGGATAGTCGGGCGCGAGCACGACATATCCGCGGCGGGCCAGTTCCAACGCGTAGTGCAGATTCTCGCTGTCGGCCAGGCCGGCCGGCTGGCCCTTGCCTGTGACCGTCGTCTGATGCAGCGCCAGCATGGCCGGCGCTCGTTTTCCATTGAGATTCGCCGGCACGAACAAATAGCACGGCACGCGATCGCCCTGGTCGGCGGCAAACGACAGGCTGTAGCGGATGTAGCCGGGTCCTTCAATGCGTTCCGTGATTTTGACATCCAAGGGCGCGAGCTTCGTGCGGTCCGGCAGCTTGCCCATCGCCTGTTGCATGCCCAGCAAAATATGCGCCCGCCGTTTGGCCCAGTCGGCCGGCGTATTAACCGGGTGTTTGCCCTTCGCATCGCGCCACACGCGCAACTGGCGGTGATTCGGATACTCGGGCGGGGTCTCAGCCTCGGCCGCCACCAGCGGCGCCGTCCACAGTACCAATAGCAGTGCCAACAGCAGCGCGCACGGTCGAGTGATCCAACTTCCAAGTCTTCGGCGCATCATCAGGCGTGTCGATTCAAAGTCGGAAAAACTGCGGACGGATAAAATGTCAAGCCATCAGGCTCGGCACCACGTTGCCGGTCGGAACCAGCCGGTGGGGACGGTCGAGTTGATCGTGCAGTTCGCGGTCGTGGGCCACGCCCAGCAGGTGATAGATCGTGGCCACGATATCGCCGGGCACGAGCGCGTCGCGAGCCGGAAAGGCGCCGATCTTGTCGCTGGCGCCATGCACGTATCCGCCGCGCACGCCGCCGCCAATCAGCATCAGGCTATAGCAATAATTCCAGTGGTCGCGGCCGCCGTCGCTGGCGTTGATCTTGGGCGAGCGGCCGAAATCTCCCAGCACGGCCACCAGCGTGCGGTCGAGCAAGCCCCGCTCGGCCAGGTCGTGGACCAGGCTGCCCACCGCCGCGTCGAACTGCGGCAACAGCGTGTTCTTCAGCTTCTTGAAGTTCGAGCCGTGCGTGTCCCAGGTGGCGTTGGCATCCGGCGCCCAGGAGATCGTCACCATCCGCGTGCCGGCCTCGATCATCCGCCGCGCGAGCAATACGCTCTGTCCATAAATGTTTCGGCCATAACTCTCGCGCACCGCCTCGGGCTCGTCGCCGATCCGCAGCGCCCGCTGCGTGCCCTCGGAGGTCAGCAGCTTGAGCGCTCGGCGGCGAAATCCATCCATGCCGTCGTAGGCGGCCCGGCCGGGTCCGCGCTCGAATCGCTCGTCGATCGCACGGAACAGATCTTGCCGCGCCGTGAGCCGCTCGGCCGAGACGTCGGCCAACAGCGTCAACTCGGGCACGGCGAAGTCCGGCGCGTTGGGATCCTTGAGCACGAACAGCGGATCGTAGGCCCGCCCCAGCATGCCGCCGAAAAAGCCCGATTGCGGCGGACCGCCGGCCCCTTCCTTGGTGATGTAGGGCAGGCACATGTGCGGCACGATGGCTTGCTTGGGCGGGCGCAACATGCCGAGGACCGAGCCGATCGCCGGATACTCGCGACTGCCGCCGCCGATGGCCGGTGTGTTGTCGCCCCGGTCGTGTCCGGTCAGGCTGGCATAGACGGCCGCCGCATGCGCGTTGTTGATGCTGTGGTGCATCGAGCGCACGATCGTGGATTGATGGGCATGCGCGGCCAGCTTGGGCAGATGCTCGCTGAATTGAATGCCGGGCACACTGGTCGAGATCGGCTTGAACTCGCCTCGGATCCCGTCCGGAGCGGTGGGCTTCATGTCCCACATATCCAAATGGCTGGGACCGCCGTTCAAGAAGATCAGCACGCACGAGTCAGCCTTGGGCTGCAATCCGACCGATTCCGCGGCCGCCTCTGCCCGCAGCAACTTCGGCAGCGAGAGCCCCATCAACCCCAGCCCGCCGATTTGCAGCATCTGGCGGCGCGAAACCACCGGACCACAACCGGCCCGAAGAATCGCAGGGTTCGCACTCGGGTGGCTCATGCTTGTCGAGTCCAACGGGCGGGGGCGGGTCAGTTTCGAGAGCGGCTCAAGTAACAGGCACACGCCGTGTGCCGTTGCTTTTTCGTTCGGGCTTCGGGGTGGGTGCTCTCGTTACGCTCCTGAGCTTAACACAAAACCGGGCGGGAATCGACTTAGAGACTAAGGGCAAAACCGTCGGGGACTGTCCCAATTTTTCGGTCGGGCACCGTCCGCAGGATGGTCGGGGAGAAAAATGGGACTGTCCCCCTTGGGGGCACGCGAGACCGTGGCGTTCCAGCAACTACGGGCCGGTTTTCTCGGCAGCTTCACGCGCCTTCGCCAGCACGCTTTCGATCGTCACCGGCGCTCCGCCCTGGCGCTTGCTCTCGTCGGCGGCTTCCATGAAGGCGTAGATCTCGAGCGTCTCGGCGGCGCTAACCGGCGGCTTGCCGCTCTTGAAGAATTTCACGATCTCGACCACCAGCGGCTGATAGCCGTCGTAGCCGCCGCTGGGTGCGATTCCCTTATCGCCATACACCGTGGCGCCGTAGCCGTGCGCGCCGTCGCGCAGGCCGCGAAACGTGCCGACCCGGCCGTCGGCCCAGCGCCCGACGACAAACTCGGTGCCATCGGTCTGCACCCGCGACACGGCCGTGCAACCGGTGCCCATGATCGTGAACAACGTCTCCACGCCGTGAATGCCGTACCAGAACAAATCGGGATGATGCGGCTCCAAGGTACACGGCCCGCGAGCTTCGCAGCCCAACACCTTGCCGACCTTGGGATCGTCTCGCATCGCCAGGATGCCTTTGCTGAACCGCAGCGATGAGCTGGAAAAGCAGGGCACGTTCAATTGCTCGGCGAGCTTGAAAATCGCCACCGCGTCGGCCAGCGATCCGGCCACCGGCTTGTCGATGAACACGGGCTTCTTCGCCTTGAGCACGGCCGTGGCCTGCGCCAGGTGCGGGCGGCCGTCGACGCTCTCCAGAAACACGACGTCCACTTTCGGCAGCAGGGCGTCGATCGAATCAACGATCTCGACCCCCATCTCCTTGAACTGCTTGGTGTAGCCAGCCACGCGATCGGCGCTGGCCGGCAGGTCGGGGCTTCCGCCCGGAAATGCGGCGACGACTTTGATGCCCGCCAACTCGCCGGTGGCCTTGGGTCCGTTGAGCAGCTCGGCGAACGCCGGCGCGTGCGACGTGTCGAGGCCGATCATCCCGGCTCGCAGCGGTTTTTTGTCTGCGCCGGTTACGGCGGGCTCTTCCTCGCCATGTACGGCTGTCATGTTCCCTGCCATCAGCGATAACCCCAAGAACAGACAGAGATACAAAGTTCGCATCGGCTTGGTCTCGCGGATCCGGCGGCGTCAACAAAGGAGCTCACTCGAGCCCCAGTGTGTTGTGTGGCCCGCCGCGGGTCAAGCGTTTACGACATGCGATTGCTCCGGTAGGTCATGCCTTGGCATGACCTACCGGGGTCCACTCCTTTCAATCCCGGCCCCAAGAACCTAAAATCTTTCTTGCGGTCCTTCCCTCAATTCTTTCGCGTTTCAATGCCTCGGAGGCGGTGTCCCATGGCCAAAGACTATCAGCATCCCGAAGTGCTCGTGAGCACCCAGTGGGTCGAAGAGCACCGGCAGGATCCAAAGGTCCGCATCGTCGAGTCGGACGAAGACGTTCTGCTCTATTCGCAGGGGCACGTGCCAGGCGCCGTCAAAATCGACTGGCACACGGACCTGCAAGACCAGACCGTTCGCGACTATATCGACAAAGGGCGGTTTGCCGAGCTGTGCGCGAGCAAAGGCATCGCCAACGACACGACCGTGGTTTTCTACGGCGATCGCAACAACTGGTGGGCCTGCTACGCGTTTTGGGTCTTCAAACTTTACGGCCATGCCGACTGCCGGGTCATGAACGGCGGCCGCACGCGCTGGGAGCGCGACGGAAAAGCGTGGACGCGCGATCCCGAACCGCGATATCCACGCACGAACTACGTGGCCCAAGATCCGGACCTGACGATTCGCGCCTTTCGCGACGAAGTCCTCAAGCACCAGAAGGCCGGCAAGCCGCTGGTCGACGTCCGCTCGCCCGGCGAATTCACCGGCGAGCTGTTGCACATGAGCGATTACCCGCAAGAGGGTGCCCTCCGCGGCGGGCATATTCCCGGCGCGGCGAACGTTCCCTGGTCGCGGGCCGCCAACGACGACGGCACGTTCAAGACTGCTCGCGAGTTGGAAAAAATCTATGCGGGCGAGGCCGGGCTCAAGCGCCGCGCACCGGTCATCGCCTATTGCCGTATCGGCGAGCGGTCGAGCCACACCTGGTTCGTGCTGCACTACCTGTTGGGCTATCCCAAAGTGAAGAACTACGACGGCTCGTGGACCGAGTGGGGCAACACCGTGGGCGTGCCGATCGAAAAGGGCCTCGGCCAGCCCGCTGCGCCCGCCGAACCGGCCCCTTTCGTTGAATCAGCAGGGAGCAGTGCGTGAACGGCAGCGTGAGCGACCGGATCGACCAAATCGCCGCCGAGTTTGCCGATCTCGAGCCGCGCGAGCGACTGGAGTTGCTGTTGGAGTTCTCTGAAAAGCTCGCGCCCTTGCCCGAGCGGCTCGCGGCCGAGCGCGACGCGGGCATGAACCGCGTGCAGGAGTGCCAGACGCCCGTCTTTCTGTGGGTCGAGATCGAAGATGGCCAGGTCCGCATTCTTGCGGACGTCGCGCCCGAGGCGCCGACCGTCAAGGGATTTGTCAGTTTGCTGGTGGACATTTTCTCTGGCGCGCCGCCGAGCGAAGTTCTGTCGGCCGAGTCGTCGCTCGTGCATCGCCTGGGACTCGCCCAGGCCCTGGGCATGGTGCGAATGCGAGGCATGCAGGCCATTGCGCATCACATTCGCCAGAAGGTTGCGCAGGCCGCGGCATAGCGACGTTTTGAGAATTGTCGCGGCGAATTTTACTCGTTCCAACGACTCTTCGACGAGCGCCCGATTTATTTCTTTCGCGAGTGCTAGCGCGGGAATAAAACGGAGTGTCCCGCGCGAATCGATTGTGACAATTCTGTCAGCCAGCAACGTCCGGACTTTTCCTCCATGCTTTTGGGGGGCACATCAAGACCAGTCCGCGTGGTCGATTTTTTCCAAATAATTTACCCTTGCATCTCGAATTGCGCAACACGCGAAGTTAGCATAGGGACACGTTAGGGGCGGGCACCTGCAGCATGTCTTTCGGCAGGTGTTCTTAGTAGCGTGGAAGTCTTCTCATCAATCCCTTTTTTCCGGATGCGGCCCTTTTCCCGGATGTGGCCCTTGTTCAGGATATGGGTCGGCGTGTTTCGGCACGCCCAGAAGGAGTTCAGCTATGCTCGCGTATCCAAGAGTTGACTTATCGTTGGACCGCTTACGCCGTGGCGGCTGGGCCATGGGAGATTTGTGCATAGAACGGCCCGAGGGACGGGTTTGGATTGTGACCGGCCAGCGTCGCAAGCACTGGATCATCGCCCAGGCCCCCAGTCAGGCCGCGGCCTGGTGGTTGGCCTGGGAGCAAGCCGCCAAATTGGCGCGCCCCAAACGGCGCACTGCTTGAGCGGTTCGTGGAGTACTTGAGTCCGAGATGAACGAGGTTTTCTTCAGCCGGTTCGTTTGGAGCTCAATGGGTCTGCAACTCTGCTTTTCCGTCGAGCTTCTGGCGACTTTGGCGGCTTCGCTTTAGAAAGCCAAGGTGGCCGACCGGCGATCATCGGGGCCCCTACGGTGACCTTCCGCACGGTAGGGGCTCTATTTATTTGCAGCGCGTCTAAAACCTCGCTTGCGGCTTAGCCGACCCAAACGCCCGTGCGGCCGCTGGCGAGGATCGCTTCGATCACTCGCATGTTGGCGACCGCGTCTTCGATCGGCGTCGGCACCGCAGTATCGTCCAGCACCGCGCGGGCGAACAACTCTCCCTGGATCGTGTACTGATCGCAAACCGGCAGCGAGATTTCGTCGCTGCGGCCCCCGGCCTCGTGGCGCATCGTGCAGGGGCGATCCGGCGGCGCATTGAAGGGGATGTCGATTTCAATCCGGCCGGCCGTGCCCAGGATGTTGACCCGCTGATACGGCGCCAACTGCGTGCCGCAGGTGAACGTCGAGGTGCCGGACGCAAATTCCATGACGCCCGAGGCGATGCGGTCGATCTGGAACTTGGGATCGTACTCGACGATGCCCAGCACGCGCCGCGGTTCGGAGTTGAACAGGAACCGCGCGAGCGAAATGCAGTAGCAGCCGATGTCGGCCATTCCGCCGCCGCCGAACTCGGCATGGTTGCGATAATTGGCCGCGTCGGCGTTGTAGTAAGAAAAAAAAGTGTGGATCGTGCGCAGCTCGCCGATCTTGCCTTCGTGTACCAATCGCCGGGCCGTTTGCCACTGTGGGTGATGGCGATACATGAAGGCTTCCATGACCTTCAATCTGGGAAAGCGCCGCGAGGCGTCGACCAGCTTCTGCCCTTCGTCGGCCGACAGTCCGATCGGCTTCTCGCACAACACGTGCTTTCCGGCCACCAGCGCGGCGATCGACCAGGGCACGTGCAAGTGATTGGGCAGGGGGTTGTAGATGGCCTGGACGTTCGGATCGGCCAGCAGTTG
>JANNQN010000212.1:0-16392 GCA_031400775.1 Planctomycetia bacterium | reverse complement strand
GGCAACGGCCGGGAATCTCGATCGGCGGCAGCCCGGCGATCATCCCTTTCCGCCGATCTCCGAATGGTCGTGGACGCAGCACAGCCCGTTCAAGGCCGTGTACCCGTCCAGCCAGCGGAGCGTGTATTTAATGACGCAGCGTCTGGTGCGACATCCTTACCTGGCCCTGTTCGACGGACCGGATACCAACCTGTCGACCGACGTTCGCACCAGCGCCACGGTGCCGCTACAGGCGTTGTATCTGATGAACAATCCTTTCGTCGCCGAGCAGGCCGCCGACTTCGCGCGGCGATTGCTCGAAGCGGCGCCGGACACCCGCGAGCGAGTCAGGGCGGCAATTCGACTGGCGTATGGCCGCGAGCCCAATGCAGACGAGTGCGATCGTGGCGTTGCGTATGTCGAGAAGTACACGACCGAAAGCGCGGCGACCGGCACGGCGGCGGCCGACACAGCGCGCGAAGCCTGGGATAGTTTCGCCCGAGTATTGCTGACGGCCAACGAATTCGTCTATATCGATTAAGAGCAAGGTCGACTGAGAAGAGGCGCGCCATGAGTCAGCTCAATCCGATCGGTCGCCGCGAGTTTCTCGCCGCCTGCTCGGCTGCCGCGGCGCTAGGATCGGCCGGTTCGTTGCGGCAGTCGTTGGCGTTGGCGGCCCAGCTCAACGGCGGACATCCTCTGGCTCCGCAGCCGGCGCACCACGCGCCCAAAGCGCAGCGGATGATCTTCATTTTCCTTACCGGCGGATTCTCGCACGTCGATACATTCGATCCCAAGCCCAAGCTCACGGCCGATCACGGCAAGACCGTGGGTGCCGAAAGTCTGCGCGACGTGACCAAGCAGCCGCTGTTGGCCTCCCCCTTCAAATTCTCGCCGGCCGGCCAGAGCGGGCTGGTGATGAGCGAGCTGTTTCCGCGGTTGGCCGGCGTGGCCGACCAACTGTGCGTGATTCGTTCGCTGCACACTGACATCCTCGAACACTTTCAGGCGACGCTGGCCATGCACACCGGCTCGGCCACGATTCCGCTGCCCAGCATTGGCGCCTGGCTGAGCTACGGCCTGGGAACGTTCAACGCCAACCTGCCCTCGTATGTCGTGCTGGCCGAACACACGCCGTATGCCGGCGCGCAGGTCTGGGACAACAATTTCCTGCCGCCACACCACCAGGGCGTGCGGATCGTGCCGGGCGACGAGCCGATTGCTGACCTGACTCCGCCGGCACGAAATATCCGCCTGGCCGAGTTGGAGCGGCTGATGCTGGCCGACGTGAACGACGCTTACGGCCGGTCGCGCGGCGACGACATGAACTTGCGGGCGCGCACGAGCAGCTTCGACGTCGCGCGGGGCATGATGCGAGAGGCGCCCGAGGCGTTTGATTTGGCGCGCGAGTCGCGCGCGACTCTGGACGAGTACGGCGCGGAGCCGGGCGATCGAAAATCGTTCGCCGCGCAGTGCGTGCTGGCCCGGCGGCTCGCGGAGCGCGGGGTGCGGGTCGTGGAATTGATCGACAACGGCTCGCAAGACAATTGGGACGCGCACGGCGACATGCAGCAGCATCGCGGCAAGGCGGCGCGGGTGGATCGATCGATCGCGGCCCTGATCGGCGATTTGCGGCAGCGGGGACTGCTGGATTCGACGTTGGTCGCCATCTGCACCGAGTTCGGCCGCACGCCCTGGTCCGATAACGGCAAGGGACGCAACCATTGGCACCGCGCGTTTTCGTGCTTGCTGGCCGGCGCGGGCGTGAAAGGGGGCATTACCTACGGAGTGACGGACGACTATGGAATTCAAGTCGTCGCGGAACCGTGTCACGTCAACGACTACCACGCCACGATCCTGCACTTGATGGGCATCGACCACAAGCGGCTCACCTACCGCTACGCGGGCCGCGACTATCGCCTGACCGATACCGGCGGAAACATTCTGCAGCCAATCCTTGCTTGAGCGGCGCAGTCCAAGGAACTTTTTACAACGCACAGACTCACAGATCTTCAACCAACCAGGAAGCCTTACCATGTTTCGCCGAATGCTGGTCATCTGCTTGCTCGTTGTGCTGTCCTCGTCCGCAATAGCGCAGGAGAAGGCCAAGAAGAAGGAGCCGCCCGCGCGTCCCACGCCGACCGCGGCCGACTTTGCCTATGGCCAGGATTCCGAGCGCCAGAAGTTCGATTTCTGGCAAGCCAAGTCCGACAAGCCGACCCCGCTGGTGCTGTTGATTCACGGCGGTGGCTGGATGGGTGGCGACAAAACCGGATACGGCACGAGCGCCATTCAACCGTTCCTCGATGCGGGCATTTCGGTCGCCGCGCTCAACTACCGTTTCATTCCCCAGGCGATGGAGCAAAAGGTCGAACCACCCGTGAAGGCCTGCCTGCACGACGCGGCCCGCGCGCTGCAAACGTTGCGCTCCAAGGCCAAGGAGTGGAATCTCGATCCCAAGCGGGTCGGATCGACCGGTGGATCGGCCGGTGCGTGTACCTCGCTGTGGTTGGCGCTGCACAATGACCTGGCCGACCCGCAGGCCAGCGACCCGATCGCGCGGCAATCGTCGCGGCTGTCGTGCGCCGCGGTCAATGGGGCTCAGACGTCGCTCGATCCCAAAGAATTGCGGGAGTGGATTCCCAACGCGATCTACGCAGGGCATGCCTTTGGATTTGCCGAGAAGGGCCGCACGCGCCCGCAAGAGTTCGAGCTGTTGATCGCCAATCGCGAGAAGGTGTTGCCTTGGATCAAGGAGTACTCGCCCATCGAATTGGTCACGGCCGACGATCCGGCGATCTACCTGGACTATCCCAACCAGAAAACACCGCCGAAGGTCGGACAAGAAGAAACGGATCCCACGCATTCGGCCATGTACGGAGTGCAACTGGCTCAGCGGCTCACTTCGGCCGGCATCGAGGTCGTGGTGTCGTATCCGGGCCACGAAGACGCGAAGTACGGCTCGATCAACAAGTTCCTGATCGAGAAGCTGACGACGAAGTAATTGTAAACTCGAGATTTCCGGGATGGCGGAAGCAGAACAGTCGACGATCGACCACGTGGCCGAGTGGCTCCTCCAGGCGCGCCGCGCGGTCGTCTTCACGGGCGCCGGCATCAGCACCGAGAGCGGAATCCCCGACTTTCGCTCGCCGGGCGGAGTGTGGTCGAAGTACAAGCTGGTCTATTACCACGAGTTTCTGGCCTCGGCCGAGGCCCGCAACGAGTACTGGCGGCAGAAGTCGGAAGCCGCCGATGATTTCGAGCGAGCCAAGCCCAACGCCGGCCACCTGGCGATTGCCCGCTGGGAACAGGCCGGGCGGTTGGCGGGCGTGATTACGCAAAACATCGACGGCTTGCACCAAATGGCCGGCAGCAGTGTGGTGCATGAGCTGCACGGCACGGCGCGGCAGGTGGAATGCGTCGACTGCGCGGAGCGCTTCGAGCCCTGGCCGATCCTATTGGAATATCGCGCTCGGCAGGCGGTGCCCCCCTGCCCCAGTTGCGGCGGTCGGCTCAAGAGCGCCACGGTGCTGTTCGGCCAGCCGATGCCGGCCGAGGCGATGCGCGACTCGGTGGAGCTGGCCCAGAGCTGCGATCTCTTCCTGGCCATCGGCTCCTCGCTGGTCGTCTATCCGGCGGCCGGGCTGCCCGAGATCGCCAGCCGTTCGGGCGCCCGGCTGGTGATCATCAATCGCGATCCGACCGAGCAGGACGCGGCGGCCGATGCCGTGATTCACGAGCCAATCGGCGAGACGCTCTCCCGGATTGACGAGGCGATGACGCTCGCAATGCAACGAGCCGCCCAATCCCCGTGACCTGCAACCGCGTGCTATCCGGCCGGTTTCAGCACCAGCGTGTGGATCGCTGGGCCAGGTAGGAATGCCGTGGCTTTGCCTTCGGCCCAAGCGGCGTGTGCGTCGCCATAGTGGGGCGAGAGCGGATGACCCGATTGGCCGCCGGGCATGTGGAAGTAGCCGTCCCGTTCGCGCCCTGGCGATACGGCCAGCCGCTGCGACGCGCCCATGGCGGGCGCCTGGATGCGGGGCATGTTCTCGGAATCGCCCGAGAGCGCTTGCGCGGGCATGTCCAGCCAACGCGCCAGGCTCGGCACGGCCAGGCTGAGCGGGTGCTGGATCTTGGTCGTGTTGTGACTGCCCCAGGTGTAACCGGCCAGCTTACTGCCCTTGTCGGTCGCTTCGGCCACGACTTCATCGACCGTCGACAGCAACAGATGGTCCCAACTCGTGAATCGCGGATCGAGCAGGTTCTCGGGCCGCTCGGAGACTAGCCGCCAGACGGGCCCCTCGCTGCGATCCATCTTGGCGATCGAGAAATCCTTGTCGACCTTCTTGCAGGGATTTGCCAACAGGTCGGTCAGTTGTGAGATCAGCTTGTGCCGGAATTTTCGGACAGCGCGAAATCCAACCGAGTCCACCGCCGCGCGGCCGCCCCAGTTCTCGACCAGAGTGCGCAGCGCGCCGCGGCGCGGGTTCTCGGCCACAGCGTCGGACGTCAACGTGGCGAGCAGTAGCTTTTGCCAGGGGTCCAGAAAAACCGCGCGATCGTCCAATTGAATCTTGAGCATGTCGGGCTCGCCGGCTGTTTCGATGGCCAACAAGTCGTCGCGAATTTGTTGGGCTCGCGCGCCCAGGTCATATCCGCCGTCTCCCAGCTTGGCGAGCATCTCGCCGCTCACGACCCGCGCGTTGGCCGTCCAGATTCGCCCGGCCTCGGGATCGATGATCCGCGGATACTCCTCCGGATTCAAGTATCCGTCCCAGCGGCGCGTGCCGTCGGCCCAGGAGGTGGGCAGCCGCCCGTCGAATCCGACGCGCCGTGGAATGCGGCCCAGGATCGTCCAGGCGATGCGGCCTTTGTCGTCGGCGACGACGAAATTCTGCGCCGGCGAGCCGCTCAGATTGGCCAGCCGCAGAGCGTCGTCAAGGTTGTCAGAGGATTCCAATCGCATCAGCCCCATGTTCACGCCGGCCGGATCGTGTGCCACCCAGCGGATCGCGCGGGACCGGCCCTGGTGATCCTGGTCCATGATCGGACCCCAGATGGTCGACGCGATGTCGAGCGTTTCGTCGGCGGCGCCTTTGACCTTGATCGTCTCTTGCACGTGCTCGAACTTGCGCGGGCCGTCGGGCGTCTGGTAGGTGTCTTTGTCGGCGGGGTCGGTTTCCACCACGACCACGTCGACCCAATCGCCCTCGCTGTTGGTAAACGCCCAGGCGATGTGCCCGTTGCTGCCCACGACAATCGCCGGGGTGCCGGGCAATGAGACGCCCGTCATGTTGTGCAATTTGCCGTCTGCATCGGGCCAGGCCAGCGACGCGCGGTACCAGATGTGCGGAACGCGGATTCCCAAGTGCATGTCGTCGGCCAACAGGGCCCGGCCGTCGGCCGTGTGCTTGCCCGAGACGGCCCAATTGTTGCTGCCCGGATGAAACGTGTCGGGCGGGGGCAGCGCGCCCGGCGGCGCGAGCAAATTGCGCGCGACTTGCTTGGGATCGCGGGTGTCGAACACCTCGGGTCCCGGGATCGGCGGCACGGCGAAGGCCTCGCCCTGAATGGGTGCGTCCCACTGGGTGCCCAGGGGGGCGATGAATTCGAACATCGCCGGGGGGAGCAGATCGTGCATCAATCCCAACTTCGATTCGTCCGCGTAATCGTCCCCTTGCAGATCGAGATACATGGAGAACATCACCAGCACCGAGTCTTCGGCCTGCCAGGCCGCGGGCTGCAATCCCAGCATCAGGTATTCGAACGGCTTGACGGCCAGCGAGCCGAGCCCGGCGTTGACTCCCTTGGCATAGGCCTCGATCAGTAAGCGGTCTTCCTGACTTCCCTCGGACAGCACGCGGCGCGCGACGTCGCGAAATCGATGCACGCGCACTTTGCGATCGGCGCTCACGACCGCGGGGCCGATGATTTCTGCCAACTCGCCGGCCGAGTTGCGGCGCAGCAGGTCCATTTGAAAGAAGCGATCCTGACCGTGGACAAAGCCCAGGGCATAAGCCGCGTCAATGCGATTATCAGCGCGAATCGTGGGAATGCCCAGCGCGTCGCGCTCGATCGTGACAGGCGCCGCGACATCTTGCTTCGCGATTTCGCCGTCGAGCTTGGGCAAGCTGCCGGTCAGTTGGCCGCGCATCCAGATTGCGACGCCGAGAATCAGCACCACGAACGCGACGGCCGCGGCCGCCAGAACTTTGAGAAAACGTTTTCGCACGGGATGAATCCTTGGTCCGAGAAAAGACCATTGCGAGAGCGAGGGAACCCAACTGAGATGGTGCTATTCTGAGTCGGACGAGGGGCTGCCGCAAGAGTGGCCAGAAGAGCCGAGGAGGATGGAGGCGGCGACAGATAGAACCGCTTGAAGCGGCTGCATGGGACGGAGTTGATTAGTGATTGACGTTCTCGGAGATCAGGTTCGCCAGGCCGAAGCGGCGGGTAAAGCGGGCCGAGCGGTGTCGGGCATACCAATCGCGGCGGGGCTTGTTTGTGCTGTGTCGGCGTTTTCGTTTTCCGTCTGGCATGACCATTCTCCTTCACCATGAGTCTCTTTCGGTCCCTCTCTACACTTCTTGGGCGTGAAACGGGCCGACTTGTTACAGCCAAGCCGGCGACCATCCCCTGGGTTTATCGAGGCTCTGCTAGCGGCTACACTGGCCGGTGCGGGAGCCGGCCACGGGAATCATGGGGAAAATCGTGGGCGAAGCGGACGACAACCTGGTGGGTCGCGTCAAAGCCCACGACGTGGCGGCGCTGGCCCAATTCCTCGGCGAAAACCGCAAACCGCTTTTGGCGTTCATCGAGCGACAATTGGGACCCGGCCTGCGGCGGCGGTTGGAAGTCGACGACATCTTCCAGGAGGTTAGCGTCGAGGCCGTCCGCGCCCTGGAAACGGCCGAATTCGAGCACCGCGAGCCCTTTTCGTGGCTCTGCCAGATCGCCGAGCGGCGGATCATCGACGCCCATCGCCGTTTCTTCGGCGCTCAGAAGCGGGACGTCGGTCGCGAGGTGCCGCTGGGCAGTCCGGGCGGCGACTCGCAACACGCGGCCCTGATTGACCTTCTGGCCAATTCGATGACCACGCCCACCCATGCCCTGTCGCGCAAGGGGCACGAGGTTCGCCTGTATGAAGCCCTAGCCAAGCTGCCCGAGGACCAGCGCGAGGCATTGCGCCTGAGATATGTCGAAAACCTGCCCTCGAAGGATATCGCCGAACGCCTGGGGAAATCCGACGGCTCGGTGCGGGTCATGCTGACCCGGGCCCTGAGCAAGCTGCAACAGATTCTCGGTCCCGACGACATTCCCCGCTGAGAGAGTCGGCCGGGCTGAATCTTGGGCGTTCCGGTCGTAGCGACTCCGCCGACCACCGCGTCGATTCTCGCAAGTCGTTGCAAACAAGCATGTTGCGACAATCACGTATTTCTTCGTTCCCGGCCCTGTAACAGATTCTCGCCCCGCACGCTTGGCTAAGTAGCGAGGAGCCGGCGAAGAAACGCGGGCCCCCGAGAAAAAACAAAACACAGAAAGCGAGCGAGAGCCATGGAAAAAAACACGAACACTAGCGCGAATCGGATTCAAACCACCCTCACCCTGGTCTCGGCCCGAGTGCTGCCGGTGGTCGTCAACAATTTCCGCAACAAGTTGATCGGTGTTGTGCTGGCCGGCCTGGTGCTGCCGCAGATGGCCTATGCGGGGCACGGTGGCGGTGGTGGTGGTGGTGGCGGCGGCGGGAACAAAGGCGGTGGCGGCCATCACTCCAGTGGCAACCACTCCGGCGGCAACTCGTCGTCCCGCAGCATGCAGCGCTCGTCCAACTCGAATAACTCGAACAAGTCGTTCTCGCAGAAGAACTCCAATGGCCAGAATGGCGGTCAAAAGCAATTCGCCAAGAAGAACTTCGGCCAGCCGATCCCGGCCAAGAACGGCAACACGGGCATCAATGGCTCGGGCCTGCCCGATCGAGTGGTTCCCTTCAAGAATGGCAACACGGGCTATTCGGGCATCGGCAAGCCCCAAGGCTCGCAGACGAACCAGTCGTTCGTGAATAAGAATTTCAACGGCAAGAACAACAACAACTCCACGCTCAGCCGATCGCTGGGAAAGAACGGCAAGAACAAGGGCGGACCTATTTCGGGCGTGGAACCGCAGGTCAAGTCGGGAAATATCCGTAGCCTCAACCCAAAGACGACGCTCTCGGGAGCGGACAAGTATGGTGACGCGATGGCGGCCAAGAACGGCAAGACTAAGGGCCCTCTGTCCAACCCGGACATTCTCAAGGAAGATCTGAGCGGTGTCTTTACGAAGAAGCCGTCGAGTCCTACCGGTCCGAAATTTCCTGGCGACGCAATCGTGCCCGGCAAGGGCAATACTGGCGGCTTCGACGCCCTCAAGAAAGCCAAGAAATACGACGATATCCTGGTCTTCGGCGGCGGCGGCGTGAAGAAGCCCAACCCGATGCCGGCTCCCCAGAATCCCGGTCAAGGCGGTGGCATGGGTCAGGGTGGTGGCATGGGCCAAGGTGGCGGTGGCAAGGGTCAGGGCGGCGGCTATGGCAACGGCAACGGACAGGGTGGCGGCAAGCACCATCACCACCACGGCTTCCCCTGGTGGCAGTTTGTTGTTCCGCAGGTCGTGAACTATCCCAGTTGCCCGCAAGTCATCTACCAGCAGCCGGTTCCCGTGTATGTCGAATCGCCGGTGATCGTGACGGAACCGCAAGTGGCTCCGACCTACTCGGCGCCGACGCAACCGGCCCCGAGCCAGCCGGTCAACGGCCAGCCGGTCAAGGGGAACGCGGACGGCTATGTTGACCTGGTCTTGGAGGATGTCGGGTTCTTGGAGCCGGCCACCGTCACGGTTGGTCCGCTGTATATGGTGAAGGTTCGCAACCAAGGCACGAAGCCGTCCGACAAGTTCCGGGTTGGAGCCTTCGCCCAACTCGAAGGCGAGCTGAGCGACGACGCTCCGCGGTCGGTCACGGAAGTGACCAGCCTGGGAGCCGGTGAAACGGCTTCGCTGACGCTGCGGCTGCCCGCCTCGGCCATGAAGTTGATCAGCACCTCGGCGGCCGGGGCCGCGGCCTTCAACCAGTTGTTGGTGGTCGTGGACCTGGACGACGTGGTGACCGAGATTGAGAAGTCGAACAACGTGGCCAACCTCGACCGTGCCGCGTTGGAAGCTGCTGCGGCCCGCTAGGCCGTAGGCAATAGATCGAAGATCGTAACCTCTTGTCCGCGGTGCTCGGTGGCAAATCCTGCCGCTGAGTACCGCGGTTTTTTTGCGCTTATAGCACATCTGCCAGCACCCCGTGCCTCGCCGCCCAAACGCACGGTATACTGGCCACAGGCGGCTCGAGGCCCAGTGCGCCCTCGACGTGGGGGGGGAAAAGAAAGGGGCTGTTCGGATCGGCCGGGCAGCATGACACGGAGCGTACGGAATGTCGCAAACGGTCCGCCTTGACGACGATGTTTCGGTCGCCTGGAAACAGTTGTCCGAGCGAATCGACGCCTTTGTCGCCGCCTGGAAACAAGGTGGCGAACCGCCGGCCCCGGCCGATTTCGTGCCGGCCGAGCCCCCCGCCCTGCGCCGCCTGACGCTGGTCGAGCTGGTCAAGGTGGACCTCGAATACCGCTGGCAAGGTCGCCGGGCGCCGAAGCTGGTCGAACAGTATCTGGCCGAATTCCCCGAGCTGGCCGCTGGTGGCGGGCTGCCCTGCGACTTGATCTACGAGGAATACCACATCCGCCGGCAGCACGGCGACGAGGTGGCGATCGCCGACTATTGCCAGCGCTTTCCGGCCCGCGCCGACGAGCTGAAGCGGCTGTTTCAAATCGACGCGCCCACGCAGTCGACGATGCTGGTTTCGACCGAGCGCGTGCCCACCTTTGCCGCCGGGCAGCAGGTCGACGATTTCGATCTCTTGTCGCCGCTGGGCAAAGGGGCTTTTGCCACCGTGTTTCGCGCCCGGCAGAGATCGATGCAACGGCTCGTGGCGCTAAAGATCTCGCGCGATCGCAGCCTGGAGCCGCAGACCCTGGCTCAACTCGAGCATCCGCATATCGTGCGGGTCTTCGATCAGCGGCAATTGCCCGAGCACAAGCTGCGGCTGCTCTACATGCAATACGTGCCGGGGGGCACTTTGCAGGGCGTGGTCACGCACGTTCGCAAGATGCCGCCGGCACTTCGCACTGGCGCGGCCCTGCTCGAGGCCGTCGATAAGGCCCTGGCCCACAACGAAGAGGAGCCGCCCGCCGATTCGCTCACACGCTACAAGCTGCGCAGCGCCTCGTGGCCCGAAGTCGTGTGCTGGTTGGGGGCCCGACTGGCCGGCGCCCTGGCACATGCCCACGCGCATGGCGTGCTGCATCGCGACATTAAGCCGGCCAACGTGCTGGTCGGCGCCGACGGGCAACCCAAGCTGGCCGATTTCAACATCAGCTTTTCGAAGCTCGACGGCGCCTCGCCGGCGGCTTATTTCGGCGGCACGCTGGCCTATATGTCGCCCGAGCAATTGGAGGCCTACGATCCGGCCCACTCCCGCCAGCCCGACGAATTGGACGGCCGCGCGGACGTGTACTCGCTGGGTGTCTTGCTGTGGGAGCTGCTCACGCTCAAGCGGCCGTTTGCCGATGTCTCGCTGCCCGAGGATTGGTCGAAGGCCCTGCCGCGGATGACGAGCGTTCGCGCGGCCGGACTCTCGCCCGACACTCGGGCCCTGGTTCCCGCGAACTGTCCTTCGATCGTCGTCGACGTGCTGGTCAAGTGCCTTTCCCCGGACCCGGCCGATCGTTTTGCCACGGCCGACGAGCTGGCCCGCGAATTGGAGCTTTGCCTGCAACCCCGGGCGCACTCGCTGCTGCACACCCGGCGATCGCATGGCTCGATTTTGAAGCGACATCCAGTCACGTCCACCCTGCTTCTGGGCCTGGTGCCGAATCTCGTCATGGGTTTGTTGATCATCATCTACACGTGGATCGAAATCGTCGCCAACTTGAGTGCCGAAGACAAAAGCGTATTCCAGGTGCAGTTGCTGGCAATCAACCTGACAGGCTATACGCTGGGGCTGGGTTATATTTGCACGACCCGCGGCCGACTCTTCATGACGCTCGCTCGATTGGCGCGTGGCGAGCAGCTAACGCCGCCGCCATCGCTCGACCTGGTGCGCCGCTCGTTGATGATGGGCGCCGCCACCGCCGGAATCACGGCCGCGCTGTGGTCCATCTCGGGCTTCGTGTTTCCAACCTGGATCCACTTCGGGGCGGGAGCCATGAGTCGGTTGTCGGGCGAAGATTACGCGCACTTTGTCCTGGCGAACCTGTTGTGCGGCATGATCGCCGCGACCCAGAGCTACTTTTTGATAACGTTTCTATCGATCCGAAATTGCTATCCCTGGTTGATGAAGGGGCGGCACGATGACGCGCGGGAGATTGGCGAGCTCGCCAATCTGGCTCGGCTGGGACGCATCGTGTTCGGAGTGACCGTCTCGTTGCCGTTTATTGCCTTGGCGGCTTTATTGATTGGCGATTCGGGGCGGGCCGTCATCGGCGCGCTTGCCGCCATTGGCTTCATCGGCTGCGTGCTGGCGTATCTGCTCGATCTGGCGATTCGCGCCGACCTGGCGGCCTTGGCAACGGCGATGAACCCCAGCGGAGATTCGCTGGGCGGCGGCGATTCGCTCGACTCGCTGCTGACGGGCTCGCGCAGATCGACGCGACGCTGACGGGAAGCCCGGCGCGGCCATTGGCTCGGATCGAGGAGATCCTGTAAATCATGTCTTGGCATGACAGGCAGCGTCGAGCGAGGTTCATGTCATCCCAACTCATGACCTACCACTTCTCCGTGTCGTTGTGTCGTCGTGGTCTACCTGCTTCGACGGGGGAATCTAAAACCACAACGACACAAAGGACACGGAGAAAACATGGAATAGAGAATGACACCAAGCACGAGCTCAATCGGCCGCCGGCGGCTTGGGCGGTTCACAACCCCGCGCTAGCGCCGCCAATGCCCAACAGGTGGCCGGCGTCGAGATGAACTGGTCGCGGCCGTGCGGGTCGCCATTGTCGAAATACACCTGGATCGGCTTGGAGCGGGATTTGACGAACCAAGAGCCGTCGTCCCGTTGCGTCTTGAGCAGATAGGCCACACCCCGCTGATACGCGGGCGAAGCCGCCGGCATGCCAGAGAGGCCCAGCACATACAACGTGTGGCCGGTGGCGTAGGCGTCGCTTTCCATGTCGTCCAATTGGGCCCAGCCGCCGTCGGGGCGCTGCGCCGCGAGCACCGCGTCGCGGGCGGCGTTTAGCTCGTCGGGCGTCGCGGACGAAAGGTACAGCGCCCACAATCGCGACGCCTTGTCTTCCTGCGTTTTGGGCGTGCAACCGGCAATCCACGTTTTAGCTTTGGCGATCGCCGAGTCGCTGGCTTCCTTTTGCTCGGGCGTGGCGTAGGCGAGCAATCCGGCAATGGCCAGGGCCGTGCTGGTTTGGCTGGAGTCTTCCATCGGCGGGCGGCTGACGTGAACGTCCCAATGGCCGTCGGCTTCCTGAATCTTGAGCAGATAGGTCACCATCGCGGCGGTAGTTGGATCGGGCTTCCAGTCGGCCAGCTTCAAGGCCCACAGACCGTAGCTCACGGTCAGGGCTCGGCCGCCGATCCCTTCGCCTTGGAGCAACTGATCGACCTGGCCGTCGAATGACTTGTGCGTGTGCTCGGCCGCGGCGGTGATGGTGGTCAGATCGGCGGCGCTGGGCGTGCCGCCGCCGGCCAGAATTGCCAACATCGGCTGAGTCTGGTGGTGGCAGGCAAAGCACTTGCGGTGCCCGGGATAATTGGCAACCGCCTTATGGACGATCGGCAATCCCGACTTGCGGCTCGCGGCCGCCCGCCCGGCAAGACCATCAAGTTCATTCGACGCGGCCGGCCGAGCGGGGTCCGGCTCGGTCGCCAAAATCGACGCGCTCGGCGCGCACGGCGCCAACAGGCCTATGAGGCAAATGCGAATCATCGACCGATTGCTTGTTCGCAGCTTCATCATCGTCGTGCCCCATGCTTGCGGAATTTCAGGGGTCTGGAAATACGGCTTCAGTGTACTCGACTGCTGCGGGAAGCGGGAGCAAGTCGGGGGCGGACCGGCCGGTCCTTGGTCCAGAATTTTTCGCCCGCCCGCGGGCGGCTGGCCCCTTGCCTCGCGCTCGCGTTACAGGACAATGGTGGGCAGTTGACGCCGCACGCATGGCGCGTCATCCGAGACGACCACTTCGCATGGAGAGAGAATATGTTGACTTTAAACGAAGAAGCGGGCGGAAAAATCCTGTTGGTCAAGATCAGCGGCAAGCTTTCCAAGGAAGACTATCAGCGATTCGTCCCGGACGTCGAGCGATTGATCAAGGATCACGGCAAGATCCGAATCCTGGTGCAAATGCACGACTTTCACGGCTGGGAACTCGGGGCGCTGTGGGAAGATATCAAGTTCGACATGAAGCACTTTGGCGACATCGAACGCCTGGCCCTGGTCGGCGAAAGCAAGTGGGAGGCGGGCATGGCGGCCTTCTGCAAGCCATTTACCAAGGCCAAGATTCAATACTTCGACGAGAGCAAGTCGGCCGACGCGCTGACCTGGATCCGCGCCGCGTAATCACTCGGCCTGACAAAAGCTTCTCGAAGTTGGTCGCGGAATTGGCCGCATTTTCTCTCCCATTGTCATGACGGAGCGCCCGCCGTGCCGGTCACGTTGGTCATTTTCGGCGCCTCGGGCGACCTGACGAGCCGCAAGCTCGTGCCTGCGCTCTATCAGCTCTTTCGCAAAGGGCGGCTGCCCGCGGACACGCGGATCGTGGGTTTTTCGCGAACTCCTTTTAGCGACGACGCCTGGCGCGAGTCGCTGGCCAAATCCACCAAGCAGTTCGAGCCCAAGCAGTTCGATGCGGCGGCCTGGCAGAAATTCGCCACGGCACTGCATTATCAGCGGGGCGATCTCGGCGCGCCGGCCGACTTCGAGGCCCTGCACAACCGGCTGCGCGAGCTCGAAGGAAAAAATCCGGTCACGCGAGTGTATTACCTTGCCACGGCGCCACAGTTCTATGAAGAGGCCGTGGCCCGGCTGGGGGCCTGCGGGCTGGCGGACGAGACGAAGGGCCCGAGGCGAATCGTGATCGAGAAGCCCTTCGGCACCGACCTGCAAACGGCCCGCCGGCTGAACGACGCGGTGCATGCCGTGTTTCGCGAGTCGCAGGTGTACCGCATCGACCACTACCTGGGCAAGGAAACCGTGCAGAATATCCTCGTGCTGCGGTTTGCCAACACTATTTTCGAGCCAGTGTGGAACCGCAACTACGTCGATCACGTGCAGATCACCGTGGCCGAGGAAGTGACGGTCGGCCGCCGGGGCAGTTTTTACGACGAGACGGGCGTGCTCCGCGACATGTTTCAGAACCATCTGCTGCAACTGCTGATGGCCACGGCGATGGAAGCCCCGGTCCGCTTCGAAGCCGAGACGGTGCGTGACGAGAAGGTCAAGTTGCTCAGCGCCATCAAGCCGCTTGCGCCGGCGGACGTGGCCGGCGATACGGTGCGCGGCCAGTATCTCGGCTATCTCAACGAGCCGGGGGTTAAGCCCGACAGCCAGACGGCGACGTTTGCCGTGGTGAAGCTAGCGGTGGACAACTGGCGGTGGCAGGGGGTGCCGTTCTATTTGCGCAGCGGCAAGGCGATGTCGTGCCGCACGTCGCAAATCGTGATTCAATTTCGCAGCCCGCCGCACATGGTCTTTGCCGCGGAGGGTTCGACGATCTGCCAATCGAATCGGCTGGTGATTCAGATCCAGCCGAACGAAGGGATTCAACTGCACTTTCAAACCAAGGTGCCCGATGCGGGAATGAAGCTGCGGCTCACCGATTTGGAGTTCAGTTTCAATCGCGATTTTCCGGGCGTGATGCCGGAAGCTTACGAGCGGCTTTTGCTCGACGCGTTTCAGGGCGACGCCAGCTTGTTCTCGCGGGCCGACGAAGTGGAACTGGCCTGGGGCATCATCGACCCGATTGCCGCGGCCTGGAAGGAAACGCGGCTCCCCAAGCTGGAAGTCTACGAGCCGGGCCTGTGGGGACCCGTGGGCTCGGAGGAGTGGATGGCCCGTCAAGGCCGGGAGTGGTTCGATACGTGTCCCGTGCTGGCTTGAATGGTCGCCCGGGGGCGCTAGTTTTCCACTTTCTCGATCTGCACGCGCGCGTCATTAAAACACGCGCCGCCGCCCAGGTCGGTCAAAGTGTCGGGCGCAAGCGCGTTGGCCGTCTGGCCGTTCAGGGTGTGGCGCGCCCACAAGCCCTTGGGCAACACGGCCACGCCGGGGCGAAGCTCGCCGCTGAGCTTCACGCGGCAGCGCACCTCGCCCGAGCGGTTGAACACGCGCACGGAATCTCCGTCGGCGATGTCGCGCGGCGCCGCATCGACCGGGTGCATCTCGACCGGCACGGTCTCGCGCACCAGTTGATAGAGGGACGACGAGATGGCTTTCGACGTCGAGGGCGAGATAAGCGCCAGCGGAAAGTCGTCGTGTGGTTCGAGCGGCAGATAGGCATACAGGCCGCCGGGCGCGGCGCGGTCGAGATTCTCGGGCAGCAGATCCGCGCGCCGGTCAGCCAGCGTCGGAAAAACATCGACAAACTGCACGGGCCGCGGCCCGCAGGGCGCCGTCGCACGACCGGTGGCCGCCAGGCTTTCGGCAATCTGCTTGCCCGAGGCCGAGGTGGCGACGATCGCCTGGGCGACTTCTTCGGGAGTCTGGGGATCTCCGGCTTTGTCCAGGCCCATTCGTTTGCACAGCTCGCCGAACAGCCAATGATTCGAGCGGGCTTCGCCGACCGGCTCAATAACCGGCGCGGCCAGTTGAACGATCATCGATCCGTAGCTGCGGCGCAGCTCGATATGTTCCAGAAACGTGGTCGCCGGCAGGACGACGTCGGCATAACGGGCCGTATCGGTCAACACTTGCTCGTGAACGACCGTGAACAGATCTTCGCGCTCTAAGCCAGCACGGATCTTGTTCTGCTGGGGCGCCGTGGCCAGGGGATTGCAGTTGTAGACGAACAGCGACTTGATTGCGGGGCGATAGTCGGTCGCCAAGACCTGGCCCAACAGGTTCATGTTCACGAGGCGAGTCTTCGGCGGAGTCGCCGCGGCGCCTGCCGTCGTATTCACATCCCAGGCCACCGATTGGCTCATGGTGAATCCGCCGCCGGCGACGCCGAACTTGCCTGCCACGGCCGGCAGCGCCAGAACAGCGGCCGCCGCCGATCCGCCGTTGCGATTGCGCTCCAACCCCCAGCCGCAACGGATCACGGCCGGACTCGCGTCGGCATAAAGCCCGGCAAACTCGGCGATCTCGTTCGCGGCGATGCCGGC
>JANNQN010000211.1:0-5159 GCA_031400775.1 Planctomycetia bacterium | reverse complement strand
GTCTCCGTGTTCTTCGTGTCGTCGTGTCGTCGTGGTTGCCCTCCTCCGAAGAGAATTGACCACAACGACACGACGAGCACGGAGAAGGGAAATCGGAAGCAGGGTAATGGAACGGCCACGGCGGGTGCCACTGCTGGCTCGTCCAGCAGTGTTTCTTTTTCTCGATGCCCTTGCAGCACGAATCATCAATCCATGGCTGAATCGAGTTTATCGAGCCGACGTAGTAACACGATTGCCAGATTGGCGCGAGTACCGGCCAGGTCGAGCCTCAAGGTTGCTCAACAGGGGAGCACTGCTGGGCAAGCCAGCAGTGGCACACGGACGGACAGGTCCAGCACACGAAGAGATCAAAAGGAGCCCGAAGGAATGACGAGAGAGGCCGGTCGTGTTTTTTCGCTGGTGTGCCCGCGCACATTTCGGCATGCGCGCGCGATGCAACGCAGGACGGCCGGATGCGGCGATTGGCCCGTAGATTCTCGGGCGAGTCGCGATGTGTGCGCGCGGGCGGCTTTTGTTAGGTCATTATGCACTTCACGGGCCGGCCAGGGGGCGGAGCTTGAGAAGGAATCCCCGGCCGCTGAAAATAGTCGAAAAAAGCCGGCTCGCGCTACAGTATTGGCCGGCCGGCCGGTATTACAATAGGGGCGATTCGTCTGGCGGCGCCCTTGGTCATATCTTCAAGTTCCTCGAAAAGAGAACTGTCTAATGAATCGAAACAAAAACATGGTCACCAGGATGCGATTGTTCTCCATCCTCAGCGGCCTGCTGCTTGGCACCTTTGTCGCCCAGGTCGCGCAAGCGGCAACCGTCTTCTACCAGACAGGCGCGGCGGGCGGCGGTCAGCAATTTGTGCCCGCAGCCAACACGCCCATCTCCGGCACCATGACGGCGCCCGTCCCGCGATTCAACGGCGGCCTGGGCACGTTGATCCAAGCCGACTTTGAATTCGCCGCCTCGATCACTGGCACCTGGGTGGCCACGATCAACCAGATCGGCACGTCGACACTCAATCTGTCCGGGCTCGCGGATGTCGACGGGCAGCCCATGGGAACCCTCGCCGTTGGCTTTGTCGGACCCTACGACAACGTGATAGGGTCGAATGATTTCGACGCGGATTACCAGAATCTGACGGTAAATATCGGCGCCTTCTTCGCTTCATTGACCGGAGTCGGCACGTTCCCGATGAATTGGAATTATTCCGGCAACTCGACATTGGATACGCCGGCGATCGGCACCTCGCCCGGGAATGAAGGTTTTTCTTGGGGAGGCTCGGTGCATGTCCTCTACACCTACGAGGCCGTGCCCGAACCGAGCGCGCTGGTGCTGGGCGGAATCGGTTTGCTGGGCCTGTTGGCCGTGGCGCGAAAACGGTCGAAGTAGAAACAAGGACATCACTAACCCGACGCGCCGGGTTGGTGTGGGCGGAGTTCGCTATACCGAAGTTCACGCTTCATGCACGAACAGCTCGCCGGCTGGCCTCGTGAAGCCGAGACTCGCCGCCAAGGCCAGCGAAGCGGCATTATCGACCGTGGCGCCCCAGACTGGCGCCTTGCCGAGCGCAACAACTCGACCGACCAAGAATGACGCCACGTTTCGGCCAATCCCGATGCCCCGCCACTCCGCAAGCGTATCGATGGATATGTCGGCTAACGTCTCGGTGGTTGTCGCCACGTAGGCAAAGCTGACGGCTGTGCCGCGGGCGACGAACCCAGCCCAGACCTCTCCATTTAGCGCTTGGCGCTCGATCTCTGTCCGCAACTTGGCCGGAACGTGCCAGAGTGGATCTTGCGGTTGGAGACTGCGAACGACCAAGCCGAGCACAAGGCCGGGTGGGCGTCGCCATTGCCGTTCTAAGGTCAGAATCGTCGCCCGTTCGAAAACAAAGTCAGCGTTCAGCGCGGCAAAAGCGCGACTGTCGGCCAATAGCTCGCAAGTAATTCGCCGCGGCTCGAAAAGCTCTCGGGCGTGTTGCGGTCGCACCTCGCCGATAGCTCCCAGCAGGGTTTCGTCCGCATCACATAGCAATAGTCCGGTACGTGAGCGATAGATCGTCGAACACCGATCCAAGGCCATCCCACGAAACTCAAGGCTCGCGGGAGCGTCGGGAATCTCATCCAGCGCCTCGGCGTGACTGATAGCAATCAACTCGTGCATTCGCAAACCCACTCAGGTTTTGGCCACGTTCTCCAATTGCTTCAAGATCGCGGTCCGCAGCTTCGCTTCGGCGTCGACCTCCAAATAGCTGCTTCGCGCGCGCCAGGTCTCGTAACCGCCCAGCGCGTGATGCTCGGCCGTGGGCAGGTAGCCGCGATAGTCGTTGGCCAGCTCGATCGTGAAGGTGGGCTTGAGCGGGCTGGCCGCCTTGATCGCCAGGCCCGTCTCGACGAACGTCTCGCAAGGCGACGTTGCGATTCCCAGTTCGCCGATGCGAATCGCCTGCACGAGCGTTTCCACCTCGCTGGGATACTCATTGAGAAACACCGTCTCGCGGGCGTAAATCTCTTCGACGCCGCTGAGCACCGGTTGCTTGGCCTTGGCCAGAATGAACTTCGCGCGGCCCACTTCATCCGCCGGGGTCGGACGGCGTCCCAGCCGCACCCGAGCCTCGCTCATCGCCAGCGATACATCGGCATGATGCTCGATCGATCGTGCTACCCGCGCTGCTTCGGTCGCCAGTAGCTCCGCGACTTTGCGGATCTGCGCGTACGGCTCGCGAGCCTCGGGCTTTTCGCGAAAGTTGATGTTGTTGATGTTGCCGCTGGTGCCGTTGCTCATCATGGCTACGAAGGGCGGATCCAAACGGTCGGCGGCGAGCAATTGCTGCACCCGATCGGCAAACGCGCCGAAGTAGTCGGCCGAAACATCGCCCCCGCCCGTGCCGCCCACATAGTGCAGCGAGTAGTTCGCCAACAGGGCCAACGGGCGGCCGTCGGCGCGTTGGACCGAGAGCACGCCTACCTCAGGGTCGATCGGCCCAGCCGGCTCGAGCAGCTTGGGACTGGCGGCCGGCGGATTCATCTGCACCCGGTCGGGCCGGCCGAACGGATCGACCAGTGGCACGCCATCCTGCATCCGCCAGCGGCGGTTGAAAACCTGCGTGGCTTCGCGCCCCACGCCCCAGCCGACTCGCGCCGGAGCCAGGTTGTGTGCCGCACGGCGGATGCCATCGGAGATCCGGCCCGCGAGAAACTCGCAATAGGCCCGATCGGGCTCGCTCTGAAAAACCGCGACCGCCGTCGGCGCCGAGTGTGCATGCGTGGCCGAGATCAACATCCGATCCAGCGGAATGCCGGTATGGCTGTGCGCCAGATGCTTGGCGCGGCTCAAGACGGTCTCGGGCAATACGCAGCTATCGCAGACCACGATGGCCAGCTTGACGGCGCCGCTTTCGAGCACCAGACAACGGGCGTGCAATTCGTCGTGAATGTGGGTTGCCGTGCGGTCCTGCATGCCGCCGTTGAGCGAAACGCCCAGCGGCGGCGAAATGTTGCTGGTTGCCGCGCCTGCGCGAATCTGGTTGTCGGCCATGAGAAGTTCCCCGTCGAGAAACTGATTACCTTGTTCTCTCCGTGGTCTCCGTGTCGTTGCGGTTTTAGCTCATCGAGGTAGGACTTTGAACCACGAAGACACAAAGAGTACAAAGGTCAAGAATTAGAATCACTGGCGCGGACGAGACGACCGTGCGACACAGCAACGAGACCGATTACACGACTAGCCGATGATGACTTTGGGGTGGAATTTCGGATCCGGCTCGGCTTTGCGAATCAAGTCGTGGACGCGCCACGGCACGTTGCCTTCTCCGAGCAGGAAAAATCCGATGCTGGCCGCCAATTGATTTTCGTCGGACCAGCCGAAATGGATCTCCGGCGGCTTTCCCACTCGCGACAACTCCAGCGCGATCGTGGCGATGGCGTGCGCGATCGACGCGCACCGCTTGACGCTGATCACGAACCGCCCATCTTCCTGCTTGACTTCCATCAGCGGGCTGTGCTGAAACTCGCTGGGATCTCCCAACTCGGCTTCGATGAATACGATCGGCACGTCGTCCGACAGGCGATGGCGGCGGCGGATGCTGGCCTCCTTGCGGTCCAGCTCGCGCCGACCCGGTCGGTGCGGCACGAGCACCGGAAACTCCAAATGCTTGAGGCTGTCCCACAGAAATCGGGAGTTGATATCGGCGAATTCGAAGGCCTTGAAGCGCAGCTCGGTGCTGCGCTTGAGCCGCGAGCCGAACGAGGCCAGCACGATGGCGAAGATGAACCAACTGGCGATCTTGATGCCGTCGGGCCGCTCGATCATGTTGGCCGCGGTTGTGAAGAAAAACACGATCGTGATCAACACGAACAACCACGGAATGCGAAACAGCCACATGCCGGTATTCTGCCGATAATGATCGATGACCGTGGCCACGCATGCGCTGGAGATCAAGACCAACACGCCGGTCGCGTAGGCGCCGCTTTGGGCGTCGACATCGGCGTTGAAGATCCAAGTGATCAGCAGATTGATGGCGGTAAACAGCAACACCAAAGGCCGGATGGCCCGCGACCACTCGGGCGCCATGCCGTAACGAGGCAAGTACTGCGGCACCAGGTTGATCAGCCCGGCCATGGCGCTGAGTCCGGCGAAGCCCAGGATGACAATCGTGCTTGCGTCGTAGATCGTTCCAAACACTTCGCCGAACAGCGGGTTGATGTTGTACGGTCCCTCGGCATGGGCCAGATACGCCAGTGCGCGATCGGCCGCGTGGCCGGTGGGTCCTAGTTCGGCTGGCGGAATCAGCGTGGCGGCCAGGATCGAAGAGCAGAGCAGGGCGACCGACATGATGATTGCGACCAAGGCCAGCAGCTTGCGCGCATTGCGAATCCGTCCGTGCGGCGCCTCGGGCGTGTCGTGCGGATCGCCTTGAATGAGCGGCATCACGGCCACGCCAGTCTCGAAGCCGCTCAGGCCCAGTGCCAATTTCGGAAACAGTAGCACGCTAAGCGCTACGATCGTCCAGGTGTCGTGCCCCTCGAGCGGCGGATGCTCGATGTACCATTGCCCGGTCGTGACGTGCTCGAACCAGGTCTCGAGTAGCGCCGGATGGGCTGCCAGATACGCCATGCCACTGCCCAGCACCATCACGTTCAGCAGCAGGTAGGCGGCCACGATGACCACGG
>JANNQN010000210.1:0-10438 GCA_031400775.1 Planctomycetia bacterium | reverse complement strand
CTGTCGGGCTCGCGCCACGTGGCGAAACGCGCGGAGCATGACACGCCCCGATTGCCCGGCCGTCTCGAGCAACCGGGCTCGAAACCCGCGGACCGGTAGGATCGACTCGCTGGCTGGCGGTTGGTCGGGGCCAGAATCCACGAGCGGCTGCCAGTGCGTGGCCAGCACGTTTTTGGCGCCCAGGTGAAAAAACCAACCACTGCTGCTGGCCGGCGGCGGTCCGGCGTCGAACCAAGAGGTCTCGGGCGTGACAAACTCCAAAGCCGCGGCCGCCGCTTGCGGCAGGTCGACGCCGATTCCCAGCGAAAAGCGGCGAGCCGTCTCTCCTCGCACCACGAGCAAGCTGTCGAGCATTCGGTCCTGACTGCGGCGGTGATAGGGCAGTCCGCCGGTGAGCAGCGATATCACGCCCGAGCCATTGTCGACGTCGATAAACTCGGGAGCTTCGATGCGCACGGCCGTGGTCTTGTGGCGCGAGAGCGACACGCCGCGCCACAGTTCGGCGGTTTGGTCGGGCCAGGCAAAGCGGGCGGCATAATACGAATTCCAAGGATCGGCTCGCGGCTCTTCGAGTTGATCGAATTCGATCTCGATGTCGAGCACGCGGCTGCCGGCCCAGGCGCGCGTCGTCTGTCGGAATCCGGCCAGGCGACGTTCGTCGGCATCGATCAGCGAGCCACGGCTGACGATTTCGCCCATCGCGGTGCTGGCGACGGTCACTTCGACCGATTCGGCCCGCATCGTGCTATAGATGCCGTCGGAGTCGCTGCCAGGCGGGGCGCTGCCCACACGCATCGCGACTTGCTGCGACAGTTGGTTGCCGCGTTGTTGAAAGCTGTAGAGCGATTTGATTCCGCCCGTGCTGCGATTGATCGTGGCTTCGAAGAATTCATTGCGCAACACGTTGTCTTGGGCGACGGGCTTAGCGCGCGAAATCGTAGGTGGTGTGCTGCCGCCGGCGACCCACACGAAACCCATCGCGGGCACGTCGACCATCGCGAACTTGCGATCTGCCGACTGCGCGGAGACCGCGATCGGCGGCTGCGCAAGCGGCGGGTGTTCCAAGTTCGGCAATTCCACGCCGATTCGCCGCGCGAAGCTCAACGGGTTGACGACGAGACAGCCGGGTGAAGAAGTCGATGTGTCCGCCGGGCCGCGTGGCAGCAAACCGCCGAATCGCGCGACGGCGGTTGAGAGTGACGATGCTTCGACTTCCGCGGTTTGTCCTTTCACCAGGTCGTGCAGCGCGTCGATTGCCTGGATCGCGGCGGACGAAGCCTGCGCTCGGTGAGCCCGCACGAATTGCGAAATCGGATCGCTCTGCCGGCGGATGATCGCCTGTTTCAGATAGGGAGTGCGGTATTCGTCGGGCTCGAAGCGGGCCAGCCGCCCGGGCATGTCGGTATGGCTGAAGTAGTCGTCGAGCAACATGAATTTTCCCAACACGGGACTTAGCCGTGCAATGCGGCGCAAGTCGTCGTACCAGGGACTGCACGCCGAGGGCCAATGCGCCAGCGTCAGCGTGGCCACGTGATCGGAATCCATCGTGTCGGCCAGCTTGCGCGAAAGCCCCAGGAACGTCTCGCTCTTGGCGGCGTCGCACGGCACCCGGGCCAGCACGTCGAGCACGCTGCCGTCGACTCCTTCCCAACGAATCTTGGCCTGCGCACCCAACGGAAACCGCCCGTCGTCGAGCGTGAAGTGCAAGGCGCCCTGAAACCCCAACTTGGTGAGCAATTGCGGCAGCGCCGGCCACAGACCGGCACGGCGACGGGCGAAGACCGGCGGGCGGCGACCCAGCAGGGCTTCGTACTCGCTCACGCCGGCACGCAAGCTGGCCAAAGCCGACTCCAATGGCAACAGCGGCAACTCGCGCTCTTCGAGCTCGCCACCCACGACCGCGATCGTGCCGGCGTCGATCCCAGCAAGCATGCCGGACCACGCGGCCGGATCGCCAGAGATTTGCCGCAGCAGGGCCGCGGTCGCTAACAGATTCGTGGGGGCGCCGCTGGCCAGCTCATCTCGAAACGACTGGCCCAGGGTGTTGGCGGCCAGCAGGGTCAGATCGAGCAGGTAAACGTCGACGGGATAGAAATGCTTGCGGCACTCGTAGAGCGTGTCAAAGCATTGTTGCAGATGGTCGCGCGCCGCGGGCCCGTCGTGGGCCAGGGCTGCCTGGGCGGCGGCTACGGCCTCGTTCTGGAAATGGGTTTCGTCAATGTTCGTGGTGTAGCGCATCTGCCGGGTGAGCAACTCGACCTGCAAGCGGCAGAAGCCCAGGGCCAGAAAGTCGGCCGCCAGGGACTCGTCAACCCCGGCGTCGCCCCCATCCAACCCGGCGAGCGCCGCGGCCACGGCGGCGTCGCGCGAGGTCTCGTGGACGAGCCAGCCGCCTTCGTTCTTCGCGCGAGCCACGTATCCGGCCGGCAAGCGATCGAGGCAACTGGGGGCAATAGTGATCAAGCGGCCCGAAAATGTCTCGGGCGGCACGTCGATGCGGTGCCAGGCGGGCAGGGAGGCGGCGCTGGCCAAAAATGCCGGATGCCACAGCGAGCACCAGGCGGCGAGCAATTCGTCGGCCTGCTTCCCCTCATAATAAACGGGGAAATCCTCGAGGCTGTGACAGGGCAGGAGAACCGTCAACTCGGTAAACTTCATTGCCAATCACGCCGGGAACGCGCTCACGAACCGTCCGGTTTTTCGCACCCGCGTGCGAGGGCGGGCAGACTAACGATACCCCCTGCCCGAGCCCGCGTCGAGGCGTGGAAGCCAGCTACGGGCCGGGGCGAAGAAACCGCTCGAATCTCGGCGTTGGCGGCCCGAAAAGGCGGCTCTCTTTCATTGACATCTGAGCGCCGGCAGGTCTAAATTGAATAGGACAGTAGGAGTCGAGGCGACAACTCCCGGCGCAGTCATTTCTGAATAACCATTTCACTGGTACGGGGTTGAGTACGGAAGGCGGGCGACTGGCCGCTCGGCAGCGCAGGAGAGGAACAGGGACAGCGCGATGGCGAAGAATAGCGCCGTGTGGGGTATTGATATTGGCCAATGCGCCATCAAGGCGCTTCGCTGCCGTCGGCTCGACGAGGACGACTCGATCGCCGCCGAGGCGTTCGACTATATCGAATACCCGAAGATCCTCAGCCAGCCCGACGCCGACCCGGCCGAGCTAGTGCGCGAAGCGCTGGAATTGTTCCTCTCGCGAAACTCGGTCCGCGGCGACAAGGTGGCCATCTCCGTCTCCGGGCAGAGTGGCTTGGCGCGTTTCATCAAGCTGCCCCCGGTCGAATCGAAAAAGATCCCCGACATCGTCAAGTACGAGGCCCGCCAGCAGATCCCGTTCGCGTTGGAAGACGTGGTTTGGGATTACCAGCAAATGGCCGGCGGCAGCGAGGAGGACGGCTTTGCGCTGGAGACCGAAGTCGGTTTGTTCGCGATGAAACGCGACCAGGTCGATCGGGCCCTGAAGCCGTTCGAAGACGCGGGCATCGAAGTCGACATCGTGCAACTCACGCCCCTGACGATCTACAACTACACAGTTTTCGACCAGATGCAGGACCTGCCTCCGGCCGAACAATACGATCCCGAAAACCCGCCCGAATCGGTGGTGGTGCTCTCGCTGGGCACCGACACGACCGACTTGGTGATTACCAATGGATATCGGGTGTGGCAGCGCAGCGTGCCGTTGGGGGGGAGCCACTTCACCAAGGCGCTGACCAAGGAATTGCGGCTGACTTTCGCCAAGGCCGAGCATCTGAAAAAGAACGCCGCCAAGGCCGAGGACCCTAAGGCGGTTTTCCAGGCCATGCGGCCGGTGTTCAACGACCTTTTGACGCAAATCCAGCGATCGATCGGCTTTTTCACCAGTATCGACCGCGGGGCCAAGATCGGCCGCGTGATCGCCCTGGGCAATGCCATGAAGCTGCCCGGATTGCAAAAGTATTTGTCGCAGAACCTGGGCTATCCGGTCGCCGACGTGCAGAAATATCGCGGCATCGAGGGGGACGGCGTTGTGGCCGCGCCCGCGTTCAAGGAAAACCTGCTGAGCTTTGCCGTTTGCTATGGGCTGGTGTTGCAGGGCTTGGGCCACTCCAAGTTGTCGACCAACTTGCTGCCCCGCGAGATCGTCACGGACCGCTTGATTCGCGCGAAGAAGCCCTGGGCCGTGGCGATTGCCGCGGCGCTGTTGCTGGGTTGCACCGTGAATTTCTTCGGTCACTGGCGGGCTTGGAATTCGGTGGCCGATTCGAAGTTCAAGCAGGCCTTGAGCCAGGCCTCGCAAGCCGAGCAAGCGTCCTCGACGGAGAAGAACGGCTACGAGACGGCACTGGGCGAGTTCAAATCCACGAGTGAAATCGGCGACGGCCTGATCGGCAACGTCGATGGCCGGCTGCTGTGGCTGGAGATGATGACGGCGCTCAATCAGTGCCTGCCGGCGGATCCTGCGGACAAGCGTCCGGAAGACATCGCGGATCGCAACGAGATCCATATTCGCGAGCTGGAGTGCGAATGGGTGCCCGACCTGGCGACCTGGTATTCGTCGGGGATCTCCGAAAAGATCAAAGTGATGAAAGCCTCGGAGCCGCCAGCGCCGCCGAAAGTCGAAGCACAAGCCCCCCCTGATCCGAACGCGCCCGTACAACCGCCCGCCGAAGGCGCGGCCGCCGTCCCCGCAGCCGATGCGCCGCCCGCTGAAGATCCCGGGCCGACCTGCCCTGGCTGGGTGATTCAACTGCGCGGTCATCACTTCCACAATAAGCGGTCCGAGGGGGTCGGTTACGTTCGCGATACCCTCATCAAGAATCTCCGCGAGACGAAGATCAAGCTCGTGGACAAGGACGGGAAGCCCGAGGAGTTGACGCTCAAGGAACTGGGCATCGGCTATCCCGCCGTCGTTTCCAACAGCGGAGGGATCCTCAACGACGAGATCCCCAATCCGAACTTTGATCCCGTCGCGAGTGTCGAAGGCGACGGGCAGCCAAGAACGATACCGCTGCGAAAATTCGAGTTTGTTCTGCAGTTCGCCTGGCAGCCCACGCCGCGCAGCAAGCGGGTCGAATTGCGACAGCAGAAGGCCGCCGGACAACAGGCTCCGTCGCTGGCCGACGTTCCGGCGGGAGGACAATAACATGGACAAGGTGAAAGTCTTTTTGAAGGTCCTGCGGAAACACCACTTCTGGTTGCTGTGCATCGTGACGATGATCGCGGGCGTTACCGGCTGGTTCATGGCGCGTAAATCGCTTTCGGCCGATTTCGAAAAGAACAAGGGGAGCATCCTCGGCAAGTTCACGGCGCTACAGGGCATCCTCGCGACGGAAAATCATCCGAATGGCACCTGGACGACAGGCATCGGCGAACTGACGAAGAAAGAGAAAGAGATCGTTCGCGGCGCCTGGGACACGGTCTACAACGAGCAGAAAAAGCACCTGGAGTGGCCTCCCGAACTCGGCGGGGATTTTTTGGAGTTCATCAAGAGCCACCCGCCCGACGCGGAGATACATCCCGACCTGCGCGGACGCTATCAGGACACCATCGTCAGTTCCGAGTTTCCGCGGTTGGTGGCGATCGTGGACGCACAAGCCTACAACGCAACGAAGGCTCCCAGCTCGACCAAGAAGGATGCGCCGGCCGCAGCGCCAGCCCACGAATACAAGGTGACCTGGGATTCGACCAGCCAGCAGGACGTCGAGAAGCTGTTGAGTTTCTCCACGGTGCCTAGCTCGGCCGAAGTGCGGCAGGCCCAGGAAGATATTTGGATCTATAAAGCGCTCCTGAACATTATCAAGAACATGAACGAGGGGACGTATTTCGCGCGGGTGCGGCAGATTACCGAGATTTCGATCGGGCCCAAAGCCGCGGCCGAATTTCAACGCGGCATGGGTTCCAAGCATATCGAGTGGTTGAAGTCGGCGGCGCCGGCGGCCGCTGCCGAGACTGCGGCGCCCGCGGCTCCAGCGGCCGAGGGCGAGGCGGTGGCCAAGCCGATCGACGAGAATCGTTATGTCGACCCCGATGGCAAGCCGCTTCCCAGCGGCGCGGCGGCCTTGCTGCAGTTCAAGCGGATGCCGATCGTCATGCGGCTCACGATCGATCAACGCGAAATCAATAGGCTGTTGGTGGAATGCGCCAACGCTCCCTTGCCTGTCGAAGTCCGTCAATTGAGAATCAATCCCGATGGAGCCGGAACTTCGTCCAATTCGACGAAGAAAGGTTCGAGCGGGCCACAGACCGGGGCCGCCGCGGGCACCGAGACGGAAACCTACGAAGTGTCCATCGAGCTGGCGGGCATCATTTACATTTACAATCCGCCGGACGTGGCCAAGCTGGGCGCCGCGCCGGCCGATCCAGCGGCAGCCGCGCCTGCCTTACCGGCCGCAGCAGCACCAGCCGCCGGCGCCCCATAAACTTTCGGCGAGACGCAACGCGTCGGCAGAGAAAACGTCAGCGATATCATGCGAGCGTAAGGCAAGGCCATGAAAGTCAAAATGAAATTCGACCTGGCCAGCATCAAGGCCTGGTTGTTCGAGCACGGCGAGAAGCTGGCGTTCGGCACGATGGTGCTCGTGTTTTTGATGTTCGCTTACTCGGCCCTGCAGCGCGAGGTGCTCGATCCGACGAAGGGGGAAGCCCGCCTAGCGGAAGCGGCCCGAGCCGTCACCGACCATGTCTCGAAATCGACCTGGGACGTGAAAAACGCGGGCGTGCAGATCGTCGACTACAAAGCTCGTGCCAAGCGCGATCCGGTGCCGCCCGAGGAGTTCGCGACGAGCAAGCCCTATGCCTGGCCCATCTTCGATCCCAAGGGGAAGCGTGACGATCCCGAGATCTACTCGATCGAAGAACCACGCGCTAGCGCCGGCGTGGGCACTTTTGCGCTCAAGGCGGCTGGGGCGCCCGCCGGGGCGAGTCCTGGCGGCGGACAAGTCGGTGGGGGGCGGGGCGAAGTTCGCAAGCCTGTCGGCGGTGGCGTTAAACCCTCGAACGAAGCGAAGCTCAAGTGTCAGCCCTGGGCCGTGGTGACGGCGCTCGTGCCCATCGAGAAGCAAGCAGCGGAATATAGTCGGGTCTTTTCCCACGCGATGGGCGAGGCCGCCGAACGCGACACGCCACGCTACGCGCGAGTGCTTGTAGAACGGGCTGTAATCGACGCCAAGAACCCCGACAAGCTGGATTGGAAGCCGCTGGGACCCTTGACCGTGGATCAAGCTGACTGGGAGCAGAAGGGCGAAGAGATCGTCGATACGAAATATCTGGATCCCAATTTGACGTTCCGTCTGGGGCCCTTGGTGGGGGGCGATTGGACCGATTCGGTCACGCATCCCAAGATTCCGCCCTTCTGGGTCACGAATGCTGCCGACGTGGCCGCTCCGGCGGTTCCCGTCGCACCCGGCGCCCCGGGCAAGCCGGCCGCCGCGCCACGAGCGGCCCGCACGGTCAGCCATAAGCTGCTGCGTGTCTTCGACTACACGGTGCAGCCCAACGGCCGCTATCGGTATCGAGTGAAGCTCGAATTGCAGAATCCGAACTTCGGGCTGAATGTGAAGTTTCTGAAGAATCCCGCGGCCCTGTTGAATAGCCAGGAACTTCGAACGACGGAGAAATGGAGCGATCCGACCGACGTGGTAACGATTCCCAGCGGCTTCGAAGTGCTAGCCGGCGGCGTGGAACCGAAGCTCGTCGAGCCGGCCGCGAACCTGTTGGTGACGACCCTGAATCGGCAAGACGGCGTTCCGGCTTCGACGAAGACACGCACGTATCGCGCCAGCCTGGCCAACAAGAAAGAATCCAAAGTCCTGGCCACCGACCCTCGCAACAAAAAGGTGATCGTGATCGACGAAGTCGATTTTAACTCCGGCATCGTCGTGGTCGACATTTACGGCGGAAAGAGCGTGTCGAACCAGAAGAGCAAGCGGGAGTCTCCATTCACGGCGCCCGGTGAAGTCTTGCTGCTCGACGCGCAAGGCAATCTGACTGTCCACAACGATCTCGAAGACCACGATCAATTCTTGTCGCGCCAGCCGCCTGAAGCGGCGGATGAGCCCCGCGCGGAGCCTGAAAGAACGAGCGACGACAAGGGCAAGAAGGCTCCGCGCACCAAGAGCGGACGTTAGACTCCGAAAGCGCTCGGCAACCCGCCGCTCGGCATTTTGCCGGGCATTCTCTCCGCCCGCTCGCCCGGGCAGCGGTCAATTTGCAGTCACCCGCCCATGTCAAAACGGGCCCCCGTCGCGATTCTCGGCATCGCCGAGCACCCACGGCGAGCGATCTTGCCCTGCTAGCACCGCTCGCTCGCGGTGCTGACGGCTTGCGTGAAAGTGAGATCGCGCGAGCAACTGATCTTGACCGCGCTTGCATCCCCCGATATTTATCCCGCTCTTATCTTTAATCAAATCTCGAAAGTTCCCAGAAATTGCGCGCACGAGTTCCACGTCTTGTGCCAAATCGTACTTAGCCGTCGAGTCACGTGAAGCGGGCCGATCGGTTACCGCCACTCGCCTGGATTCAATTTTCCGACGAACGGGTGGACAACCGCCGGCCAATAACAAAGGCATACGTCGTCACGTCGATGACGCCAGGATGCCGCGAGTCTCAAAAGGAGAATCGTCTTGAACGCGTCGAAATCGCTCTTTGGATTAGTTGTCTCAGCGCTCGGAATCCTGCCGGCTGTGCCGGTCATGGCCTCCGGATACCAAGGCGTTCACCTGGTCACATTGAGCGGGTCGCTGGGACAGACGAATAAGCCAAAGGGCGCCGATCGCAAAGAGGCCGAGACCCTGGTCGCGCAGGCACGCGCCGCGATGAAAAAAGGCGATCTCGACGAAGCCGAATCGTTGACCATGCGGGCCGAATCGCTCAAGGTCGAATTCAGCATGTTCCACTTGGGCGACACGCCCAAAAAGTTGCGGACTGATTTGAATGCCGCGCACAAGCGTCTCGGAAAGGACGGCGCGACTCGAACCATTCGCAAAGCCAAGCCCGAGTCCACGACGGCGCCCTCGGACACGGCCCAATCGAATCCCTTTCCTTCGCCCATCGGCAGGGCTTCTGCCGCGGCGCCGGCGACGCCCGCGCCCACGCGCGATCCGCTCGACGAAGCGCCGCTGGTCGTGCCCGACGCCGGCGGAAAGTTGCAACAGTCGACACCCACGCAACGACAACCGAGCACTCCCGACGCGGAGATGAACGAGACGACGCAAATTCCGGGCCCGACGCAGGAACAGGCGGTCGCCGTCGAGACCAATCCTGAGATGCGACGCCAGAGCGATGCCCAACTGCTTGCGGCGCGTCGCGCCCTGGCCGTGGGAGACGTGCGTCGAGCCAGCGCGGCGATCGAATCCGCGCGCAAGATGAAGGTCGGCTACGGTCATCACGACGACACGCCGGAAAAAGTCGATGCGGCCGTTCGCAGGTATCGACAAGTCACGGAAGCCAGCGCCGGCCGAAACGACGAGGCCAGCCGGCGTCAATTGGCCGACGTGTTGCTCGATCAGGCCCAACAACTGATGCGTTGGCGCGACTATGAAGAAGCCGAACGCCTGGTAACGCATGCCAAGGGACTGCGGGTCAACTACGGCCCGTTCGAGGCCAAGCCCGAGGCGCTGCTCCAGCGCATTGCCGAGGCCAAGCAGGAAACCGCGCCAGCGGCTGCCGGCGCTCGTCCGGGCCAGCGATTGCGAGCCGGCGTTGCCGCCGCCGCGCCGCCCAAGAAGAAGGAATATCCAGATACGCGGGCCCTGTTCGATCGAGACCGCGATGCCACGCGCAACGCCCGCACGGCGGCGCAAGACGGCGACGCTCCCGCCGAAACCCCCGACGCGCCGGAAGGACTGCCCGAACCGCGCCGCATTCCCGAGGAAATCACTCCTGGCGCCCAGTTGATCCTTCAGGGCGAGCAAGCGCTCAAAGACCGGGACATGCAGAAGGCGATGCGGTATTTCCAGCAAGCCTACGGGGTGCGCGACCAGTTGGACGCGGCCACCGTGCAGCGACTGCAGGATCGGTTGCAGTTGCTTTCGGCGCCTCCGGCCGGTGGTCGTGGCGGAGCCAAGCCAGGCGCGCTGCTGGATAGCACAACTTCCGCACAGCTTCTGCTGGCGAAGCAGGTTTCGGCCGATCTGGCCCAGAAAGAAACCGCCGCCGGCAAGATTCGCGACAAAGATCCCAAGCAGGCCATGCAAATCCTCAAAGACGCGCGGGCCGCCGTCGAGGCGGCCGGCGTCGATCCCGAATCGCGGGCACAGTTCTTGCGCCGGGTGGATCGCAAAGTCGGGGAGTTGGACAAATACATCGCCGACAATCGCGCGAAGATCGAGATGGACGACACGAATCGTGACGTCCTGAAAGAAGTCGACCGCCGTCAGCAGACGAAGGTCGAGGTCGACGAAAAGCTGGCCAAGCTGGTCGACGATTTCCAGAAGCTAATGGACGAGCAGCGCTA
>JANNQN010000209.1:0-4466 GCA_031400775.1 Planctomycetia bacterium | reverse complement strand
TGGTCGCCGCTTTCCAGTTGCGAGAGCACGACCAGGGCCAGCGCCGCCATGCCCGATCCGGCAATCGCCGCCTGCTCGGCGCCGTGCAGACGCCGGCACTGTTCGGCCAGCATGTCGGCGTTGGGATGTCCGTCGCGGGCGTAGACGTAGCCCTGTTCGCGGCCCGCCAGCAATGCGTCGGCCTGATCGGGATCGCGGCACTCGTAGACACTCGACAGGTAAATCGGCGGCGAGTGCGGCGCCGTCGCCTGCTCGGGCATTCGCGGGGGTCGCGGACAAAGATCGTCTGGGTTTTCCATCATGGTCGGCAAGCCGGATGTGCGAAGGGTTCGCCTTCCAATATAGCTGCACGAACCGCCGGCTGGCACAACAGGGGGCCGCATTTTCAATCGGCTATTCGCCGCCTGGCCCCAGGGGTATGCTGGGCGACATGGCCATTTCGCCGCCCGCATCCGAGCCGCAGCTTACGCCCCGGCCCGCGCATCAACTCGACCAGGTGCTGGGCCTGTTCGCCGTCATCGCCATCGTCGTGGGCGAGGTGATCGGCTCGGGCATCTTCTTCAAGCCGCAGGTGATCGCCCAGAAGACCGAAGGGTACGTAGGCCTGATCCTCTCGCTATGGGTCGTCTGTGGGCTAGTGAACCTGTGCGGCGCGCTGGCGATGGCCGAGCTATCGTCGATGTTTCCGCAGGCCGGCGGCACCTACGTGTTTCTTCGCGAGACCTACGGCCGGCTGTGGTCGTTCTTATGGGCCTGGGCCGAATTCTGGGTGATCCGCACCGGCGCTATCGCGGCCCTGGCCGTATACATGGCCGTGGCGCTAGAAAAAACGCTGATCGACTTGGGATACCTGCACACCACCGGGTATCAGAAAACGATCGCGGTCAGCGCTATCGCGTTTCTGGCCGTCGTCAGCATTCTGCGAACCAGTTGGAGCGGAGCGATCCAGACCGTGGCCACGATTATCAAGGCCGGCTTCGTGGCATTCTTGGCGGTGCTGCCGTTTATCGCGATTCGCTCGGAGCCGGTTGAAATGGGCCCGCTCTTTCCGCGCGAGGCCAGTAGCGGACTTCTGCTGGGAGTCGGCGCGGCGGTGGCCGCCATCATGTGGGCCTACGACGGCTGGGGCAATGTGACCGTCGTGGCCGAGGAAGTGCGCCGGCCCGAGCGCAATGTGCCGCTGGCGCTGATCATTGGCGTGATGATTTTGATCGTGCTCTATACGGGCGCGAATCTGGCTTATCACCTCACGCTCCCCTCCAGCGTCATCGCCGCCAATGTCTGCCCGGCCATCAACGTCTCCGAACGGCTGCTGCCGAATGTCGGCGCCAAGCTGATGCAAGCCATGATCATGGTCTCGGTATTCGGCGCCTTGAGCGCCAACGTGCTGGTCGGCCCGCGGGTGCTGTTTGCCGTGGCCCGCGACCATCAATTCCTCAGTCGCTTTGCCCGCATTCATCCCACCACTCGCACGCCGGCCTGGGCGATTGCCGGCATGTGCTCCTGGGCCTGCGCATTGATATTGATGGGCGGGTTGAGCTGGGACCCCGACGCGCAGTTGTTCGACTTGATGAGCGAATGGACCGTTTTCGGCGGCTCGATTTTCTACTTCTCGGCCGTTCTGGCGGTGTTTGTGCTGCGAGTTCGCCGGCCCGACGCTCCTCGGCCGTATCGCACCTGGGGATATCCGATCGTGCCGGTCATTTTCCTGGTGTTCTATGTGTTCTTGCTGGTCAGCATGTTCTGGGAGCGCCCCACGCATCGCATGATCGGATTGGGACTGATCTCGATCGGCGCGATCGTGTATTACTTGAATGCCAAGCCGCCAGCGGAAGCCCATCCGCACGGCACGGGGGAGCAACCGGTCGGGCGCTAACGCAGACTGCCGAATCGTTCGTCGAGCACGGCTTGATACACGGCCAGCAACGACTCGCTGGTTTTGGCTTGTTCGACGGGCTCGGCCGCATCGCGCACGAGCTCATTCGGCATGACCAGCAAGCGATCGGCCGCCGACTCGAACCGCTCGACGACTTGCCGCGCCAATGCTTCGTCCGGCACAAGAATACGTCCGGCATTTTCGGCGGCCTGATCGGCCAGCGCCCCGTAACGCGGATCGCGGTCGTATTCGAGCAGTTCGTCGGGCCAGGCGTTGAGCACATAGGGCACGCCACTTTCGAGGCTCAGTTGTCCCAGCACCCAAATATGCTGCGCGTGCAGCACGTGCGGATCGAAGCGATCGATCAACGAGTCCAATCGCCGCCGCAAGCGATCGCGGTACTGAGTCAATTGCTGATCCGAGAGCGTGCTGAAGGTGTGTTGCGCATGGGCGACGTGCGGCGCGACAAAACGGGGAAGCTCGAAGGGCAAGTCCGCCGCGGCGTCGCCCGGCCGGCAAATCACGCGTTCGACGAGCACGCCTTCGGTGCCGTCCCCGATCGAGGGCCCTTCATCGACCAGCAGGATTCGCGGATCGTGTCCCGCGGCGGCCAGCGACAAGGCCCATTTGCGGACGAGTCGGCCCCCCTCGCTCTGCGCAAGCGAAGCGTGGTTCATCAACAAAACGCGCATGGAAGGGTGCCTTTGCCAGCTTTCGCCCGAACGGGTTCGGCTCAGTGTAACGTCGGCTCCGCGGCCTTGCCACGCGAAGCCTCGTGCGGCGAGGCCCGTCGGGGCGCCCGACCCCTATGGCCGACAAACGGCATAGAACCGCCAGGACCCAAAGCCCAAGGCGCGGGGGGCCTTTCTGCGCGCGAAGACTTCCGTTTGCTTGCCGAAAGCCGATTTACCTGCTCAACTAATCAGATACGGAATAGCCTGCAGCCACTTTGGCGAATAGCCAAGGAGCGACTGGGGCAATTGAACCGCGTCGGACGGGGAGTGCGCTGCAGGCCTGGCTCGAAGCACCAGCATCCGCTTGCTGGCAGCGGGCAGCAAAAGGGCCTTTTGCCCTGCGGGCCATTTTTGGTGCAATTGGACGGTGTTCGCCGTCTATAATCCTATAGAATAACGTGTTAGGCCGTTTCCGATCGGTTGATTAGAGGGCTGAAAAGGCCTCGTGCGCTCGCTGCAAGCTACGCTTGAGGCATACGTTTAGCCGTCTCGACATCCGATACCAATCCATGGCCACGCATTTGTGGTCCACGGCCCCACGTGCATTTCGCGTCCACAATCGCTGGGAATTTGCATGAGCACCGAACAGTCGGTCGATCCTGAACTTGTCGAGCAGACAAAGCAACAGATCCGCAACCTGGTGCGGGAAATTGCCCAAATCTCCAAGTCCGAGATCGGACCGCAGGAATTCTACGACGCGGTGCTCAATCGAATCGTCGCGGCCCTGGCCGCCGTCGGTGGCGCCGTATGGACGGTCAGCGAATCGGGCCAGTTAGCGCTCGAATATCAGATCAATCTCCGTGAAACCCGGCTCGCCGACAGCGAGGAAGATCAGGTCAAGCACGGCCGCTTGTTGCGCAAGGTCATCAAGACCGGCGAAGGCATGCTGATGGCCCCGCAGTCGGGCGCGGGCGACGTCGAAGAAGGGGGCAACCCTACCGACTTCCTGCTGGTCTTGGGTCCGCTGAAGACGTCGAACGAGACGGCCGGCGTGCTCGAGATTTTTCAGCGTCCCGGCAGCAGCCCCACCGTGCAGCGCGGCTATCTGCGGTTCTTGATGCAGATGTGCGAGCTGGCGAGCGAATATCTCAAGAGCCGCAAGCTCCAGCACTTCACAGACCGCCAGGCCCTGTGGGCCCAACTGGAAAACTTCACGCGGCTGGTCCACAAAGGGCTCGACCCGCGCAGCACGGCCTACACGATCGCCAACGAGGGTCGGCGGCTGATCGAGTGCGACCGAGTGAGCGTGGCTTTCAATCGCGGCCGCAAGTGCGTGATCGAAGCGGTCAGCGGCCAGGACACTTTCGACAAGCGGTCGAATACCGTGGCCTTGCTCAGCCATTTGGCCACGGCCGTGGTCGCGACCGGCGAGACCGTCTGGTACACCGGCGACACGTCGATGATGGCGCCGCAGGTGGAAGAGGCCGTGCAGAATTACGTCGACGAGTGCCACTCCAAGGCCGTGGCCGTCGTTCCGCTCAAGGAACCGCACGACACGACCAACCCGCTCGCGCAGCCCAAGGTGCTCGGCGCGCTAATTATCGAGCAAATCGAGGACAGCAGGCCCCGCGATGGTCTGACGCAGCGAATCGAGGTCGTGAGCGAGCATAGCGCCATCGCGCTGGCAAATGTGCGTGAGCACAACGAATTGTTTCTGATGCCCGTGTGGCGGGCCATCGGCAAAGCCTGGTGGGTCACCGAGGCGAGGCAGCTACCTTGGACGATCGCGGCCGCCGTGACGACCGTGGTGGTGCTGTTGATCCTGTTCTTGTGGCCGGCCAATTTGGAATTGACGGCCAAGGGCAAGCTGCAGCCGGCCGTGCGCCGCGAGGTGTTCGCCAACCTGGAAGGAGAAG
>JANNQN010000208.1:0-16508 GCA_031400775.1 Planctomycetia bacterium | reverse complement strand
CAGTGCATACCCAACTCCGCCCTGGCAAGATGCCAGTGCCACCCGACAAAGAAGCGTAATCGGACTACTTATGCGGACTGCATTGTACCTTGCCGCTCGTCGCGGAATAATCTTTGTTTTCGGGAAGAGTGCGGCAGATTTCTGAGTGAACGTATTTTGCAGGGAGTCAAGCGTGACAATCGCGGTCGTGCCCGTTGCTGTCGAGGGGATTCTGCTTTTGCGGGATCTCTATCGCCAGGAGATGAACTGCCAGATCATTCACGACTCGCTGCACTCCCGTGAGGGATGGACGCTGTCATATCTGATGAAGATCGACGACGCCCCGGTGGGGTACGGTTCTGTCGCCGTGAGCGGGCCATGGAAAGGCAAGCCGACGATTTTTGAGTTCTACGTCTTGCCACAGCACCGCGTGCGGCTTTTCGATCTATTTGCAACGCTACTGGCGGAAACCGGCGCGACGTTGATCGAAACCCAGACCAACGACTCGCTACTATCGACGATCCTGCACGCGCTTGCCCCGTCCGTTGCGTGCGAATCGATCCTGTTTCATGACAAGATCACCACCACGCATGCGCTACCCGGCGCCGTGGTTCGACGGGCTACCGAGGATGACGCCGCGGAGATTGCTGCCAGCGAGTTGGACGAAGGGGCGAAATGGGTCCTGGTCGCGGAAGGCGCTATCGCCGCGACGGGCGGAATTCTCTTCCACTACAACCGACCTTACGGGGACATCTACATGAAAGTCGCCGAATCATTTCGCCGCCGCGGCTTCGGCGCGTATCTCGTTCAGGAACTGAAACGAATCTGTTACGAGCAAGGGAGCGTCCCGGCGGCGCGTTGCCGGGCGACCAACCTCGCCTCCCGCGCCACCCTGCAAAAGGCCGGCTTTGTTCCCTGCGGGAATCTGGTGATGGGGTCGGTCGAAGGGCGGTCAAGTTGATTCATGAGCGACGGCAGGGCCGTTTTACGTACGGTCTTGCGGTGGATTCGAGTTCTAGCGGCTCGCGAATCTTGGCACGAATAGTGTACATATGAACATTCATAGACTAGAATTAACTCCGCGTTCGAAGTCTTTCAAGGAGCCGTTTTGTGACCGAGGACTTTTTTGACGAGCAAGCGGAGCAGTCAGAGGTCAAGACGGCAATCGTTACGAAGTATTTCACGTCGTGGGCGAACGTCATTGGCGGCTACCTGAAGGACAAGCCGGACAAGCGAATTGCCTACATCGACCTCTTCGCAGGCCCGGGCCGCTACAAAGACGGCACAAAGTCGACGCCACTTCTGATTCTGGAAAACGCGATTGCCGACGAGAATCTGCGCGGCAACCTCGTGACGATGTTCAATGACAGAGAGCCGGCGAACAGCAGTTCGTTGCTCAAGGCCATCGAAGCAATACCGGGCATTAAGACGCTGAAGTACCAGCCCGACGTCAACACTGATGAAGTGGGTGAAGAGATTGTCAAACTGTTTGAAGAGATGAATCTGGTCCCGACATTGTTCTTCGTCGACCCATGGGGATATAAGGGCCTATCGCTCCGACTCATTAACTCGGTCTTGAAGGACTGGGCGTGTGAGTGCATTTTCTTTTTTAACTACAGCCGCATCAACATGGGACTGGCGAATCCGATTGTCAAAGTACACATGGATGCTCTGTTCGGCGAGGAGAGAGGGGCTGCGCTCCGGAAGGAGCTCCAGCCGTTAGACCCTAACGAACGCGAACTGACAATCGTTGAGGAGATCTGCCAGGCTTTGATCGGGATGGGCGGCAAATATACACTTCCGTTTGGCTTCAAAAACGCCACGGGTACGAGAACGAAGCACCATTTGATCTTCGTCAGCAAGCACCCAAAAGGCTATAAGATCATGAAGCGGGTGATGGCAAACGAAAGCTCGTCGTCTGAGCAAGGGGTGCCGTCATTCGAATATAGCCCGGCCACAGTACGGCAGCCGCTACTGTTTGAGCTAGCACGACCGTTAGACGAACTCGGCGACATGCTTCTCGAAAAGTACGCGGGAATGACGCTCACAATGGACGGGATCTATGAGGATCACAATTACGGCCGGCGATATATCGACAAAAACTACAAGGAAGTGCTAACTAAGCTGGAGGTGGCCGGAAGGATCAAGGGCGATCCGTCACACGAGAAACGGCCCAAACGGAATGGCGAGACGACTTGTGCGGACCGCACAAAGTTCACCTTTCCGAAAACGAGGAAAAAATGATGAGCGCAAACTCAACAATCGAATGGACTGACGCTACCTGGAACCCCGTTCGAGGGTGCATCAAGATAAGTCCAGGCTGCAAGCATTGCTATGCGGAAACATTTGCTGAGCGATTCCGCGGCGTCCCTGGCCACCCGTATGAGCAAGGATTCGACCTGCGATTGGTTCCGGAGAAGTTGGCTGAGCCGTTAAAATGGACGACGCCTAGGACCGTATTCGTAAACTCGATGAGCGACTTGTTTCAAGACGACGTGCCCGATGACTATGTTGAACAGGTCACGCGAGTCATGCAATTGGCGAACTGGCACACATTTCAAGTACTCACCAAACGCGCAGACCGCCTTCGAGAAATGCTCTCATCAAGACTCACCTATGCGGCGTCGCTCGACCATATCTGGTGGGGAGTTAGCGTTGAGGATCGAAAATATGGGTTGCCACGAATTAAAGCATTATGCGAAGCGCCTGCGGCTGTGCGATTCCTCTCGGTCGAGCCATTGCTGGAGGATGTCGGCAAGCTAGAGCTGGAGGGAATTCATTGGGTAATTGTTGGCGGCGAAAGTGGCGCGGGTGCGCGACCGATGGATCAAGCATGGGTGCAGAGTATTCGAGCCCAGTGTGAAATGGCCAAAGTCCCATTCTTTTTCAAGCAATGGGGTGGTGTGCGTAAATCTGAAGCCGGAAGGCTGCTCGATGGGCGAACGTTTGACGAAATGCCGGAACGGGCGATGCACATCATGCGGTCGAAATTGGATCGACTGGCAATGGTTGAGGACGTCGAGGGGTGGCCGAAACCGACTGGCGTTGGTTTCTCGGCTACGAAGTTGTCGAAATGCCCGGCATAATTTGTCGCATTCAACTAAACGACTCAGAAGCTGATCGGCGCTACTAATAGTTAAGCAGCGCGCAAAGCAATGACTTCCGCGAATTTCTACGCCCGAACAATTCAGTTCACAGGAATCAAATCCATCTGACTAGGTAGAACTGCGGGAAACAGGACTTGAACCTGCACGAGGTTACCCCCACTAGGCCCTCAACCTAGCGCGTCTGCCAATTCCGCCATTCCCGCGTGTTTTGGCTACCTACCTCCGAAGTCTACGGCATTTGAGGGTCGCGTCAAGGCAAGGGGAATGAGGACGCAGGCTGGAGGCTGGAGGCGGGAGGTTTGAGGAGCGCAAAGAAAAGCACGACTTTGAATCCGCCGCCACGGACTGCATTGGCCAATGTTCGGAGCAGGGGCGACAGGAGAAGACGGGAGCCGAAACTCAATTCCCTCCCGCCTCCGGCCTCCAGCCTGACTACCGCCCTTGCCGCTTGATGAGCATCAGCACGCGATCGGCGGCGTCGACCGCCGGATACGAACAGAGAATGTCGCCGGCGATTTCCACGAGCTCGCGTGCCGGGCGATTCAACCGCGGCTCGAGCATCACGGCCAGCCGCTGGTCGAGCGCGGCCAGAATCAACTCGTCGGTATCGCTCAGAAAACTGGTGCCGTAGGCCAGCAGCAACTCGCGCAGCCGAAACGTGCGGCTCGTGCCGTGCAGATGCAGCGACTCGTCCAAGCCCAGGGCCGCGGTGGGACCGGCTAGCGACGTAAAGCCATCGGAGCTGACGGCCAGCACGCGCATCGGTCCGCCGGCGGCGAAGCGCAGCGCGTCGGCGCCGGGCTGGATCGTGGCATGGAACAAGCCCGCCCCGGCGCTGCCGGCCGAGCCCGACCACAGAATCGAGTTGGCTTTTTCGACGAGCAACTGCGGCTCTTTGCGCTGCGGGCCAAACGCGCGGGCTGCAGCCCGCAGGGCCGCGGCCGTCATCGCGCCGCTGACACCGTGCGACATCGCATCGCCGGCCAGCACGCTCAAGTCGCCGTTGGCATGCGCGAACCAGTCGTAAAACGTGCCGCCGACTCCGGCCGAGTGATACGCCTTGGCGGCGATCTCCCAGCCCTCGATCATGGGGGCGTGCCGCGGCAACTGTTCTTGTTGCGATCGCTCCAGCTCGGCCAGTTGTTTCGTGTGATCGCGCGCACTCACGGCCTCATCGACCAGCACCTCGCGCTCCAGGTCGGCGGCCAGGCGTCCGGCGACGACTTCCAGAATGTTCGTCTGCGGATCGCTAAAGTCACGCTCGTCGCTGGAGAAGACCCACAAGGTTCCCAGCGGCATCGAAGGGCTGGAGACCGGCACGCAGGCGCACGACAGAAATCCTTGCTCGGGCACTTTCCAGTAGCCGTGCATTTTGCTGTCGGCCATCACCACGGCGTGGCCCAGCAGGGCTTCCAGATCGGCGAGCGCTCCCCGCAGCGGTCGGGCCGGATCGGTGAGCCGTTTGCGCGGCAGTCCCCAACTGGAGCGCAGCTTGAGCTCGGTGGTCGCCGGATCGAGGAGGTACAACGCCGCGGCCTGGCAGCCGACCGCTTCGGCGCCGCCGCGCAGTACGGATTCCAGTCGCTCGCCGAGGGGGGGCGTTTGCGGGTCGTCGTTGCGCACCACCAGCGGAACACCGGCCGCCAGTTCGGCTTCACGCTGCCAGAGTGCGTGTCGCGTGGCTAGTAGCTCGCCCCACATTTGGCCAACGGCATCGGCCAGCGGCGCAGCCTGCTCGAGCGGCATGCGCTCTGCGGAGGGAATTCGCTCCGCGGACTGCGAATCGTCAGTTGAAATAAGCCTGATGTGCCCGGGAGAGGCTCCGACGCCCGGATTTACCGGGGCGGACCACATCAGGCTTGAGTTCGAACTGGCGATCGGTCCTGCGGCAAATTCGAGCCGCCACAGCGTGGCTTGCTCGAAGGCCTGGCAAACGAGGGCCAGGGCCGCCAAATCTTCGGCGGCGGCCGCGGGCGTCTCGCTGATAGTATCGGTAGCGAGCTTTAAGTAACTGGGTATTTGTTTGTTCACGGTCCGGACACGGAAGGGACAATCGGTCAGTCAAGTCCTTTCCATGACACGCTTTGGCAAGGGCCAAGTGGGGCGTTGCAGCGCGGGCCGACGACTCTGGCCTTGGCCCAGTCGCCGGGCAACGTTGCCCAACCCTCAGACTCCTCCATGAGCGGCAGGCTTTTACATCGGCCGCCACTGCCAGCCGGCTGAAGCGACAGTTTTGAAGTTCCGCGCGTAACGGCGCGGGCCGGGGGGTGCAACGTACCGGGTTACCTGGCCGTTTCTCTCCGGGTACTTCGTGTCATCGTGTCGTTGTGGTCAACTCCTCTCTCTCAAGGAGATAAACCACGACGACACGAAGAACACGGAGAAAAGAAATCGGAAGCAGGTAGTCGACCGACCAGGCGCGCGGCATTAGGCGAGCAACTGCCGCAAATGGAAGTGGAACTTTCCTAGCTTGCCGCCGTAGTTGCCCGCCGAGATGGCGACCAGACCCTCGCCGGCGGCGGCCCGAATTCCCGCAGCCATGGCGGCCGCCACGCTGGCCTCGTCGATGCCGTCGATCACGATTTCGTAGGCCGCATTGGCGCCGTCGGCCAGTCGAGTCTCGACGCGGCCGCGCAGGGTAGGGCAGTAGGCTTCGGCCGTCGACGCCTTGAGCGCCTTGTAGCGGGAGCCGACCTTGCTGCCGCTGCGGGCCACGCCGCCGGGAAAGGGGGTGATGACGCCCGGTAGTGCGTCGATGGCGGCGATCGCCCGGCGGACCGCCGCCAGGGTGGTTAGTTGCGTGTCCCCTTGCAGGATGATGTTGCCGCCGCCGACGCCTTTGTCGACATAGACCATGTGTTCGATCAAGAATTCGCCATCCATGACCGGGATTCGCCAAAAGCGTCGCCCACCCACGCGTTTGCTCTTTTGAAAGCCGTCGCCGAAGAAGCGGATCGACTTGCCCAGCGGAATCCGCGCCTCGCCGGCCGAAAGACCGTCGTACACGGCCGTGGTGGGGCAGGTCATCAGACACTGGCCGGCCCGATTGGGCACGACCGTGGCCAGCGCGTCGCTGGAAAAACCGAATATCAAAATGGCGGCGCCCGGGCGGCCGTCGGGCGTTTCGTCGCTGGCGAGACGGCGCTCGAGCCCGGTCTCGCTGTCGCAGGAGATGATCGACGAGCTATAACCGGTGAACTCGCGCACGGCCGCGTCCAGCCAATGTTCGTCGTGCGCGGTCACCAGTAGCCGCGCGAAGCGCATGCGAAACGCCTCGGCGAATGTATCTTCGATCTGCGTTCCGCGAATTTCCACGCGAGCGACCTTGAAAATGCGAATCGACTCACAGGGGGCGGCAAATGGACCCCGCTAATGGCACATGTCGATCATGATCTACCCGAGCGGCGCTGCCAAGGCGCAGCCGTATTCGCCTTTCCGCCCTAGAATTCACCGAAAAGATTCACTGCCGGTGATGCTTGCATTGCCGCTTGGATGCGATTTGCGAATTCCTCCCTTCCCCCTCTGTGTCCGTTCGGCTGCCTTCGTCCCGAGCTCAGGCCGAGGGGAGCTCACGGCCGAAGCCTCGGAGATCTCGGTGGCAAATTGCATCGATTGCCCATGTCGTACCGTCGACTCGCCCCAATCTCCCGCGACGATTCGCAAAATTGCTTGCAAGCCTGTCGGTGTTTTAGGATACTCAATGGGCTGCATCGGAGTCACCTTCTCGCAAGGAGCGGAAATCATGCATATTCCGAATGGCTTTCTGTCGGATCCGGTCTGCGCGGTTTCGACCGCGGCGTCGTTGGCCGCGTTGGGTGTCGGATTCGCGCGGGCTCGCCAATCGGATAATTCCCGCTCGGCGGCGCTTATGGCCGCCACCGGCGCCGGCATCTTTGCCGCGCAGATGGTCAATTTCCCAATTCAAGTCGGCACGTCCGGACACGTGCTGGGCGCGGCGCTGGCCGCGATCGTGCTGGGGCCGTGGCGCGGCATGCTGACGCTGGCCGTCGTGCTGGCCGTGCAGTGCTTCGTGTTTGGCGACGGCGGCGCGAGCACGCTGGGCGCGAATATTCTGAATATGGCCGTGGCGGGCACGCTGACCGCTTGGGCCCTGTACACGCCGATCACTCGCCGTGTCGCCGGCGCTCGCGGACAACTGCTGGGCGCTGCCGTCGCCGCCTTTGGTTCGGTGCTCGCTTCGGCCACGCTATGCTCACTCGAGCTGGCCGCTTCGGGCACGTATCCGTTGGCCGACGTTTTCTCGGCCATGATCGGCGTCCACGCCGTGATTGGCGTGAGCGAGGCCATGATCACGGTGGCGATTTTGGCGCTGGCGTTGGCCGCCGGCACGACGCACCGCCCGCTCTCGACGCAACGTGTCATGGTGGGCGGATTGATCGCGGCGATTGCCGTTGCCGGACTGCTGGCCCCTTTGGCCTCGAGCGCACCCGACGGATTGGATCGCGTAGCTCAGGATCTGCAATTCGCCGGTCTGGCCACGAGCTCATGGGCTCTGGCGCCGGAATATGCCGCTCCGGGCGTCGGCTGGCCAGCCTTGGCCGTGGCGCTTGCCGGCATCGCGGGCGTGGTCTTCGTATTCGTCAGCAGTTACACGGTCGGCCGCAGCGCAATGGTCAAAGTGCGCAAGCACTAGAGCAGCTTCGATCATGCTCGAACTGCGCACCAGGTCCAGTGCCGGTCGCTGGTGGCTTTAACGCCCGCGGGATCGAATCCCAGCGAGCTGACCAGCGCGCGAATTTCTTCCACCGATAGCGCCGCGCGGAGCGAAGCGTCGAAGAGACTCCGCTGATGTTCGTTGCACCCGGCGGCGTAAGTCTCGACTAGTTTGCACACCTGAGCGTCGTCCGCGGGCCGCGCCAAATCGCGCACGAAGACCAGCCCGCCCGTTTTCTGCAAGACGCGCACCGCCTCGGCTAATGCCGACCGTGGCTCGGGAATGTGATGCACAATGCTGTTGGACATCACCACGGCGAACTGGCCATCGGCGAACGGCAATCCTTTGGCGTCGACCTGTTGCAACGTGATGCGGGCCGAAAGGCCGCGCCGCTCGACGTTCTCGGCCGCCAGTTGCAGCATCGACTCGGCCAGATCGATCGCCACCACGCTGGCCAGCGGGTTTTGCAGGCAAAGCTCGACGGGGATCTGGGCCGTGCCAGTGCCCAGGTCCAGCACTCGAGCATTTAATGGCACACCCCAGCGGCCCTGGGCCGCGAGCAGGTCGTCGACAAAACGGCGATTCACCTCGCCGTGATCCATCGCGTCGTAGTCGCGAGCTTCGTCGGTCGAGTCCATGACCTCGGGCTCGAGCACGCGCACCAGCGACGAGCGCAACGGCGCGAGGGTCATCGTTTCGATTTCTCGCTGGCGGTCTCGTTCACTTTGACATCCACGCCCAGCGCCGCTTTGGCCAGTCGGGCCAGCGACGCGGCATCGCCTTCGATGTGGAACGTGGAGTGCGTGTGCGTGATGCTCTTGCCGGTCGGCAGTTGAGCCGCAGGTGAGAGCGATTCGAGCTCGTAGAATCCGCCCATCGCGGCCCGGCCGGGCTCGGGAGGCCCGTCGTTGTAGCTGTTGAAAACGTCGCCCTCGTAGGGTTGCTCTTGCTTGCCCCAAATATTGTTGACGTACGAAAATGCGGTTGGATCGGTGGGCATGGAGAAATGCACGAGCGTCAACACGCCTTGCTGCAGGTCGATCGAGCCAGCCACCGGTTTGACTCGCGGCTGGGGAACTCCGATCTTCGAGCGATATTTGCCGTCGCCCAGGAACCAGATCGCCTCGGGCGTGAATCGCAGCCGTTCGGCCGGCACGCGGCCGAAATAGTCGGAGTTGACGATCGGTCCCAAGCCCGTGTCGTCGCCACCTTTATACGGAATCACGATATGGGTGCGCTGCGAGGCCGGAAATTGCCCCAGACTCCAGATCGAAACCAGTCCTTTTTCGCGGGTCATGGCCGGCCCACGATTGGTAATGGTGTTGATCGTCTGAAAGCCGACCATCTTCAACTTGCCGGCGGACAATGCGCTTTGAGCGTCGGCGCCAAACAGCTTGCCGAAGTGATGCGCCTTTTGCAGATGAATCTCGCGGCTGATTTCCAGGTCAAAGGGAGTGCGGGCGGCATTGGTGAATTTGATCTGACGGCCGAGGCGGTAGTGGGGGGCTTCCTTGTCCGAAGTGATCTTGAATGCTCCGTCGTTGAGCACCGTGGGCGTGATCCAGTTATTGAGGTTCTGCTCGGCGCCCGGCGCGAACCACAGGCTGTAGGGACCTCCCTCGGGACCGAGCCACAGCCGGTCCTCGCCGCCGAAATTGTTGAAATGCCGGTCGGCCTCGCCCTTCTCGATAAAGCTCTTGTTGACCCAGCCAAAGCTGCGGCCCGTCAGGTCGCCGCAGGTCGAGGTCATGATCCGGCCTTGATATTCGGGGCAGATGGCGACTCGTTCGCCGTTTTCGCCGGTCAGCTCGACAACGCTGGTATGCGCCACCAGAAAGTCGCGCACCGCGCCGTAGTTGGGCGGCTCGGCGGCGGCCAGCCGGTTCGCGGTCCCGGCGGTCGATAGGGCCCAGACCACTGCCGCGGCGAAAACTCCACGCGCTGCCATCCTGTGCAAATCCATTTCCGTGCCCTCCTGAGAAGAATTTCCTGGTTATTCTGGCGAGTTTTTTGAATTATGACTCAGGGCCATATTACCGACTGCAATGCCGCGCGACATCGTGCGGTCAGCCGGCCGCAGTCCTTGGCGTACCCTGAGACCAGCCCTTCGTGCCCCGGCAATGCCTGGCTTCGCGGACATGGCGAGCACGTCCAAATGGTCCTATCTGGGTCGTAAACCTCGTTAAAGTGTGCGATTATAGCGAATTATCCGCCGCGACAAGAGACCGCTTGCGAGGTCTGGAACGGGCTACAATTGGGAGGCACTCCGGACCGCGGCGGACCCAGTAAAACCGCTGCCGTCTCCGAAACGGTTCCTTGCTACAATGCCTGGGCGGATAGCGCCTTAGGTCCTGGAAAAGGAATTGGCGGATTTTCTACCACTCGGTCGAACTCTCTCAGCCAGCGGCTCGTACTGAACGATGAGCAAGGCAATTCGAAACCAGCCAAATCCGGTGGAAACGTCCGATCCGACAGCGATGTCGGACGAGGCGCTGCTGCTGGCCTACCGCGATCAAGCTGATCGTCTGGCGTTTTCCGAATTGGTGCGGCGGTACGAGCGCGAGCTGTACAGCTACTTGCGACGCTACTTGGGCGACGCCGGCATGGCCGAAGACGCCTTCCAGGCGACTTTTTTGCAGGTCCATCTGAAATGCGACCAGTTCGAAGAAGGGCGAAAGTTCCGGCCGTGGCTATATACGATCGCCACAAACCAGGCTATCGACGCCCAACGCCGCAACAAGCGCCATCGAAGTGTGAGTTTAGATCGCACTACCAAGCAAGACGACGGCAGCGACCTTGGCTCACTGATGGATCTTTTGGTCAGCAAGGAGCCCAGCCCCGATGCGCGTGCCGACAGCACGCAACAGCGCGATTGGATTCGCGGCGCCGTGGATCAACTTCCCGATTTGTTGCGTGAGGCCGTAACCCTGGTTTACTACCAGGGATTGAAATACCGAGAAGCAGCCAACATCCTCAAGATTCCGGTGGGAACCGTCAAAAGCCGGCTCCACTCCGCGATCTTGAAGCTCAATGAGTCCTGGCTGCAAAGTCAACCCAACTCTGAGAAGTAGCGATTGCAATGCGAGAGCAACTGATCGGTTACTTGCTGTCGGCGCTGGAGCCCGACGAACATCAAAGCGTCGAAGCTCAATTGAGCCGCGACCCACAACTTAAACGAGAGCTGGACCTGCTCTCTCGCAGCCTGCAGCCGTTGGCCTGCGACCGCGAGCACTATCATGCGCCGCTGGGGTTGGCGCATCGCACGTGCGAGTTCGTCGCCGAGCAGGCGCGGATATTGCCGGCGCCGTCAGCTCCGGCCTACGCGCCCAGTTCCTGGCGGCTGACCGACATGGTCGTGGCGGCCGGCATCTTCCTCGCCGCCACCATGCTGTTTTTCCCGGCCTTGAATCAAAGCCGCTTCGCGGCTCGGTTGCTCGGCTGCCAGAACAACCTGCGCGAGCTGGGAATGGGGCTCACCAACTACAGCGATTTGCACCAGGGCTACTTCCCCGACATCCCGGCCCAGGGCGAATGCGCCGCCGCCGGCATCTACGCCTCGAAGCTCATCGAAGGCGGCTTCCTGGCCAATCCTCGCGTCATTATCTGTCCCGCCTCGTCGTTTGCCGAGGAGGATACGGACGTGCTGGTCCCCACGGCGCACGAACTGCAGCGTGCCCAGGGCCCGCGGCTGATCGTCTTGCAAAGGAAGATGGGGGGCAGCTACGGCTACAACATCGGCTACGTCTCGGGCGGAAAATACCAGGCGACCAAGAATCTGCGCCGCCAAAACTTCGCCCTGATGGCCGACGCGCCCAATGCCGAAGCCCCGGTCCGTTCGTTGAATCATGGGGATTGCGGCCAGAACGTCTTGTTCGAAGATCTGCACGTTCAGTACCTGACGACCTGCAAGGCGCGCGGCTGCAAGGATAACATCTACGTGAACGACGATGGGCAAGTTGCCGCCGGCAAGCATCTGAACGACGCCGTGGTCGGTCCCAGCCATGCCAGGCCGATGATCGTGCCGGTCGCTGACGAAGAACTCGACTCCAGCCGGTAGCACACTCGCGCTCCTGTTGGAAATCGCCACCCGACACACGCCCGCCAGGATTTCGGCGGGCGTGTGTTTTTTTCTGGACCGTCTTCTGGCCGTCGCCCGTGGCGGACGGTCAACGCATGTTGCATTTCGTCAACATGACATTCTTGCCGGACGCTGCCAAAATTCCCTGCGATTGCCACGCAACTGCCTTGAATTCCGCCAATTGGATCGCCGCGCTCCGCCGGGGTCTGCTCGCGGCACTCGGTTTGCTTTCAAGGCATGGCTCCTGCCCTCGCAAAGCGGGAGGCCCCTGAATCCCCTCGGGCTCTACCGCTCCTTTCCGCCGGGGCCCCCGCTGTCGACATGACGCCCTGGCACCTCGAAGTGAACTATGCATCCACGCGAGTTAATTGAAGTGGCCGGGCTCGTGGCCTTCAACGGGCCTTTGCTGGTTGCCGCTTCGCCGCCATCAAGCTCGCCCTCACCCTACTTGGAGCAATACTGGACCACGTCCAAGGGCCGCTTCGAAAGCTGGAACCGAGTCTTGAGATCGTGCGCGGCACTGGGCGCCCAACCGTCGCGGCAAGACTTCGATTGCTGGATCGAAGCGCGGGGGGTGTTGGACGAAATCTTTGCCAGCGAGATGCTCGCGCGTGTCTGGACCGCCGTGCTGGTGGCGCGCGATCGCCGCTGGAAAACCGATGAGACCGAAATAATCGCCCGCAATGTGCTGGACTCGCACCTCGAGGCCCGCCGCCGAGCCTTGGCGTTGTTGTTGAACTGGGACGGACTGGGCACGGCCCAAGCCGCCTCGCTCAACCGGCTCCGCCGCCGCGCCGAACGCTGGACCGACGTGCTGTTGGGCGGGCTGATGCACCTGGGGGACGTGAGCGAGTTTGCCTTCGATGCCGAGCGGGCCGCCGACTTCGCCGTCGATCTGGCCGATCGCCGCGGCTGTCCCGGTGGCCGCCAGGCCTGGCGCTTGACGCTCGTCTCGCTGCGGAGCACGTTTTTGACTTGCCTTGCGCCGACCGCGGCCAATCCCGACTCCAACGCGCGGATTACGGCCAGCATCTTGGGTTGCTTCCAGGGCGAGCTGTTTGATTCGACCGGGCTGTTTCAATCGCTGTGGATGATGCGCCTCTCGGCCAACGCCAGCGACGCCCAGGGAATGATCGGCGAATTGCTCAAACCGAGCGTAGCGGCGACACACTCACCGGCGTCCGCCCGGCGGCGTCCGCGGCGGATCTGAGGGTCTCGATTGCGATCGTCTTCTGATGAGGGCGTGCTAGCAAATGGCCCACGGCTAGCGAACCTCTGTTGCCCGGTTTCCCTTGTCTCTGTACTCTATGGCCCCTGGGCTGACTGGCGGCTCTGCGCCTTTCCTCGCGCCCGGGCTTGGGTTTGCGAATGGATCTCGTACCCACCGCATTGAAGGATCAATGGCATGCGAAACCTCTTCCAGACACATCGGCGTGCAGCTATCCGGCGTCGATCCATTTCGCGCAATCCTGTCTCGCGCTGGCTTGCGGTGGCCGTCGCGACTTTCGCCGTCGGCGCGGTGTGGGCCAATGCACCGCACGCTTCGGCCAAGGAGGCCCAATGGATCTGGTCTCCGGCCTACGAAAAAGAACTCGCGCCCGAGGGCGTTTGTTACTTCCGCAAGACCTTCAACCTGGGTCCGCCGGAACACGGCATCATCCAGATCGCTTGCGATGACAACTATGACCTTTACGTCAACGGCCGGCACATCGGCAGCGGACAGAACTGGAAGGTCCTCGACGTCTACGACATCACCAAGTACCTGGTGCAGGGCGCCAACACCGTGGCCGTGCAGGCCTCGAATTCCGAGGGTGGCTCGGCCGGCCTGGTCGCGCGCGTCGTCGTCAAGCAACAGGGCAACACGCACGTCGATTACTCGTCGGACGCAAGCTGGAAGACCGCGCTCAAGGAGTTTCCGCAATGGCAGCGAGTGCGCTTCAATGACGTGCAGTGGCTGGCCGCCCGCAGCTTCGGCGTCTTGAATGCGACGCTGCCCTGGGGCAACGAAGTCAGCGTGGCCGGGGCCGGCGATCGCTTCAAGGTCACGCCCGAGTTCCACGTCGAATGGGTCGTCGATCCCAAGGAAACCGGCTCGCTGATCTGCATGACGTTTGACGAATTCGGGCAGGTCATCGCCTCGCGCGAAAACGGCCCGCTCTTGGTGGTCCGCGACAACGATAAGGATGGCGTGGTCGAGACGGTATCGACCTATTGCGAGGAAATGAAGGGTTGCCAGGGCCTGCTGACCGTCAGCGGCAAATTGTACGCGATCGGCGAAGGCCCGCAGGGCCCGGGGCTGTATCGGCTCAGCGACGCCGACCAGGATGGCCAGATCGACCAGGTCGAATCGGTCTTGAAGTTCACCGGTGAAATGGGGGAGCACGGGCCGCACTCGCTCACTCTGGGGCCCGACGGACTGCTGTACATCCTGGTGGGTAATTTCTCGCATACCGAGCAAAAGCCCGAGCTGAACAGCCCCTACCACGATTTCTATGAAGGCGACCTGGTCACGCCCCGCTTCGAAGACGCCAGCGGCCACGCCGTGGGCATTCTCGCGCCCGGCGGCACGATCATTCGCACCGACACCGCGGGCAGTGCCGTTGAGTTGTTCGCCGGCGGACTGCAAAATCCCTACGACCTGGCCTTCAATTCTGATGGCGAGCTGTTCACCTGCGATTCCGACATGGAATGGGATACCGGCATGCCCTGGTATCGACCGACGCGACTGAATCACGTCAGCGCCGGATCGGAATTCGGTTGGCGAAGCGGCTGGGCGAAATGGCCCAACTATTTCATCGACAGCCTGCCGCCGACATTGGAAATGGGGCGCGGGTCGCCGGCGGGCATGGAAGTCTACGGACACTTCATGTTCCCCAAGCGCTACCACAACTCGCTGTTCGTCTGCGACTGGTCGCGCGGCAGGATCTTGACGATTCGCACCAAACCGCACGGCGCCACCTATAAAGCGTCGGCCGAGGTTTTTCTGGAAGGTCAGCCGCTGAACGTCACGGATATCGGCGTTGGTCCGGACGGCTGGCTGTATTTCTGCACCGGCGGGCGCGACACCGAGGGCGGCATTTACCGCGTGGTGTGGGACGGCAAGGTGCCCGACCACGTGTTGCATCGCGGCAAGGGACTGATCGCGGCGCTCGAGCAGCCGCAGATATCGAGCGCCTGGGCCCGGCAACGGATCGCGCTGGTCAAGCAGCAATTGGGCGACGACTGGGGAAAACAACTTTCGGCCGCCGTGTCGGACGAAAAGATTCCGGTCCATCGCCGCCTCCGCGCTCTCGAATTGATGCAGTTGTTCGGTCCGCATCCGACGCCCGAGTTGCTGGTCGAGGCTTCGCGCGACGACGCGGGCGCATTGCGCGTCAAGGCGGCCTATCTAATGGGTCTGCACAGCGACGAATCCACGCAGGATCGCTTGGGCGAGCTGCTGGAGGATAAGGAACTGGCGGTCCAGCGGGCGGCCAGCGAAGCGCTCGTGCGCTCGGCCCAATCGATGCCCACCGGAAAGCTTACGGAACTGCTGGCCTCGACCGACCGTTACGTGGCCTGGTCCGCCGGCCGTGCGCTCGAGCAAGTGGCGCGCGACCAGTGGCAACCCACGATTCTGGAAAGTCAACAGCCACGCGTGTTCATCGCCGGGGCCGTGGCCCTGCTAACTCAATCTCCTCCCAAGGAAACCGTCGAAGGCGTGCTCAAGCGCAGCAGCGAGTTGTTGACCGGTTATCTGGCCGATGACGAGTTTCTCGATTTAATGCGGGTCATTCAACTCGCGCTGCTACAGGGCCAGGTGGCGCCCGAGGCGGTGGTCGACCTGCGCACGCAGCTTGCCGAAGAGTATCCGGCCAGCGATCCGCGCATGAATCGCGAGCTCGTGCGTTTGTTGGTTTATCTGCAAGAGCCGAGCCTTTCGGAGCAAATGGTCGAGCAGTTGAAGTCCGACATGCCCAGCGTCGAGAAGATGCAGATACTCATGCATGCTCCTTTCCTGCATGCCGGTTGGACCATTGGGCGCAAGCTCGAATTGCTCAAAGCCTACGAAGACGCCCGCGTGATGCTGGGCGGCCATAGTTTCGCCGGATACATCGAAAACGTGTCGCGAGAATTCTTTGCCACGTTCAATGAAGAAGAGCGGCAACTGGTGCTGGCCGACGGGGCGAAATGGCCGACCTCGGCACTGTCCGTGTTGGCCAAGCTTCCCGAGCATCCCAGCGCCGAGACGTTGGTCCAGATCCAACGTCTGGACCGGCTGGCCAAGAAGCTCGATGGCGACCCCGCCAAGCGATTGCGGATCGGCATTTGCGCCGTATTGGGCGCCAGCGGCGACGCCAAGGCGGCCGAATACCTGCGCGAGTTGTTCGAAGCCGAGCCCGATCGACGAGTGCCGATCGCAATGGGCTTGGCGCAACAGCCCGGCGGCGACAACTGGGCTTACCTGGTGCGCGCGTTGCCGATCGTGGAAGGCTCGGCGGCGCAGGAGGTCCTGACGCGGCTGGCCCAGGTCGATCGCGTTCCGGAAGATCCGGAAGCATTTCGCCAAGTGATTTTGCGCGGCCTGATCCTGAGAGAGAACGGCAGCCGCCGGGCCGTGGAGCTATTGGAAAAATGGACCGGCAAGACGTTGAGCAAGCCCGAGGACGAATGGGACAAGTCGTTGGCC
>JANNQN010000207.1:0-1766 GCA_031400775.1 Planctomycetia bacterium | reverse complement strand
AAGCGCTGGAAGTCGGCCCGTACGCCAAAGTGCCAGTCGGGCAGGTGAAGATTCGCCGCTCAGCCCGGGCTCTCGCGCTCGCGTGCCTGCTCGGCCACCACACTTGCCGTGCGCGTGTAATGCTCGGCCAGCAGGCGTACGGCTTCCTCGGTGTGCCCCTGCACGGCCGCATCGAAGATCGCCACGTGTTCAGCATGCTCGTTGCGTGAACTGAACACCCGCACAGCGGCCAGTTGGCGGAAGCGGTAGGCCTCGTCGGCCAGGCTGTCGCAGAACGCCCGCAACCAGCGCGAGGGACAACGCGCGAGCAGGCTGCGGTGAAATTCGCGGTGCAGGGTTTCCCAGTCTTTGTTGGGCAGGTAGTGGTCGGTGGCCAGGGAACGTGGTGTGCGCGAAAGCCGGTGCACCAGCAGCGTCATCTGGTCTTCCCAGGCAGCGTCGCGACGCTCGATCGATTCCGCGAGAGCCAGACTCTCCAACTGCACGCGGTTGCGTGTAAGGATCGGCAACTCCAGCCAGCTCAGGGCCGCCACACTGAATCCGCGCTGGTCAGTCCGCGAAACCAGGCCCTCGGCCGAAAGACGGCTCAGCGCCTCCCGCAGGGGACTGGCGCCAACGCCGTAACGCTCGCAGGTCGCTCCCACGCGCAACTTGCTGCCCGGCTCCAACACACCGTGCGTAATGTCCACCCGCAGTCGCTCGTACACCGCACTGGCGCGGGTGGCACCGGACGGGCCATTCAGGGTAGTTGCTTCGAGGGGGGACTTGCGCGCCATGACGGTTGGATTCGCCCGTGTAGTTGACCCGGTGGAGTCTAAACGACGCACGCCATGCCAGCTCGCACCAAGCGCCGCAAACGAAGCCATCCCGAAGTCACCCCTTGCCCTCGAGAGGCCAGGCCCTGGCTTTCTTCAAGTCCTGCGGGACGCCCGGCCTATACCCATCCCCACCGGCGAAGTGCAGCGGCATAAAATTGAAGCCGGGATTAATTCGATGAACACCCACAGCGCATTCGCCAAAGCCGTCGATGCGGAATTCGAATCCCAATTGCATTTGCCTGAGGTCGTCGTGACGTACACCGATGACACCGGTGAAGAGAAAAGCCTGCATCTTGACCAAAATTACCGACAGTCTTTGGGCCCGATCCAGGAGGGTTATGTCGACCGGGCCAATCCGCTGCCCATGAACGCCCCGGGATTTGATCTCCACATATTGGCGCCCGTGGATCTGATCATCTCAAAACTCGGCCGCTTTGCGGAGCATGATCGCCACGACATTCGCAGCTTGATTGCGGCCGGTCTCACCGACCCCGTGAAGTTTCGCGAACTCGCGCTGGACTCAATCAAAACCTATGTTGGCAATACCAGAGGACTGCGGACGAGCATAGATCTCGTTCTTGGGTACTTCAAGGAATTCGGATACGACCTGAAATCGCTGAAGCCATGAAGCAAGACCTGGTCAATTCCCTCGACCTGAGCAAGCAACCTGACGGGCTCAGGGCTTGCCACGGGTTGATGGGCGACTGGATCAAGGCCTTTCAGAGCGAGCCCGACATCGACCTGCGCAGCCTGAACGCCGCCCAGAGGCGCCGGTTGGGGTATCTCGTTTCAGCGGCCAGAATGATGGGCGGCATGGAAGTGCAGAAGTCATGGCGCGAATTCGAATTGCAACAAAGGCCATTGGCGCTGCAACTGCCGGTGGAGCCACTGTGGGCATGTGATGGAGAGCCGAACGCGCACGACGCATTGGCGCAGGCATGGGGATTG
>JANNQN010000206.1:0-4768 GCA_031400775.1 Planctomycetia bacterium | reverse complement strand
TTTACAATTCGATGAGCGAGCGGCGACACGAGATCGCCGTGGTGCGAGCCCTGGGGGCCGGCCGTCGGACGGTAATGCTGTTGGTGCTATTGGAATCGATTCTGCTGAGCCTGGGGGGCGGCCTGCTGGGGTGGGCCGTGGGGCACGCCCTGATCGCCGTCCTAAGTCCCTGGATTGCCGCCCAAACGGGCGTTTCCATCGGCTTCTTGCAGTTTGTCGGCTACGAGTTGGTTATAATTCCAGCATTGATCGTGCTGGCCTCGGTGGTGGGATATCTGCCAGCGATGGCCGCCTACCGGACCGACGTTGCCAAGGCGCTTAGCGCGACGCCATAAGCCCTCGCGGTACTCGTCGCGCCCCCCGCGCGACCAACTGACTTCCAACACTCAGGTGCCAGGAGCACGACACAATGATCCGTCCTTCACGAATCGCCCTGGGCCTGCTCGCCGCGGTTGCCGCGATAGCAGTTTCAACCTCGCTGGCCAGCCGTGCCATGGCTTGCCCGTTTTGCAGCGCCGTGTCGCTCACTTTCGGCGAAGAGATCGCCAACTCGCAAGTGGCGGTCATCGCCAAGCTCGTCGAGCCGCCTCCGCGACCCGCCGCCGACGCCCCGAACAGCTCGCTCGACGTGGCCAAGGCCAAGTTCGAAATCATCAAGATCCTCAAGGGCGAAAAAGAGCTGGGCGCGAACCGAAAAATCGAGACGGTTTACTTCGGCGACAGCCCGGCCGGATCGACGTTCCTGATCATGGGCATCGACCCGCCGGCGATTAATTGGGGCACCCCGATCGTCATCAGCGAGCGCGGGCAAGCGTACGTCGCCAAGTCGATCGAGCTGCCCAAGGAAGGCGCCGATCGCCTGGCCTTCTTTCAGGACTATCTGGAAGATAGCGACGAGATGCTGGCTCGCGACGCCTACGACGAGTTTGCCAAAACGCCCTATGCCGGCGTCATCGGCCTCAAGGATCGGATGAAGCACGACAAGTTGATCGAGTGGATCAAGAGTCCGCAGATCCCGGTCAGCCGTCGGCGGCTTTACCTGACCATGTTGGGCGTGTGCGGCAAGCCCGAGGACCTGCCTATGCTGGAGGAGTTGATTCAATCCAAGGATCGGCAAACCAAAGGCGCGCTCGATGCCCTGGTGGCGGCCTACCTGACGCTCAAGGGGCCCGAGGGCATGCCGCTGGTCGAAGACCTGTTCCTGAAGAACAAGGATGCCGAGTACACCGACACCTATGCCACGATCATGGCGCTGCGGTTTCACGGCACGGAGGAGAAGATCATTCCGCGCGAGCGGCTGCTCGTGGGCATTCGCATGATGCTCGAACGGCCGCAACTGGCCGATCTCGTGATCCCCGATCTGGCGCGGTGGGAAGACTGGTCGGTGATGGACCGGCTGGTCGAGTTGTTCAAGAACGCCAACGACGACTCGAATTGGGTCCGCGTGCCGGTGATCAATTACTTGCGCGCTTGCCCGTTGCCCAAAGCCAAGGAGCGCATCGACGAGTTGGCCAAGCTCGATCCCGAGACCGTAAAACGGGCCAGCACGTTGTTCTTTCCGCTGGGAGCGGGAACGCCCGCCAGCGGAGACAAGCCGGCCGCAACGACGCCGCCCGCCGTGGCGGGCGATGCTAAGCCGGCAAGCGATGCGAAACCCGCATCTGAAGCCGGGCCGTTAACAGAAAGCAATAGCGAAACGCCGGCCGTTTCCAGCAAGCCGGCGGAACCGGCGCCGGCGGAAAAGAAACCCGCCGCTGCGGCAGGAGCAGCGACTTCGAAGCCCGCCACGCCGGAGGCTGCCAGCGGCGCGGCGGCGGCGCCGCGACTGTCGAAAGACGCTCGCACCGAGACGCCCCAGGAGGATCGTAGCGTGGGTGTTTTCGCGGGTCTTTCCGCGGCGGCCGTGCTGCTGGGCTGCGCGTTCTGGATTATTCTCAAAGGTGGACAACACGCAGCCAATTGAGAAGGCCGCACGCGCAGAGCCATGAGCACCGAACTCGAAATTCGCCAAGCCGACGCCGACTACTACGAGCGTTATCGGGCCCTGAGCACCGCGGCCGTGGCCAGCCTGATCGTCGGGCTGATGTCGTGCCTGGCCGTGCTGGACTGGATGCTGGTCGCGCTGCCGCTAATCGGCATTCCGTTGGCAATCTATGCATTGGTGCAGATCAAGCGACGCAGCGATGAGCTGACCGGCGCCGGGGTGGCGCGGGCCGGGCTGGCACTGTCGCTCGCGTTCGCGGTTCTGGGACCAGCTTGGCTGACGTACGATTACCTGACCGAGGTGCCCGACGGATACGAGCGGATTTCCTACTCGGATCTGCAACCCGATCCCGCACAGGCCGGCCAGGTCGTGCCGCCGTCGGCGCTAGAGCTTGAGGGCAGGAATATCTTCATCAAGGGATTCATCTACCCGGGCCGTGAAAAGGACGGGATTCGCCAGTTCCTGCTGGTTCGCGACCAGGGCGATTGCTGCTTCGGCGGCAATCCCAAGATTACCGACCGCATTCAGGTGACCCTGGTCGGCGCCAAGCGGTTGACGTTTCAATCTCGATTGCACAAGGTGGCGGGCAAGTTTCACGTGGCTCCGGTCGATACTGCCGTGAGTGGCGCCACAGGAGGCGTGCTCTATCACCTCGAGGCCGACTACGTGCAATGATCGATCGTACTCCCAAACTGGCCCTGATCCTGCTCCTGTTGGCGATTGCCGGGCCGGCCAGACCACTCGTCGAGTGCCAGGCCGCTCCCGATGCCGGGGTCAAAAGCGTGACGTTCGACGACGTCAAGCTCGATCTCAAGAAGGGGGATCCCTACGACCAGACCGCGCTAACACCCAAGGTCAAAGAGCTCGACGGCAAGGCGATTCGCATTCGCGGCTTTATCTTGCCGAGCTTTCAGCAGACGGGCATCAGACAGTTCGTGCTGGTCCGCGACAACATGGAGTGCTGCTTTGGACCCGGCGCGCTGCTGCACGATTGCATTCTTGTGGAGATGGTGTCGGGCGCTACAACCACGTTTACCGTGCGTCCGGTGAGCGTCGAAGGCACCTTCTCGATCCGCGAAGTCAAAGGGCCCGATGGCAAGCACCTGGCCATCTATCGTCTCGATGGCAAAGAAGTCAAATAGCCGGTTCGGTCGCTCGCTGCGCGGCGCATTGGCTCTTTCGGCCGCGATCGCGGCGTGCTGGACGGCTCCGCTCGCGGCTTGTCCCTTCTGCACGGCGCTCGAGCCCACGCTGTGCCAATTGCGCGAGCAGGCCGCGGTGGCGGCGCTGGTGGAAGTCGAGGAGCAATCGCCCCAACTGCGCACACGCCTGCGACTGCACAAAACGCTTGCCGGAGCCGCGCGGCTGCGGGGCACGACCTCGATGTCGGCAGACCTCGACATGACTGCCCGGCCCGGCAGCTTGCTGGTGATTTTCGGATCGCCCGCCGGCAAGCAGGATCCACCAGTCGCGCAAGCACCCGAGCCGGCGCTCGCCGATTTGCGATGGCACGCCGTGGCGGTCAACGAACAGGAGTACGGCTATCTGGCCAAGGCTCCTTCGCTGAAAATTCCGGCGGTGGATCGCCTGCGATACTTCGCTCGATTCCTGGAACATCCCGATCCGCTGATCGCTCAGGACGCCTACTTGGAATTCGGCCATGCGACCTTTCGCGACGTGGCCCGCGCGGCCGATGCTCTGCCGCTCTCGCGGATGAAGGATTGGCTGGGCGAAGAGCGAATTCCGGCCGCGCGAAAGGGATTCTACGGGATGGCGCTGGGGCTCGCGCCCGACGCGCGCGACCGGCGCGAGAACGCCGTGTTTCTGGAGAAGATGATTCTCGCGCCGGAGGACGATTTTCGAGCCGGCTTCGACGGTATCTTGGGCGGTTACCTGCTGCTGCGGGGAACCGCCGGACTGGAGCTGATCGAATCGCGCTATCTGGCGAATCCCCGCGCGGCCGACGGCGACGTGCGACACGCGATCGTCGCCCTGCGGTTCTACCAGGAGTTTGGCCGCGACATTCCCATCGGGCGACTCTCGGCGGCGCTCGGACGGGTGCTGGCGCGGGCGGAGTTTGCCGCCACGGCGATCACCGATCTGGCGCGGTGGAACGATTGGGAATCGCTGGCGCGCATCAGCCGGCTGTACGACGATCCGGTCTATTCCGATCCGGCGATTCGCCGCGCGATCGTGGGTTATTTGCTGGCCTGTCCCAAGCCGGCCGCCAGCGCGGAATTGGCGCGCCTGCGAAAGAGCGATCCGGCGGGCGTGGCCGCGGCCGAGCAGATCTTGTCGAGCACTTCGGGCATCGGCACGGGCAGCGAATAGGCGTCAGAACAATCGCCGCGCACTAGCGCCACGCGCGGCGTCACTTGTCCTTCTTCTCCGAAGTCTCGTCGACTTCCTTAAGACCCAACATGCTGAGCCAGCGACCGCGTACCGGCTTGGAGGGATCGGACGTATTGCCACCCTGGGTCCGAGGTTCCTGTCCCAGCGCGTAGAGCTGCATCTTGTCGGCAATCTCCGCGCGTTCGCGGCCGATCTTGGCTCGTTCGACCGAGAGGTCGGTCTCGGCTTTGCCGATTTTCTGGCGCCATTCGAGTTGCAGTTGTTGCAGTCGCTCCCGCTCCACTTGAATGATCTCGTCGCGGTCCAGCACTTCGGCGATCGCTCCGTCCGTCGCTGCCTTGGTGCTCATGGTGCCGGGCAACTCTTCGAGCTGGCGTTTCAGCTCGTTGATTTCCTCATCCTTCTGGCCGACGATTTGGTCGGTGATGCGAA
>JANNQN010000205.1:0-29518 GCA_031400775.1 Planctomycetia bacterium | reverse complement strand
AAAAAGCCTGTGCTCCAGGCCGCTTGAAAGTTGTAGCCGCCGATCGGTCCGTCCAGGTCCAGTACTTCGCCGGCCAGATACAAGTTCGCCGCCAGCTTGCTTTGCATGGTGCGCGAATCGACCTCGTCAAGCGCGACGCCGCCGGCCGTGACTTCGGCCTTCTTGAATCCGCACGTGCCGCTCAGCGGAATCGCGGTCCGTTTCACGGCATCCACCATGCGGGCGCGGGCCGCTGCTCCAGCCTCCGCCGCTTTCTGAGTGGGCGATAGTCCCGCGGCAATCAATAGCGCTTCGCTCAATCGCCGCGGGAGCAGCTCGGGCAACAGGCTCACGAGTTGCTTCTTGCCCTCGGCGGCGGCTTGCCGCGCGAGCGAGTCGTTCAATTCGCCGGCGGCGAGGGAGGGCAGAAAATCGCACTCGAGCGTCAACGATCGCGGATTGGCGTGTCCGCTAATTGCGCGGCTGACATCCAACACCACCGGGCCCGAGAGGCCGAAGTGCGTGAACAGAAACGATCCGCGCCGCTCGGCCAGCGGACGAGCCTTGGCCGTGCGCGGCGCTTCGCCGCTGTTGTCCATCACGCGCAGCGCCACATCGGGCACCGTGATCCCGCGCAACTCGCGAACCCAGGGGGCGTCGGTGGTCAGGGGCACAAGCGCCGGCCGCGGCGCGACAATCGTATGGCCGAACTGCCGGGCCCAGGCGTAACCCTCGCCGGTCGTGCCGCAACCGGGATACGACTGCCCGCCGCTGGTAATGAGCAGCCGCGCGACGTTCAAGGTGCGCTTACTGGTCCGTAGAAGAAAACCTTCCTCGGCGCGCTCGATCTCGACCAGGGGTTCGTCCAGGGCCAGCGTGGCGCCGCTACGCACGAGCCGCCGCAGCAGCGCGGCCAGCACGTCGGTCGCGCGGTCGTTGGCCGGAAAAATCTTGCCCGTGCTTTCGATCTTCGTCGCCAGTCCTTCGGACTCAAACAGCGCGATCGTGGCGTCGACCCCCAGCGCCGCCAGCGCCGAGTGCAGGAAGCGGCCTTGCTTGCCGAACTGGGCCACGATGCCGGCATTGTCCGTGGCTTGCGTGATGTTGCAGCGGGTTCCGCCCGACATCAGGATCTTGACGCCCGGCTTGCGGTTCTTTTCGAGGAGCAGCGTCCGTCGACCGCGGGCCGCCGCCGTGGCCGCCGCCATCAACCCGGCCGCTCCCGCGCCCACGACCACCACGTCCCACGTTGCATCGCTATCGTCCATCGGCATTCTTCGCCGCGGACGCGCCCTCGTCGGCAAAAGTCTTGCGAAGCATTCCGCGCAGCTCGCGGACCGTGGCGGCGTGCTTGGGATCGCGAGCCAGATTTTTGAACTCGCGCGGGTCGGCGTCGTGATCGTACAGTTCAACGCCCTTGCGGCCGTGATCCCATTCGGTGTAACGCCAGCGCTCCGTGCGCACCGAGCGGCCGGGAAAGCCCTGCCGCTGCACCTGCGTGAAGGCCGGCCGCGACCAAGGCGCCGTTGGGTCTTCAAGCAGTGGACGCAAGCTCGCGCCGGGCAGGTTATCGGGCCTGGGGACGGCCGCCAGATCGCACAGCGTTGGGTAAATGTCGATCGTCTCCACCACGCGCGGGCAACCCTGTCCGTTGCCTTTCGCGCCCGGCGCCGCAATCAGCAGCGGCACCCGCGCGGATTCCTCGAACAAGCTCTGCTTCATCCATTGCCCGTGCTGGCCCAGCAGATAACCGTGGTCGCCCCACAAGACCACGATCGTATTGTCGGCCAGTTTCAAACGATCGAGCGCGTCGAGCAGCCGGCCGACTTGCGCATCCATGAACGAGATCGACGCGAAATAAGCACGCTTGCACTCGCGGCACTGCTCGTCGGTCAGCCCGTAGTTGAAGGGGCGGACGTTAAGCGCCGGCTCGGGAATATCATCCCAGTCATCCGCCGGATTGTCGGGCAACTTGATCGAGGCGAGCGGGTACATGTCGAAGTAGCTCTTCGGGGCAATGTACGGTGTGTGAGGGCGATAGAAACCCACGCCGAGGAACAGCGGCTCCTTGCCGCGCTCTTCGAGCAGGCGAATGGCTTCGCCGGCCGACTTGCCGTCGGTCTGCTCCTCGTCCGTGCCGTCGGCGGCGTAGAACGACATGGCCGAGCCCAGACCCCGCTTGGGCGTGTAGTTGGTGACCCGATCTTCTTCGTCCTTGTCGCGGCCGCGCGGATTGACCACCTGATTCCAGGAGCGCGGATCGTCGAGGCCGCTAGTGCCGATCTGGCCCGGCACACCGTAGTGGAACAGCTTGCCCACGCGGGCCGTGAAGTAACCGGCGCGCTGGAAGGCCTGCGGCAGCGTGATGGCATCGGGCAGGATCGTGCGGAAATCGGTCTTCAGCTCGAAGATGCGGGTGGTTTCCGGCCGCAGGCCCGTCAACATCGAGACGCGGCTGGGGCTGCACAAAGGAAACTGGCAATAGGCCTTATCGAAACGCACACCGCGGGCGGCGAGCCGGTCGATGTTGGGGGTTTTGACCAGCGGATCTCCATAGCAACCCATGGACGTATTCAAATCGTCGACAGCGATGAACAGCACATTGGGTTTCTTCGCGTCCTGGACGTCGGCGGCAACGACGTCGCAGTTCGCGACAAGCAGGGTCTGTACAGCTAGTAGTAGGTAGTAACGAAGCATGGCGGCTCGTCCCATTTGGGTACTCAATTAAATCGCGACGCTCGGATACGCTCACTCGCCCAGCGGCGGGTAAAGCGAATAGCCGGGCACGTCGGCATCGATGCGAAACACGGTTTTTCCGGAAGTGACGAACAACGTTTTGAAATCCGGGCCGCCAAAGGTCAGGTTTGTCAGCACGTCTTCGGGAATCGGAATTCGGCCCAACAATTTTCCAGCCGGTGAGATGACGTGAATGCCGGTCTTCACGTCGCCCGTCTCGTGCCCGTGGCGCGGCTTGAGCACTCCAGCCGCGACCCAGAGATTGCCGGCCCGATCGAGCCGCATTCCGTCGCCGCCCCGTCCCTGCCCGAAGTCGAACACCAATCGCTGATTGGCCAGCGCGCCTTGGTCGCTGACGTCGAAGGCCCAGATCTTGCGATTGCCGCCGGCCACGGAATGGCTGTCGATGACGTACAGCGTCTTGGCGTCGGGGGTGATGGCCAGGCCGTTGGGCCGTCCGATGTCGGGCTGCGAGAGCACGCGGCGCACCGTGCCGCCGTCGATCATGTACACGGCCTCGGCGCCCATCTCCAGACTGTCGCGGTCGGTCCAATAATAGGGATCTGTAAACCAAATGCGGCCGCGGCGATCCACGACCACGTCGTTGGGTGCGTTGTAACGCTTGCCTTCGAATCGCTCGGTCAGGACTTCCACCGCGCCAGTTTCCAGCGTGGTGCGCACCAGCCGGCGGCGTCCCCCGGGCCCGAACTCGGCCCCCTCGCAACTGATGAGTCGTCCCTGGGCGTCGAACGTGTTGCCGTTGGTCCGCCCGCTGTCTTCGCGAAATACCGATACCTGGCCGTCGCTCGACAGCTTGAGGATGCGATTGCCGGCAATGTCGCTGAAGTACAGAGTGCCGCTGGGATGCCAGGCCGGACCTTCGAGAAAGCAGACGCTGGCCGCGGTTTTGGCTTTGGCCTCGGCGCTGACCAATCCCAGGGGCAAACCGACATCGAACATGAATGCTCGCTCTAGCTGGCGTATTTCGGTGGTGCGTTCACGACGGGCGAAGCGTCAATCTGTCACGGCGGCGCACGAAAATCAAGCGCCGACCCTTGCATGCCCTCGGTCGCCTTGCCGAAGATGGAGCGAAAGCGCTGGCCATCACTCAACAGTCAATTTGGAACGCACCATGCAACCGCTTGCCGGAATCAAGATTGTCACCGTGGCCTTCAATATGCCAGGGCCGGCGGCCGTTTCGCAATTGCACCGCTGGGGAGCCGAAATCGTCAAGGTGGAACCGCCGGGCGGAGACCCGCTCGGGCGCAATTGCCCCGATCTTTATCGGAGCCTGGTCGGCAACCAGCAAGTGCTCGAGCTCAATCTCAAGCAACCGGCCGATCGCGGCCAGTTGGACGTTCATCTGGCCGCGGCCGATCTGCTCATTACCTCCACGCTGCCGGCCTCGCTGGCCCGACTGGGGTTGGCATGGAACGATCTGCACGCGCGGTTTCCGCGGCTGTGCCAGGTGGCGATCGTCGGCCACGCGCCGCCGGACGAGGAATTGACCGGGCACGACCTGACCTATCAGGCCAGTGTCGGTTTACTTAGCCCGCCGGCGATGCCGGCTACGCTGCTGGCCGACATGGCCGGCGCGCAAACGGCCGTGAGTCACGCCCTGGCGGTGCTGGCCGAACGAGCGCGGACCGGCGAAGGGGTGTTTAGCATGGTGCCCATCGCCGTCGCTTTGGAGTTCTTCACGCTGCCGCTAGCGCATGGGCTGACATCGCCCGGCGCCCGGCTGGGCGGGGGCTGGCCCAACTACAATATCTACGCCACGAGCGACGGTTGGCTGGCCGTGGCGGCGCTCGAGCCGCACTTTTGGGCCCGGCTGAAGACCTTGCTGCAAATCAAAGACGGCACCGTCGAGGAGATGAAGGCCATCCTTCTGACCCGTTCGGCCGAGCATTGGGCACGTTGGGCTCGCGAGAATCGCCTGCCGCTGGCGGTCGTCCGCTAGCGCCAAGCGGGCCCTCGATGCGGTCGGTCCAGCGGCGCGAGGGTATGCGGCGCGAGGGTATATTGCGGCGCCCGTGGCCGGGATACAATTTAGCCACGGATACAATTTGGCCACTGGGGGCGGGCACTTCCCATGCCGGCGGTTTCGGCACGCGCCTGGCTCGGCGGGCAGCGCGAGCGCCGAGATAGCCGGCTCCAGAACGAGCTCACAAGAACCAACCATTCCATTTCACGATTCGATTGAGGGCGGCAAAACATGCATGGCTTGATCATGGATTTCCAGTTGACGATTCCCGCGCTGTTGCGCCGCGCGGAGCAATTGCATTACGATCGCGAAATCGTGACCCGCCGCCCCGATCGCTCGCTGCACCGCTACACCTATGGAGACATGATCAAGCGCGCCAAGCAACTGTCGGTGGCGCTGGCGAAGTTGGGCATCGGCGACAGCGACCGCGTAGCCACGTTCTGCTGGAATCATCACCAGCACCTGGAAGCTTATTTGGCAATTCCCTGCTCGGGCGCCGTGCTGCACACGCTCAATCTGCGGTTGCACGAAAACGATCTGACCTACATCGCCAGTCATGCCGGCGACAAGGCCGTGATCGTCGACGAAGTGCTGTGGGACTTGTTCGACAAGTTCCGCAATACAGTTCCATTCGAGCACGTGATCGTCGTCCGTTCGAGCGACAAGCCGCTGCCCCCCGGCACGTTGGACTACGAAGCGCTGCTGGCCGATGCCGACGAGTCGCAGTTCGTGTACAAGGAGTTGGACGAACGTCAGGCCGCGGCGATGTGCTATACCTCGGGCACGACCGGCATGCCCAAGGGAGTGCTGGCTTCGCATCGCGCGATCGTGCTGCACTCGATGGCCAGCGCCATGGCCGACACGCTGGGCCTGAACGAGATGGACACGGTGATGGCCGTGGTGCCCATGTTCCATGCCAACGCCTGGGGACTGCCGTTCAGTTGCCTGCTGGTGGGCGCCAAACAGGTGTTTCCCGGGCCGTTCCTCGATCCGCCCAGCCTGCTGGAGCTGTTGGTTTCGGAACGGGTGACGATCACCGGCGGCGTGCCCACGATCTGGCTGGGGATGCTGCAGATTCTGGACGACAACCCGGGCCTCTACGACTTGAGCGCGGTGCGCTCGGTTATCACCGGCGGATCGGCGGCGCCGCGGAGCATGATCGAGGGCTTTCTCCAGCGGCACAAGTTGCAGATCGTACACTCCTGGGGCATGACGGAGCTGTGTCCCATCGGCACGATCGGCAGCATGCCGCATCGGCTGTCGACGGCCTCGATGGACGAGCAGATCTCGTTTCGCTCGAAGCAGGGTCGTCCGTGCGCGCTTGTAGAGATTCGGGCCCGCAACGAAAACGGAATCGTGCCTTGGGACGGTCAGTCGATGGGCGAGCTGGAAGTGCGCGGTCCGTGGATTGCCAGCGGCTACTACAATCGCCCTGACGCGGCCACTTCGTTCACCGAGGACGGCTGGTTTCGCACGGGGGACATCGTGGCGATCGATCCTTTCGGGTGCCTGCACCTGCAAGATCGGGCCAAAGACGTAATCAAGAGCGGTGGCGAATGGATCAGCTCGGTGGCGCTGGAGAACGCGCTCATGGGTCACCCGGCCGTGGCCGAGGCGGCGGTCATTCCGGCCACGCATCCCAAATGGGCCGAGCGGCCGCTGGCGATCGTGGTGCTCAAGAAATCGCGCACGGCCACTTCGGCCGAATTGATCAAGTTCATCGAGCCGCAGTTTGCCAAGTGGTGGCTGCCCGACGCCGTCGAGTTTGCCACGGAGATTCCGCGCACTTCGGCCGGCAAGTTCTTGAAGTCCGCGCTGCGCGAAAAATACGGCGACTATTACGAGCGCACGGCAGGCTGAGCGTCGAACGGCCGGCGCCGCGCGGAGAATTATCAAGATGCGGAAAATCCGAATCGCCGAGAAACTGGCCGAGTTCGACGAGCACTGGAGCCCTCGGATCGTCGGCGAGCTCAACGGCCAGCACGTAAAACTGGTCAAGCTACAGGGTTCGTTCGTGTGGCACCATCATGCCGACGAGGACGAACTGTTTCTCGTGCTGCACGGCATGTTGCGGATGGACTATCGCGATCCCTCGGGCCAGGAGCAAACCATGGAAATCGCCGCGGGCGAGATGGTGATCGTGCCGCGCGGAACCGAACATCGCCCCAGCGCCGTCGAGGAAGTTCACGTGCTCTTGTTCGAACCGGCCGGCACACTCAACACGGGCAACGTGCGGAACGAGCTTACGGTCGAGCGGCCTGTCGACCTGATCGGGCGATGAAACGTAGTGCCTATCCGAGAACTGTCGGGGACTGTCCCAATTTTGCGAGGCCTTGCGAGTAAAATGGGACTGTCCCCCTATCCGAGACAGTTCTCGGATAGGCACTTAGGGACGAATAACAATCGCCGCCACGGCTGTCGCAATCGAAAAACCAACTTATTTCGACGAGGAGCTTAGTCATGCCCCAACCGGTTGTCATTGAAGCCGTGCGAACGCCGTTCGGCCGCAAGGGCGGCGCGTTTCGCGAAGTTCGGCCCGACTCGATCCTGGCCGGCGCGCTGGCCGGCTTGTGCGAACGCGCCAAGGTGTCGCCCGCCAAAATCGAGGACGTCGTGACCGGCTGTGTCAGCCAGGCCGGCGAGCAAGGCGCCAACGTCGGCCGCCTGGCCGTGCTGTTGGCCGGCTTTCCCGTCGAAGTGCCGGCAGTGACGCTCAATCGCATGTGCGGCTCCAGCCAGCAGGCGATTCATTTCGCGGCTCAGCAGATCGGCGCGGGCGATGCTCAGTATGCGATCGGCGCCGGCGTCGAGCACATGACACGCGTGCCCATGTTCAGCGACGTGGGCTCGCTCGACAAGCTCAATCCGCAGTTGGCCAAATTCAATCTCATTCACCAGGGCGAAAGCGCCGAACGGCTGGCCGAGAAGTACAAGATCACCCGACGCGACGTCGACGAGTTTTCGATGGAAAGCCACCGCCGCGCCAGCGCCGCGGCGCGCGAGAAGCGCAACCGCGAGATCCTGCCCACCGCGGGCATGGACGCGGCCGGAATCCTGGCCACGTTCGCTCGCGACGAGGGCATTCGCGATACGCTCGACCCGGCCAAGATCGCCTCGTTGGCCACGGTCTTTCGGCCGGATGGCAACGGCGTGGTCACCGCAGCCAACTCTAGCCAGATCTCCGACGGCGCGGCGGCCGTGCTGATCGCCGATCGCGAAGTGGCCCAAAGCGAAGGGCTGCGCCCGCGGGCAAGGTTCTTGGCACGCGTCGCCGTGGGAGACGATCCGACGCTGCAATTGGCCGGGGTCATTCCGGCCACGCTCAAGGCGCTAAAACGGGCCGGACTGACGATCGACGACATCGACTGGATCGAGATCAACGAGGCCTTCGCCTCGGTCGTGTTGGCCTGGGCCAAGGAGTTGAAGGCCAATCTCGAGAAAGTAAATCCCTGGGGGGGCGCTATCGCCCACGGCCATCCGCTGGGTGCGACCGGCGCCGGATTGTTCGCGAAGATGCTGGTCGGGCTGGAAGCCACGGGCGGCCGGCTGGGATTGCAAACCATGTGCATCGGCCACGGCATGGCGACCGCCACGATCATCGAGCGGATCTAGTGCGTGTCGCACGGACATTTGGCGTCCGCCATTCGGAATTTCCAGAGAAATCGGACGAAACAGCCGTTGCGAGTCGTTTGAAACGCGCCCTAGAGCCGAGCGAGTCATGAAACGGCCGGCAAGCACCGCGATCGCATTTCTGGCAATTGCGCTTGCCGCGTGCGGCGCCGTTTGTTCGAACGCCGCGGCCGAAGAGCCTGCGCCGCGCGCGGCCGAAGCCCGGGCGGTGGCGTTTCTGGCCGCCGAGGTTCCGCGATGGGCGAAGGAGAACGCCTGTTACTCGTGCCACAATAGCGGCGACGCGGCCCGAGCGCTGTTGGCGGCGCTAAAGTCGGGCGACCTGAACAATCGCGCTCCGCTCTCCGACACGCTCGAGTTTTTGTCCCGGCCCGAGCGGTGGGACGCCAACGGTCCGGAAGGACCGTTCAAAGACAAGAAGCTGGCCCGAATTCAGTTTGCAGCGGCGCTTGTCGACGCGATCGGGTCGCGGGCGATCGAAGATCGGGGTCAACTGGCCCAGGCGGCGGCGCTGGTGGCGGAATTGCAGATGCCCGACGGCGGTTGGGAGATCGACGCGGCGGGCAGCGTGGGTTCGCCCGTCACCTACGGACGCGTGCTGGCGACCCGCATGGCCGTGGCCACACTGGCGGCTGCCGATAAGGCCAAGTATCGAGCGGCGATCGCCAAAGCCCAGGGCTGGTTGGAAACGACCGAGCCCCGCAGCGTGCTCGACGCGGCCGCCACGCTCTGGGCGCTTGTGGACGTGGCGAGTCCGGCGGCGGACCGTCAGCGCGCCCGCTCGCTCGAGATTATCCGCCAGGGCGAGTCCCCCGAGGGGGGCTGGGGACCGTTTGTCAATTCGCCACCAGAGGCGTTCGACACGGCGCTCGTGCTGTTGGCGCTCGCCGCACAGAAGCAACCGACCGAAGCGGCGATGATTGCCCGCGGCCGAAAATTTCTGCTTGCCACGCAGAACGGCGACGGCAGTTGGCCGGCCACGACTCGCCCGCGCGGCGTCGACAGCTACGCTCAGCAACTATCCACAACCGCCTGGGCGACCCAAGCCCTAGTAGCGACGCGCGGCAAGAAATAGGCAGATCACCGAGCAAAATCGCCATTTAATAGCAAAGAAGTCAGGCCGTCGAGAATTAGACCTGTCCCGTTTTCTTTCTCGTGTTCTTTCTCTGCGATTGACCACTTGTACCTATTTACCCACCGGTTGAACATCATCGAGCGTGCCTCCTTGTCGTGCCAACGAGTCAAGCATGGTCGAAATGTCGTCATTGCGAAGGCGAAAGCAGACCCCGTTGTACGAATACACACCCTGCTTAAACACGACTATATCGCCACGCTTTGATGAGTCACACAGTAACTCGATATGTGCGTCTGCAGAACGCTTATGCGAGTTTGGAACCAACTCAAGGTTCTTAGACAAAAAAGCTGACTTGAATCGCTTTGCTGCATACTCATCCAGCGTACGCGCCATACTCGCAGGCTCCATATAAAAATCCACCCGAATGCTATCCACGTCTGCAAGCGTCGCCTGCAACGTCTCTATACGCGCCAACTGTTCGCTGACTGGAAGCCCGCAGCCAGCTGCGGTGAAGGCCGCCAAGTACACGACGACGACATGCCGTCGCGAGGAGCGTCGCGTAATATTGCTCATATTTAATGGGTCTTCAGCGGGGAAGGAAAGCGGGACAGGTCTAATTTTCACGCGACATTCGTTCCCGGCACCTTTTCGCTCACCGGCTGTCGGCCGGTGAAATTGTAAACGGTATCGACACTGTTTCCGTGCGGATCGTTTGCTCGACGGGCCGAAGCTCATCGACTTCGAACGGTTTGCCGATTGAATTGCCGGCCAGGTCTTCCAGCGTGGTTTGTACCACGAGCCGATACAGACCCGGGAGCCAACGCTTGCGCGGAAAAAATCGCCAGCAGGTCTCGTTCTCGGACACTTCAATGTCGCCGTCCATTTTGTCGCCGTTTGGCCATTGGACCTCCAGCACGCGCCCGAGCAGCGAATGGTCCAGCGATTCGCCCAGCCGCACCACCAGCGGATCTCGTCCTAGGGAGGGTGGCGTCTCGATTTTCCAAGTCGTCTGGTCGATCGGCGTGTCGTCCGGTGCGAGCACGTGAAACGACTTGCGAGCCGGCTCGGCCAGCGGGCTGCCCACGGCATCGCGCCAGGCTTCGTCGATCACGAGCGTGTAATCGCGCCCCTCTTCGAGCACGGGGCCGAGCTCTTCGCGCGGCTTGAGCCCGCGCTTCACTCGTCCGGGATCGCACAAGAGCGTGAAGCGCACCATTTCGCGATCCCACAATTCCTCTCCCAGTTCGAGGAAAGCCGCGTCGACCTCCTGTCCCTTGTCGTCGAGCAGGTGAATGTGGCGATAGGCTTCGCCGCGGCTCATCGGGGCGGAGAAGTGCAGATAAAACTTGAGCTGATTTTCCGGCAGCTTGTCGGCGCTGGGATAGATCTGCGTCACCTTGGTTGGCGCGCCGGCTGCGCGGGGCGCAATTTGGATCTCAGCCACGACGTCGTCGCTCACCTGGCCCAGGACTCGCGACAGCACGCCGCGTCGCAATATGGCACGAAAGCGCAGCCCTGGCTCCAGCCCAAAGCGCGGCGTAAACCGTAGCGATTGGCCTTCGATTGACGTTGCGCCCAGCACGCTGGGCGACTGGGGCAAGTCGGTAATGACAAAAACCTGTAGGACCGAGCGGCGCTGGGTCTCGTCCAGCTTCTCGAAGGCTCCTAACTCGTCGGCCGGCAGCCCATTGACCTCAATCCAGGCCGGAGTCCTATCATCGCTGGCGTGCAGTTCGATCCGCGGCATCGCTCGGGTCGACGCAGCGCTAGCGCCCGGCTCGCTCGATTGCCGGCCGCAGCCGGCGATCGCCAGCGCAATCAGACAGCATGCCCCGGCCCAGCTTGAAATTGTTTTGAGCACGCAATTCACTTAGTGGATGTTTCAATACCGCCTGGGAGAAGGGGACAGGCCCATTTTGCTCCGAGGACTCCGCAAAATTGGGACAGTCCCCGGCGGTTTTGAAACAGCTTCTTCATTGTTGAAAGACGGGCCATGCTCGCACACAAGCGCGCGAGCATGGCCTCGATTGAGAAACGAATGGCGGCAGCGCTTACGGCAACTGGATGGCTTGCAGGTTCAGGCCGCCCGTTTCGGACTGCACCAGCACCAGCGCCCGATCCTTGCCGAGCTTGTCGAGTTGCATGACGCCCTTGAGGTTGGCGATCGTGTCGTAGGGCAATCCGGCGGTGCCGGCAATTCGGCTCGAAATGCCATCTTGCTTGTCGATCGTTTCGACGTTGACCTTCATCACGCCGCGGCTGCTATTGGCCAACAGCAGATAGTCCTTGCCGTCCTTGTTGTAGACGATCATATCCAAGGGGCGGTTGCGGTTGCCCAACTCGGCCACGGTCGTGCCCTTGACCTTGGATCCCGGCTTGAGATCCGAGAGCGGAAATTTCACGAGCGGCGTGCAGGTGTAGGCCGCCAGCACGTTGGGTTGTCCGCCGACGTCGAACACGGCCAGCGTGCGCACCGGCGAATTGGTTTCCAGCTTGCCGTGAGCGCCGTGGTAAATTTCGACGCTCGTGCCCTTGTCGACCGCGGTGAAGGGGAACGCCAGCACGCGCAATTGCGAGGCGAACTCTTCGTTCGACAATCCGGCCACGATCACCTTGCCATCGACGAATTGCAGATCCGTGGTCACATCCTGGCGGCCCTTTTCCGTGGGCGCGTTGGGAATCGGCGCCTTCGAGTGCAGCACGTCCTTGAGCGGGAATTCGCCGAGCTTGCCGGTTGAGTCGACCCGCACGATCACTGGCTTGGCGTCGGGACCCGTGCCGCGCGAAACGGTCAGAAACGCGTTGCCGGTTTCCGGATTCACGGCCAGGTCGTTAATCAACAAGCCCTTGGGCTTGGTGCCCAGCAGGGCGGCGATCTTCTCGTCAAGCTTCTCCACGTTCAACGCCTGGTCGGCCGAACCACTGGCCTTGTCGCCGGTGGCGATGGCGTAGATCGTTGCGCCCGCCGTGTCGCCCACGAGCAGAATTCCTTGCGGAGCAAATGTGGCCGGTCCGGCCGACTTCAGTTCCGGCGTGCCTTTTTGCATTCCGGCTGTGAGATCGGCCGCGCGGCCGACGGCGACCGAAACGGCCGCCGACAAGACGACCGCCAGTAGCAATATTCGTTTCGACATGGCGTGATCCTCCTAATGTGTGAGTGCCTGGTTCCTGCAATTTGCGAGGGAGGGCGAATTGGAATTATTTTTTCTCGCGCGTGGCGTTCCAATCGCGCGAGTTGACCTGGCCGTCGCGCTCGCGCTCGGTGGTGCCTTTGATCGTGTCGCCTTCCACCTTGCCTTTGTATTTGGTGGTACGGCTAACGCCGTCGCGTTCGAAGACCGTCTGGAAATTGACTTCATCGTTCTTGAAGGTCCCGTCCTTGATGTCGATGTTGTCCCCCGTTGGCAGCGACACGGCGCCGGTCAACTTGTCCCCTTCGGCTTTGAGCGTCAGCGAAAGTTCGAATTCCTGGCCGCCTTGGGTCGTGAACTTCCACTTCCAGGTGCCGTTGGGATCGGCGGCGGCCTGGGCGGTGGCGGCCAGACAGCAAACAGCAACGAGCGCGGCCGCCAACGGGCGGGCCAATTGAATCGATCGAAACATGGCGGGGTCCTCCAAGGTTAGATCGTGGGCAATCGGCCGCGATGCCCACGCGCTGTCGCGTATCGGCGCCGCGCCGAACGGTTGGTTTGCCGGTATCTTGGCAGCGCCATGGGGGTGCGTCAAACAAATCGCCACGGCCGTTTCGCGACCGGGACAGGCCATTGTACGACTGGAGCATTACCGATTAGAAAACGTACGTGCGGCTATCCTTCGCTCCGCCGCGCCCGTAGCTGCGTTGACGAGACGTCGTCGCGAAAATCGGCCCGGGGAACTTCCTGGCAAAGCCGCGCCAGTTGCGGGGGAATTGGCAATTCGGAAAGCGTGCGAAACACCCCCTCCACCTGGCGGCCAAACACCAGAAAGCGGCACCCGCTGGCCGCGATCCGCGCGATGGCCTCTTGCATCGCGGCATCTTGCCCGCCGTAGTAGCGCGGATCGCCAATTCTCGCGATCGTGTCGGCCCCCACCACAAAGGTTGCGCCGGGAAAGAGTTCGGCCTTTTCGCTGAATCGCGGCGCGCGCGACAGCCAAACGCTCTCGCTGACGTCCTGGGCCGTGGAAAACTGCCGTGCTCGACGGTCGATCTCGATAAAGTCCAAGGGCGGTTTGTCAACGTTCGTGATCGAGATTTCGAAGTCCACCTTGCAGCCCAGCAGTCGGGCGGCGATTTCAGCCATCTTGCGATGGCCCTCGTGCAGCGGATCGAACGCGCCGGGCATGATGGCTTCTGGCGGACAGTTTTGGGTTTTGCTCCCCAAGGGGATGACCTGTACCTGCCCGGCCAGTAGCTGTTGCTGCTCCAGAGGCGCCACGATTTGGCTTGTTTGCGGATGTTCGGACTCGACCAGCGGCAGATCGAGCCGCGCTTGCACGCCGCTGGCGGCGGCGATCATGTTGAGCACGAGCGCCGCGACGACCCCCTCTTCCTCGCTGCGGCTACGACGGCTTTTTTCCAACTCCAGCGACAGTTCAAAGGTTGTTGTCGCCGTCTGGTAGGCCAGATGAGCCCGGTGCGGTCCCCGCTTGGGTCGATCGCTGGCCAGGCTTGCCGTGCAGGCCACGCCGCAGGTGCGGCCTTGTGGATCGTACGTGCGGGCCTTCAAGAATGCCGCCATGGCCATGGCTCGCGCCGTGCGGGCCGAGCAGAACTCGTCGGGCCGGCCCCCGAGCCATTCGACCAGGGCCTGGGACGCATAGGGCACGACGGCGGCCAGCACCGTCCGCGACGCGCCGGGCACCGCGAGTAGGGCCGAAATCGCCCCGCTCCCCCCGCCGGTGACGGCGATCACCATCCGGCAGTCGGTTGCGTGAACTTCCTGGGCCAACTGAGTTTGCGAAACGTTCGACACGGCTGTTTTTCCAATCGCGGACCCGTAGCGTAGACCGGCAAACCTGGGAGCGGATTTTATTGTAGCCGCCTGCCGGGCAATAACCCGGCGCCGGCGGCGAAGAATTCCCGAGGTCGCAGAGCGGCCGCCAGGGGGCCGGGCTTGCGGGGATGTTTTGGGCCCTCGGGCAGTGGCTCAGGGGTCGAAAAGGACAAAACCCCGGCGATTTGAAAAAACTTCAAAATCGCCCCAAGCTTGGCCACACCCTGGCGAATACCCACTGGAGCGGCGGTTTCTGTTGTCCGTCGAGTACGGTTTCGTTGACGCATCGTTTGGAGGATCGATCCATGATTAAGAAGACGTTGGTGACCGCGGCGGGCCTGGCCTTACTTTCGGTGTTGTTTTTCGGCCGAGACGCCGCCAGCTATGTGTTTACCTCGGTTGGCTGGGTCAAAGACTCGGTCAAGTCGCAGGTGCCCATCGAGTTTGAGATCGAGCGGGCCCGGCGAATGGTGAAGAACCTGGTGCCTGACATTCGCAAGAACATGCACGTGATCGCCCAGGAAGAAGTGGAAATCGAGCGTTTGGACAAGCAGATCGTGAAAACGGCCGGCACGATGGATCGCGACAAGTCGGAGATCATGAAGCTCAAGACCGATCTGGCCACGCCGCAAGAGGTCTACAACTACAGCGGCCGGGGTTACACGGTCCAACAGGTCAAGGTAGACCTGGCCAATCGCTTTGAGCGCTACAAGACCCACGACGCGACCTTGGCCAGTCTGCGAGAGATCCAGACCGCCCGCCGCAAGAGCCTGGATGCCGCCCGGCAAAAGCTGGAGGGCATGCTCGAGGCGCGCCGCAAGCTGGAAGTCGACGTGGAGAATCTCGAAGCCCAGTTCAAAGTGGTCGAGGTCGCGCAGACACTGAGCGAGCACAATATCGACGACAGCCAGTTGGGTCGCGTCAAGGACCTGATCGCTGACGTTCGAGCCCGCTTGAATGTCGCGGAGCGGATCGCCAATACCCAGGTCAGCTTCGACGGCGAGATTCCGGTCTCGACCCCGCAGTCCAACGAGAACATCGTGGACCAGGTGACCGAGTATTTCAATGCCGAGACGGCCACGCCTCAAGTCGCTGGCACCGAGTCGAAGCCGACCCACTAAATGCTTTCGGCAAGGATTTGTGGGCAGGAAATTCAGCAAGCGCCGCGCCGCTCAAGCAGCGGCCGGCGCCGCGCCCAGCTTGCGACACGGTTTCACGTGATTCCGTGCCGAGAGGGCGAAGTGCTTCAGACGATGCTTTCCGGGCGCGAATCGCGCCGAGAGGGCGATGCGCTTGATGGAACGAGACGATGGCGGCTGATTGGGGAAAAGTCTGGCAAACCATTTGTGATTTTTGTCCGGCGCTCCCCCGAGCCGCCGAGTGGTGGCGGAAAGCCGCTGCTCGCGGGCGACGAGGCTATGCATCCGAGGCAGGAAACCCGATCATGTTTGATTCCGCCCGGCCCCTGACACGCGATTCGGCGGTCTATCTACCCTGGACCGAAACTGCCGTGACGAACCCCGCTGGCAAAACGCGTCTGCTCTTGTGGGTCGATGCGGTAGGCGGATTCTTCGTTTGCCAGGGTGCCGAGGTCCGGCTGGGCCAGGCCGTGCCCGATTCGACCGTGGATGTGCCACTCTTGGCCGACTTGTCGCGGCACCATGCCACGATCCGGCGGGACGAAGAAGGCTATACGATCGAGCCGGTTCGCGACGTGCGGTTGAATCACCAGCGGATCGAAACCGTGAGCTGGCTGAATGACGGCAGTCTGATCGAGCTGGGACCGGCTTTACAGGTGCGTTTTACCCGGCCGCATCCGCTGAGCGCGACGGCGCGGCTGGACTTTATCAGCAATCATCGCACGCGGCCCTCGGCCGCGGCCGTGCTATTGATGGCCGAAACCTGCGTGCTGGGCCCCGGAGCGAACAACCACGTGGTTTGCCGCGACTGGCCGCACGACGTCGTGCTGCACCGGCAACATGGGGGTTTGTACTGCCGCAGCACCACTCCGGTCGAGATCGACGGCCGCCGTTACCCGCAAGGCGGACCGCTTACGCCGCGATCTCGCGTGATTGGCGAGCAGTTTTCATTCAGTTTGGAGGAAATCTGAGTACAGCGTCCGGCGGCCCCGTGTCATAATTTCTAGAGAGGATCGCGTCCAAGAGCAAAGACAGCAGCCTGGCCGACGAATTGCAATCACGAAGCTTGCCGACCATGAGCTCAAAAAACGACATATTTTCAAGGCTTGGCGAAAACCCTCCCGTCCCGGACGGGGGTAGTACCCGGAGAGAAGAGATCGACTTCGAGTGTCCCCAGGAACCAGCAGCCGGCGCAGCCGCCCGACACGGCGGCGCTGGCACGGCAGCCCTCACTAATATAGACAGAGTCTCTCACCATGCTCTCGCGGACGGAAAACACGGCCCCCACCTTAGAACCCTTTGACCGACCGATGGATCCTCACGCCACACAAGCCGAAAGCGAAGCGCCCCGCGGCGGATCGCTGAAGTTTACCTACGCCAACGGCGCCCGGCCGTTGGCCGGCTATACGATCAAGCGAGGCATCGGCCGGGGCGGTTTTGGCGAGGTCTACTTCGCCGTCAGCGACGGTGGCAAGGAAGTGGCCATCAAGTTGATCCGCCACAATCTCGACATCGAGCTGCGCGGCGTGACCCACTGCCTGAATCTGAAGCATACCAACCTGATCGCGCTGTACGACGTCAAGGAAGACGAGCAAGGCAACAGTTGGGTCGTGATGGAGTATGCCACCGGCGAATCGCTGGAAGAGGTCATTCGCCGCTCGCCCGACGGACTGTCGCTCGAGGACGCGCTCGACTGGATGCAGGGCATCGCGGCCGGCGTGGCCTATCTGCACGATCACGGCATCGTGCATCGCGACCTGAAGCCGGGGAATATCTTTCGCGACGACGGCCAGGTGAAGCTGGGCGACTACGGGCTGTCGAAGTTCATCTCGTGCAGCCGTCGTAGCGGACAGACCGAGAGCATCGGCACCGTACACTACATGGCGCCGGAAGTGGCCAACGGTCGCTACGGCAAGGAAATCGACATCTATGCCTTGGGTATCATCCTCTACGAGATACTCACCGGACACGTGCCGTTCGAAGGCGAGAGCATCGGCGAAGTGTTGATGAAGCATCTGACGGCGCAGCCGTCGCTGGCCGAAGTGCCCGAGCCGTACCGCGACGTGATTGGCCGGGCGCTGGAGAAGGATCCGGAACGGCGGTTTGCCAGCGTCGGCGAGTTGATGCAGGCGTTGCCTCCGCTGTCGGCCACGGCGGGCTATCGGCCGCCGCTGAAAGAGACCCGCGCGGCCACGGCGGCCGAGGCTGCTGCCATCGAAAATCCCGGTTCGCCTCCTCCTCCTCCGCCGGCTCCCGCGCCTTTTATGGCCGCCGCTGCTGCGCTAGCTGGCCCAGCGCTGGCCGGCGCGGCGCTGGCCGACGAAGAGCCGATCTGGCGTGCGATTCGCGACGGTTGGCGGAGCGCTCGCGATAGCTGGGACGCTCTCAATACGCCCACCAAAGTCGTGGTGGCCGTGATGGGCTGCTCGGCGCTGGCCTACAACACCTCGTTCTTTCTGCAAGTCGGCACTCCGCTGGTCGTGCTGTACGTGCTGTACCGCGTGGTCCGTTCGGTGATTTTGCAGCACGAATCGAGCCGTCGCTCCGAGCGATCGACTCCGACCGGCGGCGCGGGCAGCTATTCCGCCGGCACGGCGCCGACGATCGGCGTGCCCAACCGTCCGGCAGCGCCGCAACCGGCCGACATTCAAATGACGACCTACCATCCGCCGGCGGATCCGCAAGCATTCGGCGATTGGCGCAAGGCGTCGCAGCGGCACTGGAAGCGCCGCTCCGGGCGCGGCAAGCGCGAGCAAGCCGCCGCGGCCTTGGTGGTGAAGTCGCCGCGCGAACGGCTGGCCGACCTGGCCGGTTCGATGATCCTGGCTGCCGCCGTGGCCGCCGTGATGAGTCTCGTGGTGACGCTGCTCAGCGGCGACGTGGCGATCAAGCGCGAGCAATACGCCTGGTTGACCCTGGTGAGCGCTTTGGGTTCGTGGTGCGTTCTCGTGCCGGCGAAAATTTGGGAAGGCACCAGCGGCGACCAGACGCTGCGCCGCGTGACGATGCTCGTGGCCGGTCTGGCCGTGGGCGCCGCCGCCTTCGGCGCTGCCGAGGCCCTGAAAGTCGAATTCGGCGACTCGCCCGATCTGCACATCGAGAAGACCGGTTTGGCCTCCCAGTTTTACGACCCCAAGGGGTCGCCGCTGGTGTTCGCCTACCTGGCCTATTTCGGCGCGCTGTTCGCGGGCGTGCGTTGGTGGAAGCAGGCCGATCCGTTGCGGCGGACGCGCTTGAGCGTGTGGAGCACCGGAATGTGCGTACTTGCTGGTTGGATCGTCGATTGCATCTGGCGGTTTCCACAGCCCTGGGGGCTGATGGTGGCGGCGATCATTTCGATCTCGGTGCAACTCGTCAGCCCTTATGCGTCGCAGCAGGACCGTACTGCGGCCGGGCACAGTTTGGAGTAAGCAGGCCATGTTCGCGCCCAAAATCTTGCTATTTGCCGCGGCCGCCTGGCTGCTGGTCGTTTGCATCCGCAGGCGCAAGCCGGGCTTTTCCGCCCTGACCGCTCTAGGCGTGGGCACGATCGTTGCCGGCCTGGCGGTGTTCGGCATGCGTTCCTCGCGGCACGAAGTCAGCGACGTCGTGGTCATGCCGCCGCGCATGCATCACGCTTCGTTCGAGAACGGCGAGTTTGTGAAAGTCGAATCGCCCCGTCCGGAAGTGCAATTTCATCGCGGCTTTCCGTTCGACTCCGAGGGCGAATTCGACGGTCCGCCCAAGTGGATGATCATTTCGATGGGCACCCTGCTCGTGATCGCCGGCTCGCTGCTGGCCGGCCGCGAGCGAACGCGCCCGGCCGCCATGAAAGCATTTACGCTGCTAGGTGTGGGCGCGATCGTGTATTCGGTGGTCTCGTTCTTCGCAGCGCCGCCCCGGATCGCGCCGGCTCACGATCGGGTCGTGCGGGTTTCACAATCCAGCGAGCGCGAGCGGCCCGAGCCCGCGATCGAGCACAGAGCCAAACGGCCGTCGCGCGCCAAGCGGCCGGCCAGCCGACCCCAACGACCCGACCACGACCGTGAGCAGCCGCTGGCCGAGGCCTTGCCGCCTCGGGCCGGCGAGATTCCAGTTTCCGCCGAGCTGGCCACGAGTGAAGCAAAGAGTGAACCGAAGACCGAAGTCGTGTCGACATCGGTTGCCCCCGCGCCTTCGCAACCCGCGCCTCCGGCCGCCGAAGCGCCGCCAAGCGTGCCTCAGCCTTCTCCCGCGCCGCCCGCGGCGGAAGTATCGGCAGCGCCCGCTCCCGCGGAGGCTCCGGTAGCCCCCGCCGAAAAACCAGTCGTGGCGCCCGAGGCCACCGCGGTTGCGACGGTTTCGCCGGTAACGCCTTCGCCTGCCGAAACTAAACCCGCCGAACCGAGCGACCAGCCGGCGCCCAAGCGTTCGGCCGGCCGGCCCGAGTGGGTGGACGCTCCCGCCAAATTGTCCAATTCGGTGTACACGATTTCGATCAGCTCCGGCTTGTTTGTTTCGGTGCCCGAGTGCCAGCGCGAGATCAACGCGCACATGAAACAGGCCCTGGATCACTACGTGGATGAGTATCGCGGCGACCAAGCTTCAAAGCTGGTGAGCCTGCCGCTGGCCTATTTGAACGAACGCGTCAAGAAGGACGAGTATAGCGAGGTGGTCACGGGTTCCGTGGGACCGATGCACCAGATCCACGCGCTGCTGGAGATCGACGATCGGACCCGCGCGGATATCGATCGGCTGTGGCACAATGCCGTGGTCACCGATCGCCTGTGGTATACCGGTTCGGGCGCGGCGCTCGTGCTGGCTTTGTTGGGCACGTTTTACGGCTACTTGAGACTGGACCTGCGCACCGGCGGAGCGCAAAAAGGCCGGCTGCAACTAGCCGCTACGCTAGTGGCCTTGATCGTGGCGGCCGGGGCGTTGCTGGCGCGGTGGACAGTGCCGTTCTAGCGAGAGCTGTGCCGTTCTAGCGCCCTCTGTGCTAAGATATCAGGCTGCGTGACGGCTCGCCCCGACGGTCGGGCGGGATTGTCTGCGGATGTCTTGGTTCCCTGCGGTTTCGAAGTCTTTCGATCGAGTGCGAGCATTTCGAAACCAGCTCGAGCGGTGTGGGCGGTTTTGATATGTCGCCATTGGCTCCTTCCGATCAATTGCTCGTGGGCCGCATTCGCTCTGGCGAACCAGAGGCCTGGAACGAATTGATTTCCCGCTTCGAGGGCCGGCTGTTGGCGTTCGTCGAGGGGCGTCTGGGCCGCCGTACTGCCGGCGAAGACGTCGTGCAGGAGACCTTTTTGGGCTTTCTCAACAGCCTGCCCAATTTCGAAGACTCTCGACCGCTCGAGAGTTATCTGTTTTCGATCGCCGCGCATAAGCTCACCGATCACTTGCGCCGCGAGGGGCGTCGGCCGACGCTGCCCATGGCCAGTGGTTCCAGCGGCGGCGAATGGGAGCCGCCCGATCGGGCCCGCGCCGTGTCCAGCGCCATGCGCAGCGGCGAACGGCGCGGTCTGGAAGAGGCGGCCCTGCTGACCGCTTTGTCCGAACAAATCCAGCGGCTGCAAGGCCGCGGCGAATGGCAAAAGCTGGAATGCCTCGAACTGTTATTCGTGCGCGGATGGGCCAATCGCGACGTGGCGATTCAGTTGAGCATGTCGGAGCAAACCGTGGCAAACTTCAAGTTCGAGTTCCTGGCCCGCATTCGCTCGCTGGTGCGCAAGCAGGAGTTGTCCGAGGACGTGTTTCCAGAGTTGTTCGAGAACGAGTGATTTTTTGACACGATTGTTCGACCTGTTTTTTCCGCCGCCTCTGCCGAAGCCATGTCAAAACCGCTGACCAAAGCCGACTTGGAAGCCTACTTGGACGAAGGCTTGCCGATGGAGACCATGGCCCAGATCGAGCGCGCGCTGCGCGACGACCCCAACTTGTCGCGAGAACTGGCCGCCATCAACGCCCGGCGCGACGCGGGCGTGCACTCGCTGGGCGAGATCTGGCGGCGGCACCGGCTGAGTTGCCCCTCGCGCGAGCAGTTGGGCAGCTTTCTGCTGAGCGTGCTTGGCGACGACGTGGCCGGCTACATCCGGTTTCATTTGCAGGTTTCTGGCTGCCGCACCTGCCTGGCGAATCTCGACGATTTGAAAAACCGCCAGATCGACGAGCCCACGGCCGTCGACAACCGTCGCAAGAAGTACTTTCAGTCCAGCGCCGGGCAGCTTCGCAAGCGGTGAGAGGTTCGCGCCTCTTTCTGGGCGACTTGCTGCGCGCCGTGCGGCAGGCCAAAATGAACGACCCGTCCCGGTTCGCCCGGCGACGGATAGTTGTTCGATCTTTAGTGACTGCCCCCCAGAGCACGTAGCATGACACTTTGCACCAAGGCACTTCTGGTTGGTTTCGTTTCGCTCTGGTGTGCCGCCGAAGCATCTGCGGCCGATCTGACCCGAGCGGTCGTCGTGGCGCCGGCCGATCTCTCGCCGCAAGAGAAAAAAGCAGTCGAGATGCTAGTGGATGAAGTCCATAAGCGGACTCAAGTTCGCTGGCAGGTGGTCGCAAGTTGGCCGGCGGGTGAAGAGGCCGTCGTGGCGGTCGGACCTGCGAAATCGCTGGCCGCCTTTGCCGGCAAATTCTCCGACGAGCTGACGAAGGATGCCGCGCCCAAACCGGCCGAGGGCTTTCGGCTGCGATCTCACGACGCGCAAACGGTCATCGCCGGCAACGACGCGCGAGGCGTTCTGTTCGGCATCGGCTACTTGCTGCGGCACATACACATGAACACGGGCAAGATCACGCTCGACGATAATCTCAGCGTTACGACCGCGCCCAAGTATCCGCTCCGTGGCCATCAGCTTGGCTATCGGCCCAAGACCAACAGCTACGACGCCTGGGATCTGCCGCAGTGGGAGCAATACTATCGCGACCTGGCTGTGTTCGGCTGCAACGCCGTGGAGTTGGTGCCGCCCCGCACCGACGACGACGCCACGAGTCCGCACTTTCCGCTGCCGCCGATGGAAATGATGACCGGCATGTCGCGGCTGGCCGACGAGTATGGTCTGGACGTGTGGATCTGGTATCCGGCGATGGACAAGGACTACTCGGATCCGAAACAAGTCGAGTTCGCGCTGGCCGAGTGGGAGCAAGTCTATAAGAAGCTGCCGCGGATCGACGTCATCTTCGTCCCCGGCGGCGATCCGGGCCACACTCAGCCCAAGCATTTGATGGCGCTTCTGGAAAAGCAGACGGCGCTATTGCGCAAGTATCACCCCAAAGCCCAAATGTGGGTTTCGCCGCAGAGCTTCAACCAGACCCGGCTCGACGAATTCTACGACATCGTGCGCCGCGAGCCCGAGTGGTTGGGCGGAATCGTCTTCGGCCCTCAAGTGCGGGTCAGCCTGAAGCAACTGCGCGAGGCAATTCCGGCCCGCTACCCGATTCGCCACTATCCCGACATCACGCATAGCCGCCAGTGTCAGTATCCCGTGCCCGATTGGGACGTGGCGCACGCGGTCACTTCGAGCCGCGAGGCGATCAACCCTCGCCCGACGGACCAGGCCACGATCTTTCGACTGCTGCAGCCGTACACGATCGGCTTTCTCACCTATTCCGAAGGCTGCAACGACGACGTCAACAAGGCCGTCTGGAGCGGGCTGGGCTGGAACCCGGACGCGCCGGTGATCGATATTCTCCGCGAGTTCGGCCGCTACTATATCGGCGATGGCTATGCAGATAATTTCGCGCAGGGCCTGTTGGCGCTTGAGCGCAATTGGCGCGGGTCGCTACTGACCAATGCCGGCGTCGTGACCACGCTCGAGCAGTTTCAGGCCATGGAGAAGACGGCTCCACCCGACGTGCTGGCCAACTGGCGATTTCAGCAGGCCCTGTATCGGGCTTATTACGACGCTTACGTGCGAGCCCGCCTGATCCACGAAACCGAACTGGAAGACCGGGCGATGGCTCGCCTGCGCGAAGCGGACAAGACCGGCTCGCTGCCGGCGCTTGCCGAGGCGGAAAAGATTCTGGATTCGGCCGAAGCGCCCCCAGCCGCCGACTGGCGCAAGCGCGTGTTCGAGCTGGCGGACGCGCTATTTGCGAGCATCAAGATGCAAACCAGCGTGCCCAAGTATCGGGCGATTGGCGTCGATCGCGGTGCCACGCTGGATACGGTCGACGTGCCGCTCAACAATCGGTTGTGGTTAAAAGAGCGGTTTGCCGTGCTGCGAAATCTTTCGGTCGAGGCCGAGCGCCTGCGCGGTATCGAAGAAATTGTCGAGTGGACCAATCCCGGGCCGGGCGGATTCTACGACGATCTGGGCAAAGTGAATTGGCAGCCACATCTGGTCGTTGGGCCAGGGTTCTCAAAAGATCCGGCGTTTCTCGTATCGTCGCACGGCGGTTTCGCCGGCTTTGGACCGATGCGAAACAGTTGGAAGGACCACGCCGAGGCCCTGCTCGAATCGCCTTTGCGATTGCACTACGACGGGCTCGATTCGAAGGCCGAGTATAAGATGCGCGTGGTGTACGGTGGCGACGCGGCCCGCAAGAAGATCCGCTGCGTGGCCAACGAGACGATCGAAGTGCATCCCATGATCAGTAAGCGAGTTCCCTACGGACCTGTGGAGTTCGACATTCCGCCGGCCGCCACGCGGGGCGGCGAATTGAACCTGAGTTGGTATCGCGAGCCCGACCTGGGCGACAACGGCCGCGGCTGCCAGGTCTCGGAAATCTGGCTGATTAAGAAGTAGTATCCCCTGCCCTCCCCGGTCCAGTTCAGCGAGGAGCGTTCACGATGAAAATCGCGATTTTGTGCGGGGCCTTGTTAGTGTGCTGGGGCGCGACGCCGCTATCCGCCGCCGACGTGCGCACCGGCGCCGCTGCCGTGAATATCGAGGCGGACGACTCGATGGTCATCGCTGGCGGCATCGGCCCGGGCAAGGCCACGGGCCAAGAGGGACAACTACGATCCGTCGCCGTGGTGATCGAGAAGCCGGGCTCGGGCAAGGTGGCCATCGTGGCTTGCGACGTGCTGTTCGTGACGCGCGACTTTGTCGACGGGGCCCTAACACAGATCGAAAAATCGACCGGCATCGCCCCCTCGCAAGTATTGGTCAACGCCACGCACACGCACCATGCCCCCTGCACCGCCACGGTACACGGCTACGTTCGCGATGATGTTTTCACCAAGAGCGTGCAAGATGCGATCGTCAAATCGGTCGAAGAAGCCAACGCCCGGCTGGCCGGCGGTGAGAGCGATTTTTACTTCAAGCTGACCGAGGAGAAAACCGTCGGCGCGAACAGCCGCGTGCTACTGTCCGACAATTCGATCTGGTGGGGCGGCTCGATGGACGACTCGCTACGGCACACCGGCCCGTTCGATCCGCAATTGCCCGTGCTGGCCTTCCGCGGCGCCGATCAAAAACCGCGGGCCCTGCTCTATAACCACTCGACGCACACCATCGGCTCGCGCAAGCCGGGCGTGCGCTCGCCCAGCTTTTACGGCCTGGCGGCGCAGGAGTTGGAGAGCGAGTTGGGCTGCACGGTCTCGTTTCTGGAAGGAGCCTCGGGCTCGACGCACAACATCACCGGCGTGCCTGTTGATGAGGCTGTGCGGCGGATGAAGAAAGCCGTGACCGAGGCCCTGGCTGTGGCCGAACCGCGCGCGGTTACTCGGCTGGTCTCGCTCAAGCGTCCCTTCGAGTTCAAAGTCCGCACGTTCGACGAATCGGTGGAAGATGAAAAAGTGTCCCGCTATACCCGTAAGCGCATGGCCGGCGGCGCCGACAGCATTATCGAGGTGTTTCGCAACATGCGGCGGCAGCTCAAGCCCGAGCAGGGAAAAACTCGCGAGACCGTCGTGCAAGTAATTCTCATCGGCGACGTGGCGATCGTGGGCGTGCCGGCCGAATACTTCACGATCTTCGGCGTCGACATCAAAGGGCGCTCTCCGTTCAAGAATACCTACGTGGCGGAACTGGCGAACGACTGGATCGGCTATCTGCCGAATCTCGAAGGCCACGAGCTGGGAGGTTACCAGACCTGGATGGGATTGCACAGCTACGCCGAGCCGGGCACCGGAGAGCGTGTGGCCGATACCGCGGTCAGCATGCTCGAAGAACTGGCAAAGCCCTAAACGCCGTCCACACGCGAGCGGTAGTTTGGGAGTCTGCATGTAAGTACCAGCCATCGCTTCGCTTGTACATAGTTGCGCTCTTCATCACCTAATCGCGACGATTTCGACGGCCGCGCGCTTAACGCATCAGATCATATTTGATGAAACTCGCGGGTCGCTCAGCAGCGGCGAGCAACGGTCACGCGTCGCTAAGCCGGCGTAATCGCCAAAGCGGGGATATCGCTCCCAGTTGTAAGTCACGTCGACGAGACTGGATTCTTCGTCAACGAGCTTTGAACCTATTCCATCGGGATTCGACTTGAACCGCTCGATTTTGAGCTGGCCGTCGGTTTTGAAGTAGAGGACCGTGGCTCGGTCCGCCAAGTCGACGTCATTAGGGAACTCAAGTCGACGCGACATCGAGATGAACAGCTCGTTGCGCCGTTTTTCTTGAAACGAATAATCCAGATAGGTGCGCAGTGCGGTATCCAAAAACTCAACGCCCACCGAGCGAAACGCTGTGAACTCGAGAAAGCAATATGGATGCAAGCGATCGCCAACCAATACGGTGTACAGCTTTCCCTCTTCGTGCGCGGCTCGGGCCTGCTCTTCCGTCAGCGAATCGACCGGACGATTGTTGTGTCGGGACCACTGTGTGCAATAGTTAATCTGCATGCCAAATGTGTCCGACAATTCGCCACTTGCGATCAGACACGCTCAATCCGAAACACAATATCGTCGAAATCATCGTCTGCGAGCCCGTCGTTGCAGCGGTAGCGACGACCATTTGGGATTTCTTCAATAATCATAGCCGCGCCGTTGTGCCATGCGTCTGTCATTCCATTGCCAGAATCCCACACATTATGCACCTCAACCATATTCGCATTTGCTGGCACACCTAGCTCAACGACCTGCGGCGCGGTGTCGTGCCACAAAACGATATGCTTATGTTTGCCAATTACCCGTCCGTTCACCTCGACATTGCCATCCACGTTCAGTGCCACGCCTTGCCGCCATTCTCCGTTGCATGTCTCAAAGTATAGTCTCAGCCGGGTCGAGTGCTCGGTGGGGAAGTGATCCATCATGAACAGGGTTTTACCCTGATACATAATCGGCTTTCCGGCCGTTTCCGTGAATTGCGATTGAAATGAGGGCATGGAATATTCCCCAACATTTCCAAGTAGGTCCATGCCTTATACGACTGGGATCACACTGCAATGGTCGACGTCCATCGTTTTCAGCAGTTCCATTACTTGCTCCGAAACGACGAGGCGGCCGGCGACATCAGTGCCGAAATCATCGCGTCCGGCGGCGCCGGAGACCTTGAGCCATAGGAACTCGGGGATCCGGCGATCGGGATAAAGGTCCCGGTACTGTTCTGACAACGTAACTTCGACGACATCGATTGAGGCGCCCGACAGCTTGAGCCGTGCGACTTTGTCGGCTAGACGCTGGCTGACGATGAAGCACGGGAACGCCTCCAGCAGATCATCGCCCAGCCAAACGTCAAATTCGTAGTGCAGTCGCGATACCGTCGGCGGATGCCGCTCGCGCGACATCACTGTATTGTTTCCCAGGCTTCCGGCAACCTCGGGAGCGAGTACGAAGTAACGCATGGCGTTAGCCTCCCGTCGGTGGTGTGAATTGTGCGCCAAACTGTAGGTCTATGTCTGTTGCCTTCTGCAATAGTTGCGCCTTCGTCGCAATTGGATTGGCCCGATAAAAATCGTTCCACTCAATGGCGATCTTACTGAGGTGCAACTCCGGGTTTATCTCCTTGCGGATCCCTCGAAGGTTCTCCAGAGATTGGATTTCGGCTTCGGTCAAGACATTCGGGTAGCGAACGATCACTTTTTGCGGAATCGCATGATGTACAATAACTTTGCCCTTAAGCTCGGGATGGGCCGAAAAGAATGTCGTCCGGTAGTCGGATGTAGTCGCGGTTCCCAAACTTGCAGAATATGTTCGTCCGGTAGTACTTTCAAGCGGTCGTGGATCGCCTTGCGACTTTGAGTTGGAAGACTCCAAGCCCCTTCGGCGACGAACAATGATAAACGCGATTACTGCCGCGGCTAGGCGCGCGCCACGGATTGTCTGTTCGTCCGCGCCAGCGGCGCGCATTCCGGCCTCGACACCTTGCTCGGCGGCGGCGGCCGCCGCAGCCACGGTCAGGGCCTTAACGACGGCCCATTTGCCTCCTGTCTTGACAGTAGTGACCAGAATTCCTCCACCAACGAGTATGCCTGCCCCGGTGAGCCCGACATTCGTCCACTCCAAGCCCCCGACAACTCGGTCCATCGTCTTGTCGCGCCCGTGGGATCGCGCGTTCATTTGCATTAGCTGCCGCATTGCCCGTTGGTCTTGCTGCTCGTCAGTAATCCTCGGCAGTCCGAAATGGGAGGGCGACAACAGCTTGGCCATACGGGCGTCTGCCTCACCCGACAGATCGTCTCGCAGCCACGCGTCGCGCGCACTTTCCAGTGCGTCGTGGTAACGCCAGATCAGTGCCTCGCAACGGTCGACTTCCGCTTCGGCGTCGACCGTATCATCGAGCTTTGCCGCGTCGAGCCGGCCGCCAAACTCGTCCAACAATCGCTTGATTTCGTCCAGCGACCCTTGAGCATCGGCCAGCTTCTGGTTGAAGAACTCCTCGCGCCGATTGGTCTCAGCTGGCTTCGGCGGCGTCAGTCGCGAAATAGGAGGCTGCTCGGTCGCAGCCGGCGCGGGTGAAACGGCCTGTGTTTCCGCGACCGGCAACAATTCGCAATACCGGGCCCAGGCCTCAATCCAATCTTTGAACTCGCGAACGGTCTGTGGCGAGATGCGATAGCCGGCGGCTTCCTGCTCCGCGATGAACGCATGCCATTGCTCGCGCCAGTCGGCCGGCAGGCGGGCTGAAAACAGCACCGCGAAAAAATCATTGAGCGCGTCGACCACTGGCTGCAGCGCCGCCTCCAGCCGACGAAAAATGTCCTCGACCAAGAGTCGGCGGTTGTATTCGATCTGTTTGGCGAAATCCATTGGGAAAAAACTCTGGAATAGGCTGGAGACCGGAGGCTGGCGGCGGGAGGTCGGAAACGAGACGGAGAATGCGAAGCCCGTCTGGCTACCGACATCTCGCCAACTCGAAAAACAATTTTCCAGGCGAGCGCAAAAAAAAAGACCCGCCGTTTGAAGCGCGCATCCAATGCGCGATTCAAGCGACGGGCCTTTTGGATACCTGTTTCTTGCAACAGGCCCCGCACGATACCCACGCCGGAAATGATCTAACGGATTACACAAGGCCACGAACAAAAGTTCGGCGGCAAGTCAATGAGAGGAGCCTAACAGATCAGATAGGCAATTGTCTGCGCCAAGAAGTAGGCCACTTTCGTGGCAGAACAAATGGCATTGACGTCGACTCCGCTGCATTGTGTTGTCCTCCGTTGCGAGGCTAGAATCGACTGCATTCCGCTACCTGTTCCACAGTCGACTTTATGTCGACACGACCGACGACTTGGCGCCCAACAGCCCTCATTGCAGCAAACTTGTACGACGATGCGCAATTCCAGGCGTCATGTTGCCGCGTACTCGCGAGTCCACCCTCTCGTCGCCGCGGGATTGGCGATGTTCGCGCTTGTGCTGTCGGCCGGCGCTGCCGACGAAGTCCGCGAGACGCCCCTCTCGCCCGATGAGGAGCTCGCTTCGTTCGAATTGGCCGATCATCGGCTGACCGTCGAGCTGGTTGCCTCCGAGCCCGAGTTGGATAGCCCGGTGGCGATCTCGTTTGATGGCGATGGCCGGATGTTCGTCGCCGAGATGATCGATTATCCGCTGGGGCCTACCGCCGGCAGGATCCGCCTGCTTGAGGATCGCGACGCCGACGGCCGCTACGAACACGCCACGGTATTCGCCCAGGGACTCAAGTTCCCCAACGGCGTGCTGGCCGCG
>JANNQN010000204.1:0-1600 GCA_031400775.1 Planctomycetia bacterium | reverse complement strand
GGGAAACCGCCAGAATACCCCGCCCCCCAAACCCCGACTAGCAGCCCGTTGAAGAAGTGTATCGGAGCGGACTTTCCCTAGCGACGACGTGGCGCTAAATTGTCGCTTGCGGGTGACGTGGATGCCGGTTGAGGAGCGGTTTTAGTTTTTCTCAGGCATCCGCGAGTCCGAATTAAGGAGGATCAGCGATGGCGTTGGGACGCCGCAAGGCACAGCGACAGGCAGATTTTTGGATCGCGGTGGACGAGTTGCCGCGGTCCGAAGGGCACGTCTTCTACAGCAAGCTCAACCAGCTGCTGCGTGAAGCCGGCTTCGACGAGTTCGTCGAAAGACTTTGCGAGCCGTACTATCACGACACCATGGGCCGGCCCGGTATTCCGCCGGGCGTCTACTTCCGGATGCTGTTGGTGGGCTACTTCGAGGGCCTCGGCTCGCAGCGGGGCATCGCCTGGCGGTGTGCCGACAGCCTCAGCTTGCGAGAATTCCTGGGCATTCCGCTCGGCGAAGAGACGCCCGACCATTCCAGCCTGACGCGAGTCCGCGATCGACTGCCGCTGTCGGTTCACACGGCCGTGTTCCAGTTCGTGCTGCGAGTGGCCGACGCCCAGGGTCTCTTAAAAGGCAAGACGGTGGGGGTCGACGCCACGACGCTCGAAGCCGACGCGGCCATGAAGAGCATCGTACGCCGCGACACGGGCGAGGACTGGCAGGCGTACGTCCGGCGTCTGATGCAGGAAGCGGGCCAGATCGAGCCGGGCGACGAACCGACGGCCGAGGAAATCGCTCGCTTCGACCGCAAACGCAAAGACAAGAAGGTCTCGAACCAAGAATGGCAGAGCGAAACCGACCCCGATAGCCGGATCACCAAGATGAAGGACGGTCGTACGCATCTGGCCGATAAGGCCGAACACGCGGTCGATCTGGACACGGAGCTGATCCTGGCGGCCGAGGCGTATCACGCCGACGCGGCCGATGTCGACACGATCGGCCCGAGCCTCAGCCAAGCGCAAGACAATTTGATTCAAGCCGAGAGCGACGCGGAGATTGAGGAGGCGGTGGCGGACAAAGGCTACTCGAAGAATGAGACGCTGGCCGACTTGGAATTCACCGAGGGCCTGCGCACGTACGTTGCGGAGCCGAAACAAACGCATCGTCGCAATTGGAAAAACAAGCCATCGGAACAGCGTCAGGCGGTGGCCAACAACCGCCGCCGTGTCAAAGGAAAGCGGGGCCGCGCTCTACAGCGCAAGCGGAGTGAGAAGGTCGAGCGGAGCTTCGCCCACGTGTGCGAGACGGGCGGCAGTCGGCGAACGTGGCTGCATGGTCTCGAGAAAGTGAGAAAGCGATACTTGATGTCGGCCATGGCACACAACCTGGGCCTCGTCCTGCGCCACTTGTTCGGAATCGGCACAGCCAGGAGCCTGCAAGGGAAAGGCGGGCTTGCCGACGATTTGTATCTTGTGCTGCTTAACACCCGGACCGCGCTCGCGCGTCTGATGACGCCCACACCGCGCATCGACCGACAAAAATCAGCCGCCAACCACCTGCTCGCGATGGCTGCCTGAAATCACCAAAACCGACTACTTCAACGGGCTGCTAA
>JANNQN010000203.1:0-2690 GCA_031400775.1 Planctomycetia bacterium | reverse complement strand
CTTTTTCCTTATCTATCAGGGACGCATGCGGCTGGGGTGGGACGCGTCGGCCCACATGCCAGCCAGGCGACTTTGGATTTAGTCCATTGTCCATTGCGACGGAATTGACCGTCCACAAACGATAACAGAGCGTCACTCTCGCCGGACATTCTGGCCGGCTTGCCCGGACGGTGCATAGCATCTCGAGCCGATTGACGATGGTCGCGAGCGAAGTCCACCGGCCCAGTTACTCGCCTCGGCGTGTCGGTCCGAAGCAGGTTATGGATGGGCATCCTCGCTAGTGATGGAGCCCTTGCTTTTCAACTTGTTTGACGCCACGCAACATGCCGAACAGGTCCGCCCCCTTCGTCCCCGCGTTCAACATGTCGCCGCCTTGCAGCAAATCAGCCGCTGTAAACAGAAGAATCATTAGACGAAATCGTAACGGCACGCGGCCCAGCGTATTTGCTCGTTTGAAACTTGAGCGAGCGTCATCACGCTCACTTCTTCTCCACTTCCCTCCAGAACTCCGCGGCCGGCTTGCCGTTGATCTTCTCCAGCGTCTGGATGGAGCGGAGAATGTCGGCGTCGCGCTCAGGCCGGAAGTCACAGTCGAGTTCCTTGAGCGGCAAGTCTTTGATCAGGGACAGGTCGGTAACCCTGGTGTACCCGATGAGAAGCCGTGTCGGGTTTTTGTAGTCCTTGAAGTGAGCCAGACCCGCGTCGCTCACGGGCGTGAGATACAGGTCGAGGTAGATCAGGTCCTTGCAATCCTTGAAGACGACCAACCCCGCGTCGCTAACCTGCTTGTTACCATTCAAATCAACGGTCGTCACCCGGAACGCCTCTCCTGGCAGATCAACGGCCGCCTTGATGTCGCGCCCCTCATCGTTGATGCGAACCCGCCCGCCGATGGACCGCACATACTCGGCGGCCCGGTGGTCAGGGGGACATCGCCTGCGTGAACTCCCCCTTGTCGTAGCGTTCCCAGAACTCCGCCGCCGGCCAAGCTTGGATGTAGTCGATGCCGATGGTTTTGAGGCTCTGCATGGCGCGGAGGATGTCCAGGCCCTTGGTGATATTCTTCGGGGTCAGGTGAATCTCTTCGAGCGGCACGCCTTGCAGGGGAGTCAGGTCGGTGATGCCGGTGCTTTCGATGCTTAACTTCTTCAGAGGCATTCCTTTGACGTGGGCAAAGCCTGCATCGCCCACGGACGTTTGGTCTATGTGCAGGTGTATTAGATTTTTACAGTCCTTGAGGTGCTCCAGTCCCGCGCCACTCAGTTGCGTATATGGGAGAATGAGTTCCGTCAGGGCCTTGCAGCCTTTGAGATGGGCCAGCCCCGCGTCGGTCACCCGAGTAGCGTCCAGTCGCAACACCGCGAGGTCTTTGCAGTCCTGAAGGTGGACCAGGCCCGCGTCGCCAATCTGGGTGCGGAGGAGAAAGAGTGCGGTCAGTCGCTTGCAATCCTTAAGACAGGCCATCTCGGCGTCGGTCACCTTCGTGTCCGTCAGATTGAGTCTCTCCAGGTTCATTCCCTCAAGCGGCGCCAGTTCCGCCAGTTGGCCGTTGGAATTCTGATTCCAGGTGCCGCGGCAGTCGAGCACCCGCAGGCCGCTCCAGACCCGGACCGGCGAAATGTCCGTCACCTTGTCCGTGACGACCTTGATCTCGGTGACAATTCCGTCCTCGATCTTCGACTCGATCTCGCCGTCGAAGCCGGGGTTGCGCCGCATCAACTCTTTGCGCACTTCCTCGACCTGCTGCTCGGCCGGCAGGGCGGCGATCCGCTTCACGTCGGCGTCGGTGAACGGGGCGACGGCAACCGGCGGCGTCTTCGCTTCGGGCGAAGCAGCGCCGGACGGAACTTGGGCCAGACGCAAGCCGTATGCGTATTGCTTGCCCGACGCGGGCATTACGCCTCCAAAGACCGCCGTACAGTTCACAGACTCATCGTGCCAGCAGCCACCATGGAGTATCCGCGTCAGCGGCGTCCAAGGTTCGTGACACCATTCCGCTACATTGCCATGCATATCGAAAATACCCAGCGCGTTCGGCGCGAACGAGCCTACCTTGTGCGACCGCTTCAGCCCAGCGGGTTTGTAATTCGCTAGGTCCGGCAGCAGAGTGTTCGTCGGCTTGGCGAAGTAGAAGTTGAAGGCGCTGTCCGCCTGGTCCGCCATCGGGCCGCCGCGACAGGCATACTCCCATTCAGAGTTCTTTGGCAGCCGATAGACCCAGCCCGTTTCCTTCTCCCGCTGGTTCAGCTTCGCCAAAAATAGCTGGCAGTCCTCCCACGACACGTACTCCACCGGGAATCGCTTTAGGTCCGCATCAGGGATATCCTTCACCGCTTGATTGCCCTCGCCCATGCGCGAGAAGTGGCTGGGGTTCTCCCCCATGACCTTCTTCCACTCCTCCTGCGTGACCTCATACTTGCCCAGGTAGAAGTCGGCCGGGATCTCCACCTCCCTGTCGCCCAGCTTGTCCTTGCGCCCGCCGAGCCACGACTTGCCCTTCGGCACGATCACGAACCCCATGCCGAGGGTGTTCTTGAACGTGGGCGGCTGCGGCTCTTGCTTGATGACCTGGAACGGCTGGGCACCTAGAACGGGGCGCAGCGTGTCGGCGGTGCCACCATCCAGCATTCGCACCCGGATGCGGTGAAAGACGAATTCGTTTCCCCCGCCGTACATCCAGAGGCTGAGCC
>JANNQN010000202.1:0-21985 GCA_031400775.1 Planctomycetia bacterium | reverse complement strand
GCCAAGCCCTAGCGCTGGGCAAGGTCGTCGATACGGGCCTGCACGGCGTCATCTGCGCGCAAGTCCCCTTACGCGACAACTTCCTTGACCACGCGGCCCGCCACGTCGGTCAGGCGGAAATCGCGGCCGCTGGAGCGATAGGTGAGCTTCTCGTGGTTGATGCCGAGCAGGTGCAGGATCGTGGCGTGTAGATCGTTGATGCTGACCCGATCGGTGACGGCTTTGTGGCCGATCTCGTCGGTAGCGCCGTAGTGAACGCCGCCTTTGGCGCCGCCGCCGGCCATCCAGGTGGTGAAGGCGTGCGGGTTGTGGTCGCGGCCCGTGCCACCCTTTTGCACGATCGGCAAGCGACCAAACTCGCCGTTCCAAACGACGAGCGTCGAGTCGAGCAGTCCGCGCTGCTTGAGATCGGTCAGCAGACCGCCGATCGGGATGTCGGTTTCGCCGGCAAACTGGCGATGATTCTGCTCGATGTTCGCATGCCCGTCCCAGCTTCGTTCGTTTTCCATTCCGCCGGAGTAAATCTGCACGAACCGCACGCCGCGCTCCACCAGCCGCCTAGCGGTGAGCACCTGCCGGGCGAAATGCGTACACTTGGGATTGTCGACACCATAGAGCTCGCGGATATGCGCCGGCTCGCCGTCGATCGCCAGAGCGTCGGGCGCGGCCATTTGCATGCGATAGGCCAGCTCAAAGCTCTCGATGCGCGCCGCCAGATCGGCATCCTGCGATTGCGGCTGCCGCTTGTTGAGCTGCCGCAACAGATCGAGTTGGGCCAGTTGCTGCGCGTCGGTCATGTCCTCGCGGCGATACAAGTTGTTGATCGGCGCTCCTTGGGCATTCAACGCCGTGCCCTGAAACACCCCCGGCAGAAAACCCGCGCCCCAATTCTGGGCGTGTCCCTTGGGCAATCCCCGGCCCAGGGTGTCGTACATGGTGATGAAGCCCGGCAGGTTCTGGTTTTCCGTGCCCAGGCCATACGTCACCCAAGCCCCCATGCAAGGAAAACCCATGCGGCTCATGCCGGTGTTGATTTCGAACAGGGCCGGCGAGTGGTTGTTGGTCTTGGTAAAGCACGAATGAATGAACGCCATCCGATCGACGTGCTCGGCCATCTTGGGAAAGATCTCGGATACCCAGGCGCCCGACTGCCCATGCTGGGAGAACTGAAACGGCGACTTCATCAACGGCCCGACCTGGTCGGTAAAAAAGCCGGTGTTCTTGTCGAAGCCTTCCAGGTCCTTCCCGTCGCGCTTGGCCAGCTCGGGCTTGTAATCCCAAGTGTCGACCTGGCTGGGGCCGCCGTTCATGAATAGCCAGATCACGCTCTTCGCCTTGCCGGCAAAATGACTCGACCGCGGCGCCATGGGGTTCAGCGCCAGGTTGCCCGTGGCCGCACCGGCCGAGGAAAGCATTCCTTGTTCCTGCAATAGCGTCGCCAAAGCCAGTAGCCCGCAACCCGAACCGGCGCGTGCCAAAAATTCGCGCCGCGAGCCAATCGCCGAGTTCGGCGATCCGAAGAGATGCGGTAGGTTCATGGCGATGGGCTCACTTCAAGATCGGCAATTTAGAACCAAACAGTCGGAATCAATCAATGTAAATAAACTCGTTCATTCCCAGCAGCACCTGGCAGAAATCGGCCAAGGCCAACTCGCGGGCGTTGTTCTTGCCGGCCATCTGGTAGGAAGCGGCGGACTGCTTCACAAATCCCAGCGAAAGGTTCAGCTCGTCGCTGTCGACTTCCCTGGCCAGCGCCATCAGATACGCGCGGCGGACTGCCTGCTCGTCGGTCACGCTCTCGCTGGCGAGCAACTGTTTGGCGAACGATGCGGCATAGCCGTGGACCTGTTTGTTGTTAAGCATCGACAGGGCCTGCGGCGCCACGATGGTCGCGGCACGCTGGCCGAGGCCTTGCAGTGAATCCGGAGCGTCAAACAGCATCATGCTGGGCACCAATTGACTGCGCTTAATCGTGAAGTAGATGCTTCGGCGTTTGTGCGCTTCGTCGAGCGAACCTGGCCCGAACATCCGTTCGTCCAGCTCGCCGCTGGTCGCCAGCATGGCATCGCGAATCGCCTCGGCCTCGAGCCTTCGTCGCGACTGCCGCCACAGCAGCCGATTGTCTGGGTCGACGCCCGCACGTTGGCCATCGCTCTCGGTCGATTGCATATACGCGCCGCTGGTCATGATCAATTTGTGGATGTCCTTCAATCGCCAACCACCCGCGATCAACTGCTCGGCCAGGTAGTCGAGCAACTCGGGATGCGAGGGTGGCAGTCCCGCGGCGCCAAAGTCGCTGGGAGTGGCGACGATTCCTTGCCCGAAGTGGTGCAGCCATAACCGATTGACAGCCACGCGGGCCAGCAAGTGACCGGCCCCGGCCTGGGGATCGGTGATCCATTCGGCCAAGGCTCTGCGGCGATAGGAAGTGCGCGTGCCCTCGGGCGGAGCCGTCTGCCAGTGTTTTTCGCGGTCCGGCACATTGACCAGCACCTGCAAGAAGCCTTGCGGAGCCTCGCCGACCTTCTGATTGAGGTCTCCCCGCTTCAGGAAGAAGGTCTTCTCAAAAAAATCGGCTCCTTGCGTGTGCAGCCGGATCGCCGGCAAGCCCTCGCTGGCGATCAGCACCTTGGTCAATTTCGGCCTGGGCGCCTGCTTGAGATGGTCCTGCACGGCGACGTTCAGCTTTTGCCAATCGACGTCATGCGTTTTGTGCCAGTCGGCCAGAATGGCGCGCTGAGCGTCGGTGCGCTCCGCCGGGGGCTTAGCAAGTGCCTGGTTCGTTTCCTCGACCCGTTGCTCCGTGGCCTCTTCGCCATCCAATCCCACCGGCCGCTCGGCGGTGCTGACCGCCAGCCGCACGCGCCCCAGGCTGTGGTTGGCGTTGTTTTCAAACTTCAGGATAAAAGTAAGCGTCGTGTCGGCAGCGCCCGCAATCGGCGTGTCCAACTCGAAGCTGGCCGCGTGTCGCTTGCCGATTTCCGGATCGACGGCCCAGGCACTCGCCTTGTTGTCGTCGATCGCTCCGGCAACGACAAGATCCTTCTGCTCGAACGTCGCCTTGGCGTTGCCTAGCTTCACCGGAGCGCCGGGGCCAACCGTGCCTTGCGGCGCCGCCCACAACTGAAAATCGGACAGGGCGAAGTTGCCGGTGGTGGCTCGGCCCGGACCGTTCTTTGGCAGCGACGCATCGGGCAGGGCCTCGAGTCGCACCGCGGTAATTCCCTTGGATTTGGTTGAAACGACAAACGTGTACACATCGTGCGACGGATTCTTGCCGCTAACTAGATAGGACCCATCCTCCTGGCGGGCGAAGGTAGCTTCGCCATCGGACTTCGTGGATTGCGGCTCCACGATCAGCCACTTCGCCACGACCGGCTTGAAATCCTTGGCCAGCCAGGCATCGAGCCGCGCGGGCAGTTCCTGGGTTTCGAAATGAGCCAAGGCATCGGCCAGCGGAGCGTGGTCGCGGTCGAAGGCCGACTTGGCTTCGAGATACACTTCGGGCTGGAAGTCGAGCTCGACCTCGCTGCGCACGGTGGTGGTGAAAGTCGATACGAGCCGGTAATAGTCGGTCTGCGGAATTGGATCGAATTTGTGATCGTGACAACGGGCGCAACCAACGGTGAGCCCCAACATCGCGGTGCCAACCGTGGCCGCCATGTCGTCCAATTCGTCGTAGCGCTCCTTTTCGACCTGGTTAGCGGTAATCTGCGTGGCGTGAGTGCCGGCCGCCAGAAAACCGGTCGCCATCAACGCCAGGTTGTTGTCCGGCTCGAATTCGTCGCCAGCCAACTGAAGCTTGACGAAGCGGTCGTAGGGCATGTCTTCGTTCAGGGCCTGGATCACGAAATCGCGATAGTGGTAGGCCGAGGGCCGGTCGTAGTCCTGCTCGTAGCCGTGGCTTTCGGCGAATCGCGCCAGGTCGAGCCAGTGCCGGCCCCAGCGTTCGCCATAGTGCGCGCTGGCCAGAAGCGTATCGATCAAGCGATCGTAGGCATCGGCGCGCTGGTCGGCCACGAAGGCTTCGACCTCGGCGGCCGAAGGGGGCAAGCCGACCAGATCGAAATAGCCCCGGCGAATCAGCTTGCGGCGATCGGCATGGCCGTTGGGAGCGATACCCTTGGCCTCTAACGCCGCCAGCACAAAGCGATCCAGCGGCGTCCGGCACCAGGATTCGTTCTGGACTGCCGGCGGCTGCGACTTCTTGAGCGGCCGGAACGACCAGAACTGGCGGTCCGCGTCGGTGATTTGCTTCGCCGTCAGCGTGGCGGCGATATCGACCAGCGGCTTGTCGTAGGCGGCGCCAGCGGCAATCCAGGCCTCGATCCGCTCGATCGCCGCCTGGGGCAACTTGTCCCCCTCCGCTGGCATGTGAGGTTCATCGTCGTGGCGGATCAACTGCACAAGGCGGCTGTCGGCCGGTTTGCCGACCACGATCGCGGGGCCCTGCTCGCCACCCTTGATCAGGCCTTCGCGGGTCGAGAGGTCCAGCTCGCCGTTGGTCTTCTCGCCACCGTGGCATTGGAGGCAATTCTGCACCAGCAGGCCGCGCACGTCGGCCTTGAAGATCTCCACGCTGCGAGCCATTTGGGCTGCATGATCGGCGGGCAGGTCGTCGGCTGAAGTGGTTGTGCCAATGAATGTTACAAAAAACGCAGCGGCCGCCAACCATCGTCCGACAGTCGCGCGAGGCCGAAATGCCAGCGCGCGGAACGTTTCTCCGTAATGCACCATCGTTTGACCACTCCTAGCCCGACAAGAAGTAACCGAACCGCAAGGGTTGCTACCATTTCCTATCAAGCGCAGGCTCGTGTCAAGGGCCAGGGGCGAGTGCAGCGGGTGGCCAATTGGGGGAAGATGCGAGCAGCGACCGTTGAATCGGAGACAATCCTAGCGGCGCGCGGCCACTACGTGTGATAGTCGGCGTTCAGCCGCACGTACTCCGCGGTCAGGTCGGTGGTCCAAAACCGAATCTGCCCTTCACCTTCGCCAAAACTCAGCACGACCGCCGTCTCGCGATTTCCGCGGATCGACGTCGAGACCTGTTCGGCATCGAAGTCCACCGGAGCGCCGCGCTGGTACAGCAGAAAACCGTTGATGGTCAGATCGACCTTGCTTGGGTCGAACTCGATGCCGGCGTAACCGGCGGCCGAGACGATGCGGCCCCAGTTGGGATCGGCGCCGGCCACGGCCGTCTTGACCAGGGGGCTGTCGGCCACGGTCCGCGCGATCTGCCGCGCGGCCGCCGCCGTGGCGCAGCCGGTGACATCGAGCGTGATCAGGTGCGTCGCGCCTTCGCCGTCTTCTGGAATTGCCCGGGCCAGTTGACTGCACGTTTCCTGGAGCGCTTTCTGAAAGGCGGCCAGGTCGGCGCCGGCCAGCGGCGCTCCGCCGGCGGCACCGTTGGCCAACAGCAGCACGGTGTCGTTGGTGCTCATATGTCCGTCAACGCTGATGCAATTGAACGACTGGTCGACCACGGCCGATAGGACCGCTTGAGCGCTCGCGGTGTCAAGCGCGGCATCGGTCAGCACCAGGCCCAGCATCGTGGCCATGTTGGGGCCGATCATGGCGGCGCCTTTGGCCATGCCCGTGATTTGAATGTCGCGCCCGGCCAGCTTCAGGCGTCGCTCGGCAATCTTTTCGACCGAGTCAGTGGTCAACATTCCGCGGGCGGCATCCAGGAGCGCGCTCTCGCTGGCTTCGAGCGCCTGGGCGGCGGACCCGATTCCCGGCAGGATCTTATCCATCGGCAGAAATGCCCCGATGATGCCGGTCGACAGCACCAGGGCCTGCGTTTCTTTGGCACCGCAAACCGCGGCGGCCGCGCGGGCCATCGCCTGTGCGTCTTGCATGCCACGATCGCCCGTACAGGCGTTGGCATTGCCCGAGTTGATGACCACGGCTCGAATGTCGGCCGCCGGAGTGCGGGCCCGATCGAACGCCACGGGGGCCGCGAACACCCGGTTTTGCGTATACACGCCGGCCGCCACCGCCGGTCGATCCGAAACGATCAGCGACAGGTCGAGCTTCGACGTGTTGCGCTTGACGCCGCAATACACGCCCGCGAGACGATAGCCTTGGGGAACGGCAATGGACATCGGTCGGACTTTTCCCGTGGGTTGGAGTGCTTGGCGCCGACAATAAAACGAAACGGAAGACAACTTCCACGCTAGCGCCGCTTCAAAGCGCCGTGGTCTCGGCGAATCCGTGCATCAAGTTGAAGTTTTGCACCGCCGCGCCGGAAGCGCCCTTGATCAGGTTGTCCAGGCAACTAATCGTAATCAGCCGCCCGCGAACCATCCGCACCGTGATGTCGCAAAAATTCGTGTCGCGAGTATCCTTGCTGCCGGGCAGATGATTGACGACGCGGACAAACGGCTCGTTGGAATAAAAATTGCGAATGGCATCCAGCGCGCTCTCTTCGCTCAATTCGGCGAGCGGCTGGGAATAGATCGTGGACAGGATGCCCCGATCCATTGGCACCAGGTGCGGCGTGAAAATCACTTCCACGGCCTGTCCGCTGGCGCGGCTGAGCACTTGTTCGATCTCGGGGGTATGTCGATGCCGCCCAACGTTGTACGCCGAGATGCTTTCGTTGCACTCCGGAAAATGGGTCGTGAGCTTGGGCGTGCGTCCCGCGCCTGATACTCCGCTCTTGGAGTCGACGATGATCTCTCGCGGCGCGATCAGTCCCCCCTTCACCAGCGGCGCCAGCGGCAGGATCGCGGACGTGGGATAGCAGCCCGGATTGGCCACGAGCTGGGCGTCGCGAATCTGCTCGCGAAACAGTTCCGGCAGTCCGTAAACCACCTTGCCCAGACGATCGGCGTCGGCATGCTTCTGATCGTACCATTGCAAGTACGATTCGGGGCTGTTGAGCCGATAGTCGGCGCTTAGATCGACGATGCGTAGGCCGGCGTCGAGCAGTTTGGGGACCAGCGACGAAGTGACGCCATGCGGCAGGCAACTGAAAGCGAAGTCGGCCCGGGCGGCAATCTCGGCGGGCGCCAGGTCGGCCATGTTCAGGTCCATGCGCCCCGCCAATTGCGGATGCACGGAAGCTACGTGCGGATTTCCCTCGCTGCGACTGGTGAGGGCCGTGATCTCGACCTCGGGATGCCGCAACAGAATCTTGATCAATTCCAGAGCCGTGTAGCCGGTGGCTCCGATGATGGCGACACGAATCATGGGCAGTTGGGCTCGCGGCGAAGTACGTACAAATCGGCCATTTTTCCGGAAGTGCGACAGTATATCCCAACGCCGATGGATTCGCTACGCCGCCGCAGACAGCCGTGTGTCCTGCTGCGCCGTTTGAAAGAGGACGCTGGCCGCGGCTACGGGGTTCGCTCTTTTTCGCCGCTAGCGCGCCAGCCAAGTGCGTCGATACGGCGCATCTCGGCCCGCACGTCGGCCCCTTCGAAGAACGAAAGCCAGCCGCGAAGACGCTGCGTTTCTCCGGCCGCACAATCGGGAAACTTGGGGTCGGAGTGCAAGCATGGACAGGGTGGATTGGACCACGCTCGATGGCACGGTTCCCAGGCGGTGATGATCCACCGCCGCCCGTCGCGATCGCGACAGGCAACATAGGGCGACGCAAACACCTTGTTGTCGGCCGTCTGATCGTTGAAGCCGGCGGCTCCCTTGAGCATCACGCAATTCTGCACCCGCAAGTCGGAGAGCGTTTGCCCAGTGCCGTTAGTCAACCACATTTCCATCCGCACGGCTTCCGGCTTCGGAACCACCTTGGTCCCGAAACGAATCCCATTGGGTAGCTTGCGCTCGAAGTCCAACGTGCCGTCGGCGCGGCGATTCCACTCCAGTTTGTCCAGCTCCACGTTTTGCCTGGTCCAGACCGTGGGCACATGCGTATGCGCCAAATACGTCAGGCCCAGGTTCGACCAGATCGCCTCGGGAATGTCGGCCACGACGTAACTCTGCTCATCCCAGGGCGTGAAGATGCTGATCTTGGTTTCGCGCTGCGGGCGGATCGCGCCGTCGAGAAAGCCGATCCGAGGATGCCGCCCGCCGGGATACGGCAGCACGCGGAGGGGATCGCCGTCGCGGCGACGCGGTCTGCGATCCGGCGTGATCTCGAAGCGCTCGATCGCTGCGGTAATCTCTTGTTGTGACAGTCCCGTGGCGATTGCGATCTCGTCGCGCGAGAAGCCGTGGTGCCAGAGCATGTTCTCCAGCCAATATCGCAGTTCGGCGTCGTTGGCCGGCTTGCGTGCTTCGGCCGTCGCAGGTCCGCTGTCGGCCTCTGCCGCCGGCAGGAACGCGGGCGTAAACGTCGCAGCGAACAGACAAAATGTCCAAGCCACGAGCTTCCGCACATCAAGCTTTTGCATCGGTCTACACCTCACGGTTATTCCTTCGAGCGACTTTCAAGTTCCCGCGCCGTCCGCTCGAACACATCCGACCAGTCTGCCAGCCGCGTCTGCCGAAACAGGCGCATGCTCGGATACCAGGGACTGTCGTCGCGCGCCAGCAGCCATCGCCAATCCGGCGCCAGGCTCAGCGCGACCCACACGGGCACTCCCAACGCGCCGGCCAGGTGCGCAATCGAAGTATCGGACGTGATCACCAGATCGAGCGAGGCCATGATCGTGGCAGTGTCCATGAACTCGTTGCCGGCCGCATCCATCTCCGAATCCCAGGAGATCATTTGCAACTGGTCACTCTCGGCAGGCTCTGCTTCGGCATTACCTTTCTGTTGCAGCCGGATCAGCCGCACGCCGGGAACTTTGGCCAGTGGAGCAAACTCGGCCAGCGAGATCGAACGAAAGCGGTCGGAGTAAAAAGCCGGATTCCCTTGCCAGGCGATGCCGACCTTGAGGCCCTCAACAGCCTCCAGGCGGGCTTGCCATTTCTCGATCAGGCGCGGATCGGCGTGCAGATAGGGCGTCGTCGCGGGAATCGTGTCAGCGCGAGTCTCGAACACCTTCGGCAGGCTGGCCAACGAGCATTGCCAATCGGCGACCGGCGGCGGCTCATCCTGGGCAATAAGATCGGTGAAACCCGAGCTGGTGAGAATCGGCAGCAGGGCGCGCGGGACGACGGTCGTTACGTTCGGCACGCGCGCGCATACCAGCGGTAGATAGCGCACGAATTGCAGCGTATCGCCCAAACCTTGTTCGGCGTAGAGTAAGAGCCGACGCTGTCCATCCGGCTCGCCAGCCCACTCGGGCGCTGGCATATTCTGGCTGGGGTGGCCCCGCATCCGCATCCGCCAGCCATATTCCTGCCATCCGCGCTGGTAATCGCCTTGCAGTAACAGCAGTCGGCCCAGATTGTAGTGAGCCTCGACGTAGTCGGCAACAATCCGCAAGGCCTGCTCGAAGTGATCCCGCGCTGCCGCGAACTGGCCCTGAATTTGCAGCGCCAAGGCAAGGTTGTTGTGCGCTTCAGAAAAATCCGGCGCGAGCGTCAGCGCCTGCCGATAACAGGCGACCGCCTCGGGCAGTTGACCGAGCGCGCGGTGTGCCTCGCCCAGGTTGGAGTGAAACCCGGGTTGCAGCGAATCAATCGCCACGGCCCGTTGAATCAGGGAGATCGCCTCCTGCGGGCGAGCGGACTGCAATGCGATCACGCCCAACAGGTGCAGCGCGGGGGCATGGGTCGGCACGACTTCGAGAATCTGCCGATAGATCGTTTCAGCCGCATCCAACCGCCCCGCCTGGTGCTGGCCTAGCGCCGCTCGAAAGGCGTCTTCGATCGTGGGCATGATGTTGCCGAGCGGCGAACGCTAAGGTTTGGCAAAGCAATAGATCGCTTTTTCCGTGCGGATGTAGATCCGGCCATCGGCAATGACTGGCGTCGCCGCGATTCGCTCGCCGAAGTCGTGCGAGGAAACGATCTCGAGTTGCCGTCCGGCTTCGATCATCGTCACCACGCCGCCGCCGCTGGCCACGATGATCTTGCCATCGCCGCCGACGGGCGAAGCATAGAAGTTGCCCTCGCCGCGGGCCCTTCCCTGCTTGACCAGCTTGCCGGTCTCGGCTTCGAGGATCGTCGCGATGCCGCCATCCTTGACCAAATACACATTGCCTCGGTAGACCAAGGGGCTGGCGACGTAGGGCAGTCCGCGCTTGTATTCCCACACGACCCGCGGCGCACCCCCCTGCTCCGCCGGCCGCAGCGCGACTAACGTATTTTGCGCCAATTCAAAGATCCGCGCGTATTGATTCCACTCGGGCTCGTCGAGCGCCTGGTCGCTGTCGAGATCGATGCGATAAAACCGCGTGCGGACCTCGCCGAGCGGCAATTCGGTGTTCTCCAGCTTCTCGTTTTTGTTCTTGTCCCACAGCCCCAGCGCCGTGGCCCAGGGCTCCATGGCTATCCGAGCGTCGGTATCGCCTCCTGGCGACCAGGTGCAGATATAGAGCGTGCCGTTCGATTTGGTCGGCGTGGTGTTGACAATTCGCGCAAAGCCATCGAGCGACCAGAGCTGGCGGCCATCGGCCAGATCGTAGCCAATCAGTTGCAGCGCGCCCGAGACGATGAGCTGCTTCTTGCCGTCGACTTCCCACACCACGGGGGTCGAATAACTGCGGGTGAACCCGTCGCGCGGCGTTTGCCACAAAGTTTGTCCGTCGTCCTGCCGCACGGCCAACAGAAAGCTGTCGCGGTCGTGATCCTCGTTGAGAATCACTTTTCCGTCGACCAGGATGGGCGAGCTGGCCGAACCGAACTCATCGCGAAACGGCCCCAACTTTTTCGACCAAAGCGGCGTGCCATCCAGGCCGTAACACAGTAGACCAAAGCTGCCAAAGAACGAGACTACTCGCTGGCCGTCGCAGGCGACGCTGGCGGCCGCGGGACTGCCTTCGCCGTGGACCTTCTCAAGTTGGTCGGCGCGAACGCTCTGCTTCCAGAGCACCTTGCCGTCGGTTCGATCGAGGCACATCGTGATCAACTCACGATCTTCGTGCGCCGTCAGAAAAATCCGGTTACCGATGATCGTGGGCGTCGACTGCCCCGGCGGCAGATCGGCCTTCCAAGCCAGATGCTCGCCGTCCCACGCGGTTGGCAACGCCTGCTCGTCGTTTGCGGCCAGCCCGCCGTCGTGCCGAAAATAGACCGGCGATTGGGCAACTGCGACGCCAGCGCACCAAGAGAAAAAAACAATCGCCAGGACGGGCGCGGCAAGCGGGTTGCGAGTGCAGTTCATATGGCGATTCAACGCGCGCTAGCGCACGCTCAGGTCCTGCGAGGCATTGATGGAGGAATCGGGCACGGCGCCCAGACCGAGCAGTTTCAAGGCGAGGTTTGCGCCGTCGCCGTTGCGAATCGGCTGATGATGGGGGTCGACGTAGTCGGGCCGGGTCGTGTTTGGATCGACGCGCGACGACGAATTCAGCGCGTACAAGTCGCCCGTGCCAACGCCAGCGCCCCAGACGTAAAACGGAATCGTGTAATTGAGCGGATTGGTGTTGAAGCCGTGATCCAATCCTTTGCCGCCGTGGTCGGCCGAGATGATGATCGCACTCTTGCCTTTGAATCGTTCATCGCTGATTACCAGTTCGCAAATGCGGCCCAGATAGCCGTCAACCTTCACGAGCGCCTCGATGTATTCGGGGCTCCCCCAAGTGCGGGCATGGCCGGCCGAGTCGGTGTCGTGAAAGTGAACGAAACTATAGTTGAATGGATTGTCCTTCATCTCGGCAATGAAGCGGTCGGTCAGCGCGGCCGAATTGCCATCCTTGACGTACAGATCGATCTTGTCGCGACCGTTGTCGGCGCCAACCGTGTCGGGCGCGCCGTTGCGACCATCGTACGACTGGTCGTAGAGCACGAATTTGCTCTTCGACGCGAACATGCTGGTCCGCAGGCCGTTGTCGTGCGCCACGTCGAACGTACTCTTCACGTAGTCATGGCGATTGTTGTGCAAGGTCTTGTCGCGCGGATCGGAATTGATCGTCCAGGTGTGCCCCGCCACGGCCGCCGGATTGGCAGAGCGATCTTTCACCGGACGGCCCGTGACCATGCAGGTGTGATTCGGCAGCGTGATCGTGTAGTCGAAATCGGTGCGGGCATTGTTGGTCCAAGCGCCCTCGGACTGAAGTCGCTTGAACGTGGGCACTTGCCCGGCGTCGATCAGGGCCTGCAAGTAGCTGGACCCCATGCCGTCGACGCTCACGTGAATCACATATTCGGCGTCGCCCGCCGCCCACAGCCGATTGGCCGTCGCGAATATCAACAACATCGCGACACAGCCGCAGCGCAAGAGCCCCATTCAAGAATCCTCAGCGGAAAATAGCAAGACAATTTGGCGACGACGGATTGGTGCTGCTCAAGTGAGCGGCACGCATCCGTCCATCTTACGCCGCGGGGGCTTAGGCTTCCACTCCACGTGGCACGGCCCAGTGGCCTTCACGATACTTTCGCCGAACCAGGCTGGCGGCGTCCGGATTGTTCGTGATCCGCTCACTTTGCGGGTCGAACTGAATCGGACCGGCCACGCGCGTGGCGATATTGCCCAAGTGGCAAAGGGCGCTCGAACGGTGATTGATCTCAATATCGGCGTGTGAACGCCCGCCTGTGCGCACGCACTCGATAAAGTCCTGATGGTGGGCGGCCAGGTCGGGCTCGCCGGTCGTCACTTCTTCGATCAGCTTGTTGCGTGGGCCGAATGTCTTGTAGCCGCCCCGCTTGCCCAACAACATCATGCCCTGTGTGCCGTAGAATGCATTGCCGTTCTCATAACCCTCTTGCACGTAGGGAGACCAGATCCGCTGCTCGAAAATGAGTTGCCGCTTGTGGCCGACTTTTCCGTCGCCCGGATACTCGAACACGACGTATTGCGTGTCGGGGAACTGCTGATCGTCGTCGAAGAAATACTTGCCGCCCAACGCCACGACGCTCGAGGGATGCGTGTCGACGCCCAGCCCCCAACAGGCGATGTCGATGTCATGCACGCCGTCGTTGCCCATGTCGCCCGCGCCGAAGTCGTGCCACCAGCGCCAGATGCCGGGCAGCAAATTCGACTGATAGGGCACCTCGGGCGCGGGACCAAGCCACAGGTCGTAGTCCAGCGTCGACGGCGGATCGCTGGGCTTGGCCCGGCCGATCGATCCGCGCCGCTGGCTGTTCCAGGCTTTCGAGACCAGCACGTCGCCGATGGCGCCGCCGTGCAGTTTTTCCATCGCCTGGCGAACGTGTGCCGTGGAGCGGCTTTGCGTGCCCACCTGCACCACGCGCTTGTTGCGGCGGGCCGCCTCGATCATCAGCCGGCCTTCGCGAATATTGTGCGCACAAGGTTTTTCGACGTAGACGTGCTTGCCGGCGTCGCAAGCCAGGATCGTGGCTGGGCCGTGCCAATGGTCGGGCGTGGCGATCCACACGGCATCGACCGACTTGTCGTCGAGCACGCGGCGCATGTCCTTGACCGCCTTGGGCGCCGTGCCGCTTAGTTTTTCCGCAGTAGCCACGGCCGCCGCCAGGCGCGTCTCGTCGACGTCGCACATATAGGCCAATTGGATCTGCTTGTTCTTGGCCAGCAGATTGACGTGATTGCTTCCCATGCCGCCAGGGCCGATCACCCCCACGACCAGGCGCTCGTTTGCATCGGCGGCGCGCACGGCGCTGCCGACGGCCAGCATCGTGGCCGCGACGGTTCCCTGGCCGGTGCGCTTCAGAAACTCACGGCGATCGGTGTTGGACATGGCTTCAGCCTCCATTGGTTGATTTCTGGGTTATCAGGCCCTGGGAGCGCGAACGTTCGGCTCGCCCCTTGCCCTCATCCAGCAGGAATTTCTGCACGAACTCGATCGTGGCGTAAAACTGAAAATCGGCATTCTTCTTTTTCGCAAACCCGTGGCCTTCATCCTCGGCCATCAAGTACCAGACGGGCGTGTTGCCCTTTCGCACCGTTTCGATCATCTGCTGCGATTCGCTGAGCGGGACGCGCGGATCGTTCTTGCCCTGCACGACGAACAGCGGCTTTTTGATGTCGGCTGAGTGATTCAAGGGAGCGATCTTTTCGAGGAATTCTCGCATCTTGGGATCGCGTTCGTCGCCGTACTCCACTCGCCGCAAGTCGCGGCGATAACTTTCGGTGCGTTCCAGAAACGTCACCAGGTTCGAGATCCCCACCACATCGAGCGAACAGCGAATCCGATCGTTGTAGCGCGTCGCCACGGCCAGCGTCATGTGCCCGCCGTAGCTGCCGCCGGTGACCATCACGCGCGAGGCATCCAGGTCGTCGCGCGTTTTGAGCCAGTCCAAGAGCGCGCCGATGTCTTTGTACGAATCCTCGCGCAGAAACCCGTTATCGAGCTTGAGATAGGATTTGCCGTAACCGGAGGAGCCGCGAATGTTCGGATACAGGATCGCGATTCCCATCTCGTTCAAGAAGTAATTATTCCGACCCAGGAAAATCGGGCGCGATTGTCCCTCGGGCCCGCCGTGGATGTTGATGATGACCGGACGCTTGCCGGTAAACCGCGCCGGCGGGTTGTACAAAAAGCCGGAGATCTCGCGATCGTCGAAGCTCTTCCAGCGCACCAGCTTGGGCTCGATGAATTCGCCGGCGTTCAAACCGCCCGTCTCGCTGGCGGTCCAGCGCTCGACTTTGCCGCTCTCCACGTCGAGCGAGTAAACGTCGGCCGGACTGCGCGCCGACGTGACGACGAACCCCAGTTCGCGATTGTTCTCGCGCCATTGCACGCTGCCGATCACTCCGGTCGGAAGCTCGGGCGCCGGCAGTTGCTTGCGCGTGGCCGTGTCGAGCAAACGCAAGCGGCTGATGCCGTTTTCATTCGTGACGAAGGCGACGCGCTTGCCGTCGAAGCTCAGCTTCGCGTTCTCGACATCCCAGGGAATGTCCTCGGTGAGATAGGCGTGCTGCTTCGACTGCAAATCGACAAAGGCCAGGCGGGCGAATTCGCTGTCGCGATCGGTGATGACGTAGATGCCTTTTCCGTCCTTGCTGAAAGCGACCGGCGCGTAGGCGATTTTCTCGGCGCTGCCCTTGGGCGTGACGAGCGTTTTCTGACCGGTCGAGGTGTCAAACAGCCACAGGTAACTTTCGTTGATCGAGACGTATTCCGCCACAAGTAGCTGTTTGTCGCCCGGAGACCAGTCGGCCACGCCCCAACCGCCCCCTTGATTTTCGCTCAGCAGTTTGTCGCTTTTGGGTTCAGCGGGGTTCATGAGATATGTATCGACGTCGGCCCGGTTGCGGCGGGTCGAGCCATAGGCAATGCGGTCGCCGGCATTGGACCAATGTCCGCCCGTGTTTCGCGACTTGCCGTCAGTGATCAGGGTCGATTCGCCGCTGGCCGGGTCGAAGCGATAAAACTGGAAGAACTCGTTGCCCCCTCGGTCCTTGCTGAGGATGAAGAAATTGCCTTCTTTCGGCCGGTACGAGGCGCCCGAGACCCGGTCGGGAAAGAAGGTCAACTGCCGGCGATCGCCCAGCGGGCTGGCCACGTGGTGAATTTGCACCGTGTCGGCAAAGCGGGTGCCGATCAGGATCTCGCGCCGCGTGGGATGCCAGTCCAGCAGGTCGGCCGAGCGAAATTCGGTGTAGCGGCCGGCTCGTTCGGCCATGGCCGCGGAGATCGGCGGCAAGCCCTCGACCACCAGGTTCTCGCCCGGCGCCAGCACGTCGGCTTGCTGGGCCATCGCGGGCAGGCACGCCAGCCAGCAGAGGCAGGCTGCGCAGGTCAATTGAATACTTGTCGTGACACGGCTCGACACAAGACGGCTCGACATGGCACGGGTCCTCCCAATTCGTCGCGGATCGCTTCTCGGTTGGCCCGACAGCGCCCAGGCCGGAGCGTTGAGCTTACGTCTGCCACGACCAATAAGCAATGGCCAGCAACTGTCCACCGCGACCCGCCGTGCCGGCGACAGCGAACGATCAAAAGATTTACAATCCTCTCGCGGCCAACTATGTTAGGGCAAACCAGCCTGCTCGGTTTTTCTCGTGCTTTCCCTGCGGCCGACGAATCGGCGGGGAGCCGTTCTTTGGGACTACCGACGCGCGGCCAGTTTCAGGCAGTGAACACCAGACAAGGACACTATCCATGAAGCGGATCCTGACCATTCTGTGCTTGTGCATGTTGCCGGCACTTTCGGCATCGGCCGAGGAGAGCAGCTTCAAAGTTGGATTCGCGAAGCGCGACATCACGCCGCAGGCCGCCACGCCGATGTGGGGCTACGGTGCTCGTCACGCGGCCCTGTCGCAGGGCGTGCTGGATCCGCTCATGGCCAAGGCCATCGTCATCGAGGCCGGCAAAGATCGGCTGGCGATCGTGGGCCTCGACATTGGCCGCGGCCCGACGGGACCCATGATGGAACAGATTCGCAAGGAAGTGGCCGAAAAGGCGGGCGTTCAAACCGTGATGATCAGCGGCAGCCACTCGCACCACGGGCCAGTCATCGAGTTGACGGATCGCGAGGGTTTCGGCAAGGGGCGATACGACGATGCCGTGGCCTATAGCAAACGTCTGCCCGAGCTATTGATCGAGGCCATCGTCGAAGCCAAGGAGAATTTGCAGCCGGCCAGAATCGGCGTTGCCAAACGAGATTTCGAACTGAACCGCAATCGGCACACCAAGCAGACCATCAAGCCGATCGATCCGATGCTGGCCGTAATCCGCTTCGATTCGGCCGACGGCAAGCCGCTGGCCATTTTGGCCAACTTTGCGGCCCACCCGGTCACCTTGCCGGGCGAAGTGCTCAAATTCTCGCCCGACTATCCCGGCGCGCTGCAAAACCGCGTCGAGTCGGCGCTCCAGACCAACTGCGTGTTCATGCAAGGCGCCTCGGGCGACATGAGCCCCAATCGGGGCCAACTGGACACCAAGGGCTACGGCGAGGCACTGGGCGACCACGTGGTGGCACTCGCGCAATCGGTTGAAACGAAGGCGCCCAAGGAACCCTCGATCAAAAGCAAGATTAATCGCTTCAAATTCACTAGCCGCGTAGATTTTTCGAACCCAATTTTGATCACGGCTTTCGAGCGGGCATTTTTCCCCGAGTTGGTCGCCAACTTCGTGGCCGAGTTCAAGGGCGGGATCGAACCCGAGATGACGACTGTTCTGCTCAATGGCGACCTGGCCCTGGTGGGCGGCTCGGGCGAGTTCTTCTGCAACCATTCCAACCGACTCAAGCAGCGGGCTTATGTGCCTAACACACTGTTCTTTGGCTACTGCAATGGCCACAACATGTACTTTCCCACGATCGAAGCGGCCTCGGAAGGCGGGTATGGCGGCGATCCCACGGTATCGCCCGTCCAAGTTGGCGCGGGCGAGACGATGATGAATCAGGCCCTGATCAACATCTACACGATGCTGGCCAAATTCCCGCCCAACACGGCCGACTGAGCGAGGCGCGAGCGAGACGATGGACTTCGACGTGCGGCTCGCCAGACTCGACGATCGAGCGGTGCTGGAGACGTTGATCGCCCGTAGTGCCCGCGCGCTGGGTGTGCCCGACTACACACGAGAGCAGATCGAGGCGGCGCTCCAGGGCGCTTTTGGCGTCGATACGGAACTGATCCGGGACGGCACGTATTTCGTCATCGAATGTGAAGCGAAGATCGTGGCCTGTGGCGGTTGGAGCCGTCGCGCCACGCTGTTCGGCGGCGACGCACACGCGGCGCGCAGCTCTCGACTGCTCGATCCGCGCACGGAAGCGGCTCGAATCAGGGCCTTCTTCGTCGATCCGGACTACGCCCGGCACGGCCTGGGCCGGATGCTCTTGGATCGTTGCACGGCGGCAGCGACAGCCGGCGGATTTGGCAGCCTGGAATTGATGGCCACGCTTCCCGGCCAGAAGCTGTACGCCAGGTGCGGATTTCTCGCGCAGCCGACCGAAACCTACCAACTCACGCCGAGCGTTTCGATTGACTTCGTACCGATGCGAAAGGTGTTGAGCGGGCAGTAAGTCAGGCAATTTGGCGAGCGAACGCATGACCGTCGCCGCTCAGTCAATCGGCAGGTTAAAATAGCGAATCGCACTGGCATCGCGTTCGCCGTTTTCCTCGCCCGGTTCGATCAATAGCCGATCGCCGATGAGTTCGGCGGTTTCGATATTGCCTTGACGGTTGGTCACCAGAAACTCGGCCGGGTGGACGAAGATGATGTAAACGCCGTTCTCGCGCGAGCGAGCCTGAAGGATCGGATCGTTCGATTTCGGGCCGAACATCCCGCCCGAGGGACAAATCAGAAAGTCGGCGCCGGCGCTGCAGAACCGCTTGACGATTGTCGCATCGGTCCGGTCGGCGCAGATCATGACGCCCAGCTTGCCATAGGGCGTTTCGAAGACCGGCGAAGCGTCGCCCGGGGTGTTGCGCACGAGTTCGTGTCCCAGATTCTGCTTGCGATACTTGCCGGCGAGTTTGCCCTGGGGATCGAACAACACGGCCGTGTTGAAGCGCATCTCTCCGTCGGCTTCGAGCATTCCGGCCAAAAGGTGGATTTTCAACCCGCCAGCCAGATTGGCTAACTTCTGGCAATATTCGCCGTCGGGAATTGGCTCGCCGAGCGCCCGGTAGGTTTCGATCGGAATCGACTTATCGGCGATTGCGTAACCGTCGAGAAAGCACTCGGTCGTGCAGACGATCTTCGCGCCATGCGCGGCTGCCTCGCGAATCCTGGGCTCGATGCGGCGAAAATTGGACGATTTGTCGCCGCGAATCCACTTGAGCACGATGCCCGCCACGCGCACGCTGTGTTGGGGGCCGGCCGGCGGGGCGGCATGGAGGGCCGAGCCGGACCACAATACCACCGATGCCAACAAAACGACGATCCGGCCAGGCCGAAACAGCCTGCAGCACACCTGCCCAACAGGCCTCGAATTGCTCTGCGATGGCATGGTAGCGGTGGCCTCCATTCGTGAAATCGATCCGAGCTCGATGATATTCCATTCGTGGCTGAATGCAAATCTCGCGAGGCCGCGCGGGTGCAACTGGGCAAACTCGCGAGATTATGCTTTGTCGCCGGCCCCAGGGCTGGTTAGAATCAGACGCAGCGAGGAGCTTGCCTTTTTGTTTGCCCCCCAGGCTTGTGGCCGTCGCGCCTCCCGAGGATCCCTTCGATGCAACGCTACTCGAAAGCAGTCTACTCGTCCGTGCTGTTGGCTCTTGCGCTCGTCCAGGCTGGGCCGGCATGGGCCGCGGCCCCCATTCGTTGGAAGTTCAAAGAGGGCCAATCGCTCAACTATGTGCTGGAGCGGGGCGCGGAAGGCAAAGTGAACCTGACCGGCGCCGAATTCGCCTTCAAGATGGGAATGGCCTTCGACACCACTTGGCAAATCAAAAGCGTGGCCGCCGATGGCACCGCCACGGTCGAGCAAACCGTCGATCGCATTCAGATTAACATGAGCTCGCCCTTGGCCGGCACGATGGCCTACGATTCGAAGAACACGGAAAAGCCTGCTACTGGGCCGGTGTGGGCCATGCTCGAGCCGGTCGTCACGGGCATGCTCGGGCAGACGTTCAAAGTCAAGATCTCGCCCTTGGGCATCGTCAGCGATATCGAGCTGCCCGCCAAGCTCAGCGAGAGCTTTGCCAAGCAAAAGGTCGGCCAGAATCGGCAAGGCGGCTTGGGAATCGGCGGCAATGCGTTTAGCGAAAAGGGCATCAAGGAACTGATCACGCGTTCCGTCGTGCCGCTGCCCGAAGCCAGTGATGCCAACGCTGCGTGGTCGCAGAGCTTCGAAAACGTAATCCCCTTCGTCGGCACGCAGACAACCGAAGTCAAATTCACGCTAGCTGGCAACGAAAAGGTCGACGGCAAAGATCTGGTCAAGATCGCAGCGGCCACGGAGTTGACGTTTGAGCCGGCCGACGACGCGCGAGCCGAGTTGGAAATTACGGCCCAGGAAGGTTCGGGCGTCTTTTACTTCGATGCCGCCGCGGGCGTGATGATCAACGCCGCCGGCAAGCAATCGTCCGCGATGGAAATGTCGGGGCCGCAAGAGTTGACTCAGGAGATCAAAGAGACGTCCAGAATTCGCCTGGGCAAGAGTCCGGACAAGGCTCCGGCGGCCGCGAGCGAAGCCAAGCCGGCGGCCAAGTGAGCCGGGCGTGCAGTGAGCCCAAGTGCAATGTGCCGAACAAGAACCGCTCTTGCGAGCGGCTGCCTGGAGTGTCAGACTTGGTGGCCTTGATTGAGCCATAAAACGTGAGAGCCCCGTGAGTCTCGCGACTCACGGGGCTCTCCACTTGCCCCCACCCCCCAGGTGGGTTTTCACATGGTCTCTACTTCTGGGCGCCGTGCCTCTACTTTTGGGCTACGCTGCCGTTGCCTTCGACCATCAGCCGAGCAATTTGCTCGAGCAATTTGACGGCCTCGGGCGGAAACGCGCCGCCTTCGGCACTCCAGAAATTAACGGTGGCACGATGTCCGTCGACTTCGACCGGCACGTGCATGCTCGACAGAATGTCCTTGCGGGCCATATTCATCATCACCGATCCCTTGGTCTGGCCCATCTCTTGATTGACGGCCGTCTTGTCGCCCAAGGCATATTCGGCCAGCGACTGACCGGCCGTCTTGATGACCGTCGAGCGACTCTTGAGCGAGGTCTTGAGCCCCAATCGCTCCTGCAACATCTTTAGTCGCAGCTTGTCGCCGTCGACCGTCGTGATGCAAATCCGATCCAACTGCGGAACCAACTCGAACAGTTGAAAGCCGAAACGCTCGAAGGTCTTGTCGTCCTTCATCGAGCCGCGTGCCATGGCCTTCAACTGGTCGTCGATTTCGATCGTGTCGGCCTGCGCCAAGAACTCTTTGACTCGCATCGCGGAGGCCGAAGCCGGCTGCGTGAGATCCTGATCGGCGAACGACATCTCGAACCAGCCGAACATCATCTCTTCCCAGGTCTGTTCGCCCCAGGAGACTTCCTTCGACGGATCGGGATTGGCCTTGTTGTCGGCCGAATTGTCAAAATGCGCGACGCAATGCATCTTCGTGCCCTTGGGCAGTACTCTCGGCTCGGTCAGTTGATACGTGGTCTGCCAGCCGAAGTCGTAACGGGGCACCCACAAAATCGTTTCGCGTTTTCCATCGGGGAACACGAGGTCGTAGCGAAAATCCTTGCCGCGCACGTGCATGTGCGGCGAGATCGACAACAGCAAAGCCTTCTGTCGGAAGACGAATTCCGACTCTACCTCGTAGTTCGCGTCGTTGGGCGGAATCTTGAACGTGAAGTTGCCCGCGTTTTGAACGGCGACTTCCTTCTTGACGGTCTGAGGATCGGCAAACTTGAAGCCGACATAGCTGCGATCTTTCTGCGCCGTTCCGTTCGGTGTGTAGTGCATCTCGAACAGCAGCTTGGTCCCCTTCTGCACGTAGCGGGCCAGTCCTTCTTCTAGAACCTGTGGTCGCAACCCTGGGGCAAACGCACCCAGCCAATTCGTTCGCAGCCGGCCCGCCTGGCCGCTGGGCGTTACGCCCGGGGGCACCAGGTACACGATGATGTGATGCACGACCGACGGATTGCCCGGAACACACTCCATCGCCTTGACCCATTTGTCCTCGGTCCAACCGGGATCGACGACAAACCGCTGGTATTCGACCGTGCCTTCAGCCGGCACTTCCCAAGCTTCGTCGGCCATGTACACCACGGCGTCGGGAGTCGGGATCTTCCAACCTTCGGCAAATTGCGGGGCGGCAGGCAAATCCTTGGGATCACCCTCGGGAGCGCCGGCCTCGACCCACTTGTTGATCAGTTCCTTGTCGCTGTCGCTCAGGCGCGCGTCGTTGCGAAAATGCCCAATCTTCGGATCGGCGTGCCAGGGAGGCATGCGCTGCTCCCCGACGACTTCACGGATCATCTCGGCCCAGCCGGCCGCGTCCTCATAGGAGGTCAACGAGAAGGGCGCAATCTGGCCCTCGCGATGGCAAAACACGCAATTCTGGTTGAACACCGCGGCGATATGCTTAGTGTAGGTGACTTCGCTGGTGGCGTCGGGTTGGCGGACGCGACCGATGCGGCAACCTTGACTGGCGATCGACGGCGCGCTCAC
>JANNQN010000201.1:0-18177 GCA_031400775.1 Planctomycetia bacterium | reverse complement strand
GGGGCAGACCTTGCTGCAGCCGTCGACGCCCGTCGGCAAGTTCGTCGGCCTCAAGCCGGGCAATCTGTTTTTGCAATACGAGGGTCTGAATCCCTCGGGCAGCTTCAAGGACAACGGCATGTCGGCGGCCTTCACGCACGCCCATACCATCGGCGCCAAGCGGGCGGCCTGCGCCTCGACCGGAAACACTAGCGCCTCGCTGGCCCTGTATTGCTCGGTGACGCGGTTGATGAAGGCCGTCATTTTCATCGGCTCCGGCAAGATCTCCTACGGCAAGCTGTCGCAGGCCCTCGACTACGGGGCGCTGACCATGCAGATTGCCGGAGACTTCGACGACGCCATGGCCCGGGTCAAGGAAGTCTCCAAGCAACTGGGCATCTACCTGGTCAACAGCGTCAATCCGTTTCGTCTGGAAGGCCAAAAGACGATCATGTACCGGGTGCTCGAAGCTCTGCGCTGGCAGGTGCCGGACTGGATCGTGGTGCCGGGCGGAAACTTGGGCAATTCGAGCGCCTTCGGCAAGGCATTTTCCGAATTGCGCGAAATCGGCCTGATCGATCGCGTGCCCCGGCTGGCTGTCATCAACGCCGCCGGGGCCAACACACTCTACGAGTTGTTCGAGCGGCGCGGCCTGCGTTGGAACGGCGGCCGGCCCGACCAGTCGATCACCGAGGGCTACTACCGCGAACTGGACGCCAAACAGCGACGGGCCTCGACGATCGCCAGCGCCATCGAAATCAACCGCCCGGTGAATCTCGATAAGTGCCTGCGAGCGCTGGAAGTTTGCCGCGGCGTGGTGCGCGAGGTCAACGATCAGGAGATTTTGGATGCCAAGGCCCAGGTGGGCGCGGGCGGATTGGGCTGCGAGCCGGCCAGTGCCGCCAGCGTGGCCGGGGCGAAGCTGCTGGTATCCGAGGGCGTGATCGGGCCCGACGAGCGCGTGGTCTGCATTCTCACCGGCCATCAGCTCAAGGATCCCACTGCCACGGTGGCCTATCACACCACCGACCAGGAACAATTCAACAAGGTGTTGGGCAGCCGGGGCGTCAAGCGGGCCGCTTTCGCCAATCGGGCCGTCGCCGTGCCCAACGAGCTCGATGAGATCGTCAAAGCGATTCAGCTCTACAGCTAGCCGCTAGCCGTGCGAGCAATCGGGGAGGCTCACAGCTTCCGCCGGCGCCAGATAACCAGGCCGATAAGGCCCAGCGCGGCGAGGACGAAGCTAGAGGGCTCGGGGACCACAATCGCCACACTGTCGCCGATGAACTGAATCTGATCGGCGGTCAGCGGGGTGTTTCCCAAATCGATGAAATAAGTTGCCACGTCAGGGTGGGGAGAAAAAGTCGGACTGAACGTCGCTGTTCCCAACGTTGAGGTGTGAATCTTGATTTTCCACAACGAGATTTCACTGAGCCCCGCTGGTGCAAACTTAAGCGACAACGCTCCAGCCGCCATAATCTGCCCCGGCGTGCTCAAATCTCCAACTCGAAAGCCTTCGGCGAAATAGCTTCCCCACTCGATGCCGGGATCACCGAAATCTCCAGGGTCAGCGCCGGGGTTCGGAGGTAGCGAAGTAATCGAAACGCGCCCGGGCAAGTACGCGACGTTTGCGATTGCGCCCCAAACGCCGGGGGAGTCTGACGGTGGACTACGAATATCCTTTACGTAAGCGGCCAACTGAAAGTCCTGACCCAAATTCACTGTGTCAATTGGGATGTCGTTAATATCTTCAACTTGAAGGCGAAAGACGGCCAACGGTGCCGCATAGAGGACTGTTGTGGCGACAAGCTGGATGACAAGACTCGCTGCGATAACGCGGACGTAGTGGTTCAATTGAAATCTCACTGGGGTGGCTGAACTACAATTCGGGTCTGATGCAATGAACCGCTGAGAGGCGAATATTGTAAATCCCCGGCTGCGACCGACACTGGCGCAATCGGGAAGCCGCAGTTAGAAGGTCAAACGCAAATCGGTCGTTTGGCGAGCGGCACTCGGACGAGAGGGCGCGAAGTCACTGAAGCATAGTTGGCGGGAAGTCTGGCCGCAACCATTTTTGGGCATTCCTCAACTAACTATCCATCCGTACACTACGGCCATGAACAGCCGAGACTTGACCCTAGCCCTGCTCGATGCCCTGTTCGCCAAGATGCCGATTCCATGGCGGCGCAATTACGCCCTTGTGCTTGAAACGCCCCGCCAATCGCTAGGTGACCCACGCGAGTTCAGCAGCTAATCAGTGCCGCGTGCTGCTGCGCTTCAACCCGGGATGCAATTATACGAGTTAAACTAAAACCCGATGATGGCCTGAGCCTATGCCATTCCCCGCACTTTCCGCCCATGGATCGCGCGCCGGCGGCCGGGCATAATGGACCTCCCGGCGAACTTTTCACCTTCTAGGAGCGTCATGTCGAGGATGGCTATTCGCATTGCAATCAATGGCGCCGCCGGTCGCATGGGACTGCGGCTCGTGGCTCTGGCCAGCGCCGATCCCCAGTTGAAGCTGGTCGCCGCGATCGAGCACGCGGCCCATCCCAAATTGGGCGAGGACGCCGGCACGCTGGCCGGGGTCGGCGCGCTCGGGATTCCGCTCTCGGTCGCGCTCGCGCCGGACGTCGACGTGGCGATCGACTTTTCGGTCCCGCAGGCAACCGGCGCGATCCTGGCCCTCTGCCTGGCCAAAAAAATTCCGCTCGTGATTGCCACCACGGGATTGGCAGCCGACCAGCAACAGCAGATCCGCGACGCCGCGCGGCAGATTCCGCTGCTGTGGTCGCCCAGCATGAGCCTGGCCGTGAACCTGACTATGAAGCTGGCCGAGATCGCCGCCCGAGCGCTGGCCGATCACCCGTCGGGAGTCGACGTCGAGATCATCGAACGGCACCATCGCTTCAAGGAAGACGCGCCCAGCGGCACGGCGCTGCGCTTCGGCGAGATCATTTCCGGCGTGATGGGACAGGCCGATGTGCGTCACGGTCGCTCGGGCCGGCCTGGACAGCGTCCGCACGGCGAGATTGGCTATCATGCCCTGCGCGTGGGCGACAATCCGGGCGAGCACACGATCGTCTTCGGACTGCTGGGCGAGACGATCGAGCTTTCCGTGCGAGCCAGCAGCCGCGATTGTTATGCGCACGGCGCGCTGGCCGCCGCCAAGTTTCTGGCCGGCAAGAAGCCCGGGCTGTACAACATGAATGATGTGTTGGGAATATGAAGTGGGGGCTGGGGGTTGGGGTTTGGGGGCTGGAGACGACGTAAGATAGTCCCGCAATTCCGTAATCCCAACCCCCAGCCCCTAATCCCCAGCCCCTAACCTCCAATGGCCAAATGCGAAGAAGGTTACCTGTGCGACGTGTGCGGCGGTGACGTCGAAGAGATCACCGACAGCGATCTGTATCTGCGCTTCGTGATCGGACTCTTGGATCCCGAGACGTTGCACACCACGCGCGAGCGGCACATTCGCTGCAACCCGGTATTGGCGCAATTCATCGTCGACGCCGAGTTCGAGCCCGTCACGATCGAGGGCGATTTCGACAAGCGGCTTCTCGACGCGGCCTATGTGCGCGAGCGCGAGTCGCTGGTCTCGCGCGGTTTTCGCCGGCTGCGAGAAGTTGCCCATCTGGATTTGCCGATTATCGACTATCCGCTGCCGGAAGTTCGTGCCCGGCTGGAAGAGGCCAGCCGACCGAAGCCGCGCGGGGGTTAGGCGATTGTCGCGGTTGGCCGTGCGATTCGTCGGCGGTTAGGATAGAATCGCCGCGAGCTGAAGCCCTGGAAAATCGCGGTCGACTGGCGGCCGCGGGCCTGGGCGTGTTGAGAATACCTTTGCTTCGCGCGACGAGCGGACCCAGCCATGCATTCGACGATACCGGCGAGTCCCGCAACCGTGGCCCCGCAAGCGACTGATTGGACCTGGCTGAAATGGGGCGCGGCGCTCGTGGTACTGGCCGCGATTGTCTATTGGCCGACGTTGAACAATGGATTCATCTGGGACGACGACGCCTACGTCCAGAACAACGTTCAGTTGCGGACCCTCGATGGGCTGAAGAACATCTGGTTTCGGCTCGGGGCGGTGCCGCAGTACTATCCGCTGGTGCATACGTCGTTCTGGCTCGAGTATCACGCCTGGGGCCTCTATCCGACCGGCTACCACCTGACGAATCTGGCGCTGCACATCGGTAGCGCGATTCTGATTTGGCGACTGCTCGTGCGGCTTGCGGTGCCCGGGGCCTGGCTGGCGGCCGCGATCTTTGCGGTGCATCCGGTGGCCGTGGAGAGCGTGGCTTGGGTTACCGAACGCAAGAACGTGCTCTCGTGCGCGCTGGCGCTGGGATCACTATTGGCCTATCTGAGCTTCAATCCCCCGGACGACGCCACGGCGAAACCGCGATCGCGCCGCAGTGCCTGGGGCTGGTACGCATTGTCGCTTGTTTTGTTCTTGGGGGCCCTGCTGAGCAAGACCGTCACAGCCAGCGTGCCCGCCGTGCTATTGGTGATTTGCTGGTGGAAGCGCGGGCGGATTTCGTGGCGCGACGCGGCGCCGCTGCTGCCTTTCTTCGCGGTTGGGCTGGCGCTGGCCTATGTGACCGTGTGGATGGAGCAGACGCACGTCGGCGCGGTGGGACCGGAGTGGGACCTGTCGTTTGCCGAGCGAACGCTGATCGCGGGCCGCGCCCTGTGGTTTTATGCCGGCAAGCTGTTTTTTCCCTACCCACTAATCTTCTTCTACCATCGCTGGACGATCGACTCCGGAGTCTGGTGGCAATATTTGTTTCCGCTCTCCGCGGTGGCGGTGCTGGTGGTGTTGTGGTTGGCGCGAAAGCGGATTGGCCGGGGGCCGCTGGCCGCGGCGCTGATCTTCGGCGGCGTGTTGCTGCCGGCACTGGGCTATTTCAACGTCTATCCCTTCCGGTTTTCGTTCGTCGCCGATCACTTCCAGTATCACGCCAGCATTGCACTGGTGGCCTTGGCGGCCGCTGCCGGCGCAGTGGCGTTCGAACGCTGGACGTCGGCCGATTCGCCGCTGCGCGTGTTGGCGGCCGGTGGCGTGTTGCTAATCTTGAGCGCCATCTCGCAGGAGCGCACGCGCGCGTATCGCGACCTCGTCACGCTCTACGAAGACACGCTGGCCAAGAATACGACCTCGTGGGCCGCGAGATTCAATTTGGGAGAGTCGCTGCTGACGCAAGGCAAACCGGACCAGGGCATCAAGGAGATTCGCGAAGCCGTGCGGCTCAGCCCCGAGCAGCCCTGGCTGCGAACCGGGCTTGCCAGCGCGCTCGTCACCGTCGGCCAGACCGATGAGGCGGAAACCGAGTTTCGCCAGGCTCTGGCCGATCCGTTGCACGACGTGGCGCGGGCCGACGCGCTTGTGCGGCTCGGCGTGTTGCTGGCCAAAAAAGGAAACCTCGATGAAGCGATCGATCTCTTCCGGCAGGCCATCGAGCTCCGCGCAGATAATTCCCGCGCGATCTACAACTACGGGTTGGCATTGTCCAAGCGAGGCGATAGCGAAGCCGGCATCGACGAGGTGCGGCGGGCCTTGGCCATCACGCCTTTCGATCCCGAGGCGCAGCACGGGCTGGGCGCGATGCTCTCGTTGCAGGGCAAGCTCGCCGAGGCCCTGGTCCATCTCGAGCAGGCCGTCGCGCTACAGCCTTCGAGCGCTGCCTATCGCGAGGACTTGGGCAGCGCGCTGTTCACCTCGGGCGACGTGGAAAAGGCCGGCGAACAACTTGCCGAGGCTGTGCGAATCGATCCCAAAAGCGCCAAAGCCCATTACCTGCTGGGCGCCGTGCTGGCCAAGCGCGGCCGCCATAACGCCGCCATCCGCGAATTCGAAGCGGCCCTCAAGCTCGATCCGAATCTGCCCGGCGCCGCCAATAGCCTGCAACGGGCGCGCGAGCGTCGCGGGCGGTCAACGCCCTGAGTCTGCCGTCGGCGCCGCCCTTCGCAGTACGCGAAACATCGCTCCGGAGTCGTCCGGAATTGCGGGCAGCCGCTCGAGCACGCCCTCGGCCACGAGATTGTCGAACACTTTGGGCTGGAGGAAGTTCGTGATTCCGTAGTTTCCCGGCGAACGATAGCGGTCGATCTCGCGCCAGGAAACGAAGACGTGCGAGATGCCCAACTCGTCGAGCGCTCGGCCGACTTCGACCTCAGTGCGATCGCGGGCCAGGCGCTCGAAGATCGAATCGTCGAACACGGTGTTGTAGGTGGCGGGAACTTGCAGGTCCAACGGCGCGGCATCTCCCACGAGCAGCACCCGGGCGACGTCGTCGGCATGCGCGTTGAGATACAAATGCCAAGGCTCGACTCGCTGGGGATCGGCGCGCAGTACGTCGAGATTCGTAAGGTAGCGATTGTCGACGAGTTGGCCGCCGGCGATGACGATGAAGTTGAAGGCCAGCCCCAGGCCCATCAAGACCGCCAAGGTCCCGCGCCACCAGGGCGAATTGCTGCCGGCGGCGCCGATGCCGGCCAACAGCGCCGCCAGCGGCAGCGCCGGCACGAGGAACCGATCGATGCGATGCGTGAACAGCCACCAGGCGGCGAACAGGTAGACCAGATAGCCGGCCGATAGCAGCGTCAACTTCCGCCCCGGCCGTCGGAGGATGGCCAACGCCGCCAGCGGAAAGACCAAAGGGCTCAGCCAATCGCTGCCGATTGCCGCCTGCAAGGCGCGCTCGGTCAGATCCGCCGGATCGTAATTCGGCGGGCGGTGCGCGCGCGACCACTGCGCTTCTTTCTCCGGCGTGCGGGTTTCGCCGTCGAACCAACTGTAAAGCAGAGGATACGTGGGATTGCCCGTGAGCACGGCGTTCTTGGCGAACCACAGGCCGCAACCGGCGGCGCATGCCAACAGAAACGCCGCGAGTGATCGGGCCAGGTCGCTTCGGCGGCGGCTGTTCGATTCATCGACGCCCGCGCGGAGCGACGCGTAGATCACATACGCGGCCAGCGGCAACACTGAGTAGACGACACCGGGATACTTGGTCGCCGCGGCGCCGCCGGCGAGAAAGCCCGCGAGCACCAGCGAACGCCAGGACCGCTGACCCGCCGCGGCGCCGATGTGCCACACGAGCACGGCGTAACCTGCCGCGAGCAAGTAAAACGCCAGCGCCCCTTCGACCAGGCCCTGCGTCGAGACCAGGGCCACCCAAGGAATCGAGATATACAAGAGCGCCGCCAACACGCCCACCGAAGCCGACGCCAGGCGGCGCCCCGCCGCGTACAGCGCCAAGGCCGTAAGCGGCGCGAAGCCGGTGATCAGCGTCTTGCCCACTAGCGCTCCGATCCACCAGTCGCCGGTGACCACCATCGCGGCCAGGCTGAGCATCTCGGTGGCAAGCGGCATGTTGGCGTAGACGTTGTGCGGCAGGAACGTGATCCGGCCGGCTTGAAAAAACTCCTTGGGCGCCTGAAGGTGATACTCGCGAACGTCGAAATCGAATGGCGGCAACATGGCGCTGCCTAGCAGGACCACGACAAACGGCGCCGCCAGCCACAGCCAGCGCGGGCTGATCGAAAGCGGTATCGTTGCCGCCGGCATAACAAACGTCGATGTTTCGTCGAGATTGCCCAGCGCCGCGTCGGGGCGGGGGCGGAGTCGGATCGCGGCAGTAATCAACACGATTGCCAGGCCGAGGACGATGAACAAGTCGCTTCGCAGCGCTCCGGCCAATCCGAGGGCAAGCGTGGCCAATGAAACCAGGTTCAGTCCCACGCCCGCCGAGAACACGAATTGCTCCAATCGAGTCAACCGCCGATCGATGGCAAACAGTCTGAGGCCGATCCAACCCGCCGCCGTGGCGACCATGAAAATCGCGGTGGCGACGACCAGGATTTGCCCGCGCTGCACCAGCGACGAGAATTCGATCCCTTCGAACCAGCGGCCAAACGTCTCGTCGCCCAATAGCAGCGCGAGCCACAGATGCCCGCGGCGCAGCCCATAGTGGGCGGTAAGGGGTCCGCTGGTCAATGGCCACAAAAAATAAGCGGCCAGGTAAATCGCCAGCCATCCCCACACCAGGATTAGCCGCGTGGAAATGCCCGGCGCCATTACGCTCGGCGATGGCGGGCGACGGTCCGCCGGCGAGCCGCGATGTTTAACGGGTTTAGCCACGAGATAGCGATGCAAAAAGGGAGCCAGCGGACGGCGAAATAGGGCGCCTCAGGCTCGCCGCCGCCCGGTTTTCAAGCTACGTTTTGGCAGCTAGACTGGCGAAAGTCCGGCTCCCGCCTGATTCTGCGATCATAACACAAGCGCGCGACGATTCGCGCCCCACCCGAGCCGTCCTCAGAAAGTCATCGCGGACATGATGCGATCCACGAAGCTCCAAGGCATCTTCACGCCCAACATCGTACCGCTCGACGCCGGCGGCGAGATCAACGAGGCCGAACTGCGGCGGTACACCGATTGGCTCATCGACCGCGGCGTGCATGGCCTGTATCCCAACGGATCGACCGGCGAGTTCACTCGCTTCACGCCCGAGGAGCGGCGGCGGATCATCGCCATCATGGCCGACCAGACGCGCGGCCGCGTGCCGATCCTGGCCGGCGCCGCCGAGGCCAATACCCGCGAGACGATTCGTGCTTGCGAATATTATCACAGCCTGGGCGTGCGGGCCGTGGCCATCGTTTCGCCGTTCTATTATAAGCTCAGCCCCAGCGCCGTGTACGCCTACTTCAAGGAGATTGGCGACAACACGCCGGTCGACGTCACGCTCTACAACATTCCGATGTTCGCTTCGCCGATCGACGTGCCGACCGTGCAACGATTGAGCGAGGAATGCGAGCGGGTCGTGGCGATCAAGGATTCCTCGGGCGACTTACCACACATGATTCGCATGATCCAAGCCGTGCGCCCCAACCGGCCCGACTTCGCCTTTCTCACCGGCTGGGACGCGGCGCTCATGCCGATGCTCTTGATCGGCTGCGACGGCGGCACCAATGCCACCAGCGGCGTCGTGCCCGAGATTACCCGCAAGCTTTACGACCTGACGATGGCTCGCGACATCGACCGGGCTCGCGAGCTGCAATACAAGCTCGTGACGCTGTTCGATACGATGCTTTACTCGGCCGATTTTCCGGAAGGGTTTCGCGCGGCGATCAAGCTGCGGGGCATCGAGGCGGGCGAAAGCCGGCAGCCGTTCGCGGCCGACCACCACCTGAAGATGGAAACCATCAGCCGTTCTCTGGCCTGCCTGTTGTCGGAAGAAGGCTTCGCCGATCAACCGGTGGGGGGCTGTCCGGTGGGCGGAGAGCGGGTCGATCCCGACCAGGTCGGACGGATCGTACAAGGCGTGCTGGCCGAGCTCAAACAGCGCGGGCTGGCGTGAGCGGGGCTAAGCCGCAAAGCGGCGAACACGAATGCCGGTAGCCCGGCGACCGCATGGCGCTCAAGAGCGGCGGACTAGATGGCCTCGCCACCGCGTTCGCCGGTGCGAATGCGAATGCAGTCGTCCATCGGCAGCACGAAGATCTTGCCGTCGCCGATTTCGCCGCTCTTGCCGGTGCGGCCGCCCTTGATGATGGCGTTGATCGTGGGCTCGACGAACTCGTCGTTCACGGCGATCTGCAACTGCACCTTCCGCAGCAGGTTGACCGTGATCTCGTGGCCGCGGTAGACCTCGGTGTGACCCTTCTGCCGGCCGAAGCCCTGCACATCCATGACGGTCAAGCGAAACACCTCGACTTCGGTCAACGCGGTCTTCACCGCTTCCAGCCGCGTCGGCTGGATGATGGCGATGATCAGCTTCATCGAGAGATTACTCCCAGGTCGTGTGGCTCATGGCGGCAATCCGAAGCGCGGCGCCAGGGGGCGAACCGAGACCGATGCCGCTCACCCGGATGCTTCGGCCGCGTGGGATACGGGGCCTGGCAAGGTGATTTTGTAGTTCTAGCCGGGTTTGTCGATCGGAGCAACGAGCCTGAGTGGCATGGCGAGAGCCGAAATGAAAAAATAGGCCCCTGGCTTGGGCAGGTTAGGCGGAGACCTACCCAAGCCAAAGGGCATCCTTCTGGCCCAGGCAAGAGCCGAAGTTTTCACAGATCAACTTGTCAAACGGAATGGTCATAGCGGACGTTGCAGTTCCCTTGCGTTGTCCTCCTGAAGGGCCATCCGGCCCTTCGTTGCAGGAGCAATAATGCAAGGGGCGTGCCAACATCTGTGCCCACGAACGAGACAAACAAAAAATAGCGCGGATCCTAAATCGGCGGCGAGACTTACGATTTTTCACGGGCTCCGCCGCGGTTGCATGCCCGAGGGGCGAGAGCATGGCCTGTTGCCCAATTTTTTGTCATCGGGCGAAGCGCTTTTGAGCATTCTCTCAATGCGGCCGATTGCGGCGCTACTTCGTGCGAAACGCTGGCGGCTTATCCGTGTCCGCCAAGAAACTCCAGTTGCAGTCGCACTTCCGCGAGCCGCGATTACTGTTTGAGTCCAAAAAAAGAAAGCGGGGTGCACCAGGTGGCGCACCCCGCTTTTCCGTTGCTTATCATTCGGCAGGCTGGAGAACCCACCGTCACTGTCGACTAGAACAAGGCCACCACGTCGAAGCCCAGCAACGTTTGGCTGTTGCCAAATCCGTCGTCGAAGGGACGCAGGTTGGCGGCCGGCGAATCACCGCTGAACCAGTCGAACCGGACGTACGGGCGAACCGTGATGTTCGAATTGTACTTCCAGTTGGCGCCAGCGGTAACCTCGTAAAAGCTGCCGGTGTAGCCGAAGCGGGTGCCCGGCAAACCACGGTCGCTGCCGATCGGCGGGTTGGTCGTTCCCAAGAAGCCACCCACGCGGTAGCCGTCCTGGTCGCGGAACCACTCAGCCCGCACTCCGTAGGTCATGCAGTCGCTGACCTTGTAGAACAGGTAGTTGTTGAAGCCATACCACTTGGCATCGTCGCCATTGGCCAGGGCATCGTTCTGGAAACCAAAGTCGCTCTGGGCGACGTAGGTCAGTCGCTCGCTGATACGATTCAGCGGACGGCTGTAGGCCAAGGTCTGCAAGTAGCGCTGACGGAAGACGCCCGAGAGAGTCGGCTCGTTGGTGAACACGAAGGCCGCGGCCAACGAAGCGCCATCCTGGAACTTCTCGGTGAAGGTCAGCAGGCCGCCGGTGTTCGGCGTCGAGTTGTCGAAATTATCCCAACCTTGAACCGCACCGGCGCCAACCGAGACGTTCTCGCTGGCCTGCCAGGTGGCCAAGAAGCCGGTGAACGTAAACGGTTCGCCGTATTGGAAGGTATAGGGCAAGCTCGGGAAGAAGTTGCCGGTCGTCGGCACGACTTCGTAGCCCACGGGAGCGTAGAAGTGTCCGATCTTCACCTTCACGTCGTTGTAGGCAACTTCCGCGTAGAACTGCGGCAGGGCCGGACCGTAGAAACGCTGCGTGCTCCACTTGGGCTGTGTGAACTGCGCGCGGGTTTCCAGACCCGAAGCCGTCGTGAAGCGGTTATCGGTACCGTACAGCAGGTCGACGCGACCGCCGAAGTCCCAACCGCAGCCTTCGGTGTCGGTGGCCCGTTCGGCGTACAAGTACAACTGATTGAGCTGGTACTCGTTCGAACGATCGGTCCAGGTCACGGGGCCGTTCCAGCGATCCGCCGGACTGCTCGTGTTCCAGGTGAAGCTCTGGGCCAACCAGCCGGCAACGTTGATCTTGCGGCAGGTCAGGGCCTCGCTATCGAACATCTTCCATTGCTCGCCCAAGCAGCAGCAAGGGTTCAGGATACTGCCCCCGCCATTACCGAAGCTGGGTGCTTCTTCCGCGGCCGGAGCGGCAGCAGCTTGCGGGTCGGGCTCGCCCTCGACTCCGCGTTCTTTCGCACCGGCTTGTTCGTCGTAGTCCTGGGCATAGTAGCTGTTGTATTCGAACGCGGTCTGCCGCGCTGCGGGGGCTTGCCCGTATGCGCTCTGGGCGTAGGCGCTTCCGGCCGAGAGCAAGCCGGCCAAGGCACCGGCCAACGCCAACTTCGTGAGTTTCATATCCGTTCTCCAATCCTTTGCAACGGTAATTTGAGTGCTTTTGGGAACACTCAGGTGGGCTGGTTCAACTCGGCAGAGCGCGGTAGGGAAGGCCGCCTAGTCTCCAAATCGGCTCCGCACTGTTGCTATCGACCTGCCGGCCAAATCGAATTGACGCCAAGAACGGCATATTCCAGCTTGCTGGCACAATTGGCCGACAAGCTGGGAAAAGCTTGTCGGCTATATGGGAAAGGAGCCCCTAATTCCCAGTTCCCTCGAGATGCCGGGGGGCGGAAATCGACGGCCGGGAGCGCTATAGAGCCAGCAGGCGGGCATGCTGCCAGCGGGTGCATGCATCTCCAAGATCGCGTCGCCGCCTCAGACCGCGGCGCCGGCCCCTACCAGGTCTGCGAAAAGCGCGTCGACGAAGTCGTCGGGGGCAAACACGGTGAGGTCTTCAGGTTGCTCGCCGACGCCCACGTATTTGACCGGCAGGCCAACCTGTTGACGGATCGCGACCACGACGCCCCCCTTGGCCGTGCCGTCAAGCTTTGCCAGGACGATACCGGTGCACTGGACCGCGTCGGTAAAGTGCTTGGCCTGGCTGATGCCGTTCTGCCCGGTCGTGGCGTCCAGGATCAACAGCACCTCGTGCGGCGCTTCGGGAATTTGCTTGCCGATGACGCGGTGGATCTTCGTGAGCTGCTGCATCAGGTTTTGCTGGGTTTGCAGCCGCCCGGCCGTGTCGACAATGCATACGTCGGCGCCCGTTTCAATGGCCGTGGCCACCGCCCTGTGGGCGACGCTGGCTGGGTCGCTCCCCGGCTCTCCCTTTACGATCTCGGCCCCGATCCGGCCGGCCCATACGGTCAATTGCTCGACCGCCGCCGCCCGAAACGTGTCGGCCGCGCCCAAGACCACGCTCTTGCCTTGCGACTTGAACAGGTTGGCCAGCTTGGCGATGGTCGTGGTCTTTCCGGCTCCGTTGACGCCGGCCACCATGATTACGGTGGGTCCCGACGCGGCGAACCGCAGCGGCTGGTCGTGCTGCGCCATCAGCTCCTTGAGCTTGATCTTCACGCTGGCCAGCAGATCCTCGATCTCGACCACCCGGGCCCGGAACTTGACGCTCACCTCGTCGACGATTGCTTGCGCGGATTGCACTCCCATGTCGGTCTTGATGAGGATGCCCAGCAGCTCTTCGAGAAAAGTTTCGTCGACCAGCCGGCCCTGGCTTTTGAACAGGTCGCGAACGTCGGTGTTGAGCAGTGCCGCGGTCTTCTTCAGACCTTGCTTGAGCTTATCGAACAATCCCATCGTGTCACACCGTCCGTGAAAGGGCCGCCAGCGGCGGAAAGGAGAACGTCAAGACTTTTCGTGGCCCACCAGCAATCGGTCGAGAATGCCGTTGACGAACTGAGCCGACTGCTTGGAGCCGAAGCGCTTGGCCAGCTCCACCGCCTCGTTGATCGCGACGCGATCGGGCGTTTCGGAGTGCAGGATTTCGAAGGCCCCCAGCCGCAGCACGTTGCGGTCCGTGGCGGCCATCCGTTCCAGGCTCCAATGATCGGCCGTCTGCGCCAGCCGGTCGTCCAACTGCTGCCGATTCTGGCGCACGCCCGCCACCAGCGAGGCGGCGAACTCGACCAGTTCGGGAGCGTTCAAGCGATTGCGCACGAACTGCTCGTCGTCCGCCGGATTGTGCGACGGATTCAAATCGTCCTGGTAGAGGACCTGCAGCGCAACCTCTCGGGCTCGACTACGACGCGCCATGGAAAAACCGACTCCCTTATTTGTCTCAGGCCAGCTTGGCCAGCAAACTGATCATTTCCAAGGCGGCCAACGCACACTCGCTGCCCTTATTGCCTACGTTGCCGCCCGAGCGGTGGATCGCCTGCTCGAGCGTGTTGCACGTCAAGACTCCGAACAAGACCGGCACACCGGTGTGCAATCCCAGGTCGCCCAGTCCAATGCTCACCGCGCGGTTGATGTGCTCGTCGTGCGTGGTCTCGCCGCGGATCACGGCGCCCAGGCAAATCACGGCCGCGTAGCGTCCGCCAGTGGCCATCCGCTGGGCCACGAGCGGAATCTCCCACGCCCCGGGCACCCAAGCCACGTCGACGCGGTCGTCCCCCACGCCGTGCTCGGCCAAGGTTGCCAGCGCGCCGGCCAGCAACTTGCTGGTGATCGATTCGTTGTAGCGCGAGACCACGATCCCCAGCCGGCCGGCCGCATCGTTCAGATTGCCTTCGAACACGCGTGGCACCGCAATAACCTTTCAGCACATCTCCAGCTCGCAACCTGCCAGTCCCGCTGTCACTCGCCCCGCCGGCTGGGCCAAATTTCTGCCGAGGCCAATGCCCCAGAGCATCAGGGCCGCGAGGCGAACGGCCGGCTAACTCTTCATGCTCATCAGGAATTCGGCGTTGGTCTTGGTCTTTTGCAAACGGTTGACCATCAATTCCATGGCGTCCGGACCGTTCATGTCGTTGAGCACCCGCCGCAAGATGCACACGCGGCGATACTCCTCGGGATCCATCAACATCTCCTCGCGACGCGTGCCGCTGCGGCCGATGTCGATCGCCGGCCACACCCGCTTGTCGACCAGCTTGCGGTCCAACACGATTTCAAGGTTGCCGGTGCCCTTGAACTCCTCGAAGATCACCTCGTCCATCTTGCTGCCCGTGTCGATCAGCGCCGTGGCCATAATCGTGAGCGAGCCCCCCTCCTCGACTTTGCGGGCCGAGCCGAAGAACCGCTTGGGCCGCTGCAGCGCGTTGGCGTCGACGCCGCCCGAGAGGATCTTGCCCGAGTGCGGGCACTCGGAGTTCCAGGCTCGTGCCAGCCGCGTGATCGAATCCAGGAAAATGACCACGTCGTGGCCGTACTCGACCATTCGCTTGGCCTTTTCGATCACCATCTCGGAAACTTGAATGTGTCGCGCGGCCGGCTCGTCGAACGTGGAGCTGATGACTTCGCAGTTCGGACCCTTGACCTGCCGTTCCATGTCCGTGACTTCTTCCGGCCGCTCGTCGATCAACAGCATGATCACGTACACGTCCGGATGATTGACCAGCACGCTCTTGGCCATCTTTTGCAGCAGGATGGTCTTGCCGGCCCGCGGGGGGCTGACGATCAGTCCCCGCTGTCCGAAGCCGATCGGCACGATCAGGTCGACGACGCGCATGGCCGTTTCGTCGGCCGTGGTTTCCAGCACGATCCGTTTGTCGGGGTGCAGCGGCGTCAGATCGTCGAAGAAGACTTTCTCGGCCAGTTGGTTGGGATCTTGATAGTTGATGGCCTCGACGCGCAGCAGCGCGAAATACCGTTCGTTCTCTTTGGGCGGGCGGATTTGTCCCGACACCGTGGCCCCGGTTCGCAGACCAAAGCGGCGAATCTGGCTCGGTGAAACGTAAATGTCGTCGGGGCACGACAGGTAGTGGTAGTCGGGACTGCGCAGAAAGCCGAAACCGTCGGGCAGGATCTCGAGCGTCCCTTCGCCGAACATCAGGCCGTTCAGCTTGACCCGCTCCTTGAGGATCTTGAAGATCAGGTCCTGCTTCTTGATGCCCGTGATCTCGGAGAGGTTTTCCGAGCGGGCCTGCTCGATCAATTGGGGCATCGTCATCCGTTGCAGCTCGGCGATATGGATGTCGCCCTGCTTGATCTGCTCGTAGCGGTCGTGGGTCTCGTCGCCGTAGTGGGCGGCCTCGTCGGCCAGTTCCTCGGCCAGGCTCAAAGGCTCGCTGTCGGGGGCCTGAGGGAATTCGTCGGTCCGCACGTGCGGCTTGGCGGCAGTGGTCGGCTTACGAACGCCGCTGCTCTTGATTTCGGACATGATACGGAGTGCTCCTGAAAGGTCGTTGGCTGACACGCAGAAGGCGTCAACGGCGGGTGAGAGAGGTTCCTATGAAAAGATAGCGAAGGCGGACGATGATGTGTGGTTGTCTTGGGTTATCAGCGTGACACGAGCGACCGACATGGGGGAGCGGCGAGCAACGTGCAACGATTGTAGCGGCTAATGGGGCGCGAAAGTGTCGAACAAGGAATCGTCGAACTGTGAACGGTCGAACCAGGAATGCCAGACGCGGTCGATTTGATGTTGGGTCGCTTGTGGAGTTCCCGAGTTGTCGATCACCACGTCGGCCAGCGCGCGTTTTGCTTCCAGCGATTCCTGGGCCGCCTCGCGGCGGGCAAAGTCCTCCGGGGTCCAGCCTCGCAGCGCGGCGCGACTCTCGCGCAGCGTCCGCTCGGCATCGACGAAAATTGTCTTATCGCAAATTTTGTTCCATCCGCTTTCGAACAGCAGCGGCACGTCCAACACGATCGCCGCCGTGGCTTCCTCGCTCAATTGGGCGATCCGTTCGAGTGTCAGCTTTCCGATTCGCGGATGGGTCAAGCTCTCCAAGTACTTCAGTTCCCGCGGGCCGTCGGGCGCGGGGCCGAACACGATCTTTCCCAGCGCCTGGCGGTCGATCTGTCCATCCTTGCCGAAAATCGTTTCTCCCCAGCGCTCAAGCGCCAGTGCCTTCACTTCATCCAGCTTTAGCACCTCATGGGCCACCTTGTCGGCGTCCACCACGACGGCGCCCTGGCGCTCCAAGTGAGCGGCCACCAGGCTCTTGCCGCTGGCGATTCCTCCCACGATTCCCACGATCGGTATCTTGGTTGGACCCATCTCTCGACGCTGTTAACCCTGTCTCGACGATGCCTAGCTTTACTGTTGCTTAACTCCACTCCTGGCAATCCGCCCAATTGTCTCCCGACTTCAAATCCACTTTCAGCGGGACCGTGAGATCCATGACGTGCGACATTTCGTCGACTACGATTTGCGCCAAGCCGTGCAACTCGTCTGAGGGGACTTCGAAGACTAGTTCGTCGTGGATTTGCAGCAGCATTCGCGCCGCCGATTTTTCGTGCAGCAGCCGACGATGGACGTTGATCATTGCCAGCTTGATCAGGTCCGCCGCGGAGCCCTGGATGACCGTGTTGATCGCTGTGCGTTCCGGTAGGTTTCGCTGGCGAGACACGCCGCTTCGAATGCCGCTGATCGCGCGTCGCCGGCCGAGGATGGTACTAACATAACCGGTCTTGGGGCACGCTTCCAGTATAGAATTCAGGAATTTCTCCACCCCCGGATAGCGTGCGAAGTAGGCGTCGATAAACTGTGCCGCCTCGGCCTGATCGATGTTCAATTGCTTGGCCAGTCCGAAGGGGCTTTGGCCGTAAATCACGCCAAAATTGACCGCCTTGGCGCCGCGCCGCATTTCGCCCGTCACCGCCTCCAGCGGCACGTTGTAGACCTCGCTGGCCACGCGGGCATGCACGTCCTCGTCGCGCTCGAAGGCCCCGCACAGGGTCGGGTCCTGCGAGAAGTGCGCCAGCACCCGCAGTTCGATCTGCGAGTAGTCGGCTGCCAGCAGTTTCCAGCCCGGCTGGCCCGGCAAGAACGCCGAGCGAATCTCGCGGCCCCGCTGGTTGCGCACCGGAATGTTTTGCAGATTGGGATCGTGCGAGCTCAGCCGGCCCGTGGCCGCCACGACCTGATTGAATGATGCATGCACGCGGCCGGTTTGCGGATGCACCAACTGAGGCAGCGCGTCGACGTAGGTATTCTTCAGCTTGGCGTACTGGCGATACTCGATGATCTTGGCCGGCAGAGGGTGCAGACGGGCCAGGTCCTCGAGCACGTCGGCATCGGTGCTGCCGCCGGTCTTGGTCTTCTTCAGCATCGGCAGCTTGTGCTCGTCGAACAAAATCTGCTGCAGTTGCTTAGGCGAGCCGATATTGAACTCGCGGCCGGCCAGCGCGTAAATCTCGCGTTCCACCTCGCACAGCGCTTCGCCGTATTTGGCGCTCAAACCCGCCAACACGTTGGTATCGATCTTGATTCCGTTGGACTCCAGCTCGACCAGCACTTCGACCAGCGGCATCTCGAGCGTGTCGAACAGCGTGTCGAGCTGCGCCGATTTCAAGCGCTCGGCAAGGATCGGCCGCAGCCGCCGCGCGATGTCCGCGTCTTCGGCCGCGTAATGCGTGATCTGGGCCAGCGGCACCTCGTCCATCTGCTTCTGCTTCTTGCCCGTGCCGATCAATTCTTCACCCCCACCCTTCCGGGAGATGTTCATCGAACAGGCCCTGGTGGAATATGAATCCGCACTTATCGGTTATGCTTCGACGATCCTCCATGACATCGATCTCGCCCGCGACGTGGTG
>JANNQN010000200.1:0-33731 GCA_031400775.1 Planctomycetia bacterium | reverse complement strand
GTCAGTGTCATGCGGTTGTTGGTCGCATCCCACGACGAGGTGACGCCACCGGAGTCCGTGGCCGACAAGATGTCGCCCACGTGCGGGTTGGAAATCTGAATCGTAATGGAGTCCGGCGAGCCGTCGACCGTGTCGACCACGGTGGCTGAAGTAATTTCAGCGATGTTGGTCGGACCGTTGTTGATCCATGTCGACGTGTGGTCCAGGCCCGCTGTGCCGGCCAGATCGACGACCAACGGCAGGTTGACCGTGATCACGGACACCTGCGCCGGACCGGTGACGATACCGTCGTTGGCGACAAAGCTAACCGAGATCGAGTTGACGCCCGGGTCGCCGGAGTTGTTGTACTTGATCGTCCGCAGGACGGTCTGGTAATTGGCCTCGGAGTCGAGGTTTACGAAGGTCAAGACGCCCGTGCCGGCATTGTAGCTGCCGCTGATCAACGTGCCGGTGGTATCGAACGACAACACATTATTGGCGTGGAAGCCGACCGTGGTGGTGGCCGTCATCGATACAAGGGTCGTACCATCGGGGTCGTTAACCGTCGCACTGGGTTCGGTAATGCTGACCGCGCCGGCTCCGACCGTCCAAGCGGCCGCACCGCTGGTGCCTCCCGTGACGGTGCCGTCCAAGTCCAGCGCCGGCGGCGGATCGGTGATCGTGGCTAGCACGGAAGCACTGGTATACGTGCCGTCGCTGGCCGTGATGTTGATGTTCACGGGACTGACGGGGGAGCCGCCGGCCGTGTTGTTGTACTTGATCGACCGCAACGTGGTCTGGTAGTTGGCCACGCTCGAGGAGCCGGTGATAGCCAGGGTGTTGGCGCCGGCGTTCCAGCTCGCCGTAATACCACTACCGCCAGGAGGCGTGGCCGACAGGATGTCGCCCGTATTCGGGTTGGCAATGACGGCCGACATGGAAACCAACGTGCCACCACCATCGGCGACGGTCGCATTGTTGAGATCTGTAGCATGAACCGGAAGAGGCACGTCCCGCGGCCATGCGTTGGTAAAGCCGGTGCCGGCCCCAATGCCGTTGAGGTCCAGAATCGGAGACTCTTCGGTCAACACGACGTCGTTGCCCGTTCCGCCGGTATAGCTGATCGAGAACGTATGGCCGCCGATCACGGTGGTCGAACCCTGGGCGAAGCCAGCAAACGAGCTGGTGACGGCATCCGCGGCATCGTTGTTGACGATGGTGAACTGTTGACCGGCGGACGGCACGAACGACGCCGATGCCGACAGGCTCAAACTGGCCAACCCGAGATTGACGGTTCCGGTCACGTTCAACTGCGAATTCGCGATGCTATCGGCATAAATGTCGTCGACGATCAGTCCGTAGGGAACGTTCTGATTGCCGTTGACCGCGCCCTGATCGCCACCGAACACCCAACCGCTGATCTTGGTCAAGTCGATGTTGCCGTCTGGCCCGGTCAAGTCGATGGTGGGGGCGAGCAGATTGACTTTGATCGTGGTCCAAGCCGTCGAGCTCAGATCGGAGAATTTGAAGGTCCACAGATTGGCATTACCGCGCACATCGAACAGACCAAGGCCGAGGGTCTCGGACTGGTTTGTCGCCAGCTTCTTGGCGACGACGTTGAGGGTGGTGCGGTTGCTGATATCCGTGCCCGTGAGCTGATACAGCGTGGGAGTCGTATTCGGAATCGGTCCGCTGTTGTTACCGGCAAACGCGTAGTCCAAACCCTTTCCATTCGTGGCGGTGCCGCCCAAGAGGATCGTTCCCGATCCATCCTGGGTCAGGTTGCCGAACCAATTGAACAGCACGCCATTGGGACTCGGCACGAGTTGCTCGGTCGGAGCATCCGGAACCAAGGCAAACGGGAAGTTCAAAGCGGCATTGAAATTGAACAGCGGGGTCGTGCCCGATTGGTTCGTGAGCAGCGGGGCGTAGGTGCTCGAAGGGCTGAGGACGACGGCGCCGAGGTTCAACACATCCGCGGTCGGCGCGGCCAAGACCGCGGGAGCAAAGGGCGTGTTTCCGGGTACGACGTAAAAATAGTTGTCCCAGTTGGGGTAGCCCGGCTGAATGATGGCCGAACCGGTCGTAGTGAGCGAGGGACTGGGATCGTTACCGGTGACGATGACGCCGTCGCCAACCACGATACCGGCGCCGTTGGTGCCGAAGGTGGGATTGGCCAGGGTCAATTCGATATTATTGGCAACGAGGCCGAAGGCATTGGTGGCTACGGTATCGGGGGTCACCCATCCGGCGCTGACCGCCGTAGCATAGCCAGAGATCGTCGTGCCGGCGCCCAACATGACGCGGGACGAATCGGTCTCGGTAACCGAGTTGTCGATCAACAGACCGATCGAGCCGGCGACGGCTGTGCCGGGGCCGGTGAGGAAATTACCGCCGATGCCCAGGATGACCTGGTCTCCGCCACTGAGCGGAGTGTTCTGAATGTGGATACCGATCTTGGCATTCGTGATGACAAACCCCGTTAGCAGCGCCCTGGAGTGGTTAAGATACACGCCAGTGGCAGTGTTGCTCGGGTTGGTCCAGGTGGCAATGTTGCCGCGCAAGCCTTCGCCGCCGTCGTTAAAATCGATCCAGTAACCGCGCTTCACGGCGTCGGTTACAATGTTGTTGATCAAACCGCCCCGGAGGCGGGCGTTGGCTTGACTGTTATAGGACTTGGTGCCGAACACGCCCATTTTGACACCGGTGCCGGCGTTGGAAACGGTTGAGAAGCGGACATTACCGTCGTTGGGCGCGCCGAAGGGATTGTTGTCGACGTTCTGAATCAGGATACCGATGCGATTCTCGTCCTGGCCGGCCGGGGGCGTGGGATTGGCGAGGTCGTCGTCGCCGACATTGGTGACGATCGAGCTGTCAACATGTGCGCCCGAGCCGTTGCTGATACCCCATTGCTGGCCGGCGAGGGCCGACAACGTGATGCCATGGTAGTAGACGTTGCTAACCGCCACATCGACGACGCCAATGTTGGCGCGCGTGCGGGTCCCATTCAGCACACTGCCGAGTTGAATAGGCGCCAGCGCGCCGTTGCGCAACGAGGCGTAGTTGCCGAGATTCTGGAAGTCGTACAGCGTGGTAATGCCGTGGTGGAAATTGAGCGTGTGTGTAGGATTGAGCGCAGCATTGCCGTTGCCGTCGACTGCGACGTTGCTGACCGTGACGTCGGGCGAGTAAATGATAATGCCCTGGCGCGTGCCGACCGGGAACTCGGCGGACGCATCGAGCGCCGACAGCGCTTCCGGAATGATCAAAGTTCTGTTGGTGCCGGTCTTGCCAGCGCCGATAAAGTTAAGCGGGCGATCGATAACGATGTCCGACTCTGTGTACGTGCCTTCCAGAATATTGAGCGTGCCATTGAGCAGGTTGGTTTCCTGAATGGCTTTGTAAATCGTTTCGTAGGGGGAGGGAACGATATTTTCACCTCCATCCTTATAGCCAAGTATGGCCTGATTGGCTCCCCACTTCATCGTCGACAAGGCTCCGAAGCCACTGGTGCCGTACGTGGCACTAGTACCTCCGGTGTTAATGTTATCGAGCGAGTTGGTCACCGTGTCGCCAAGGCGAACGTAACCATCGGGCGTATCGTCGTTTTGCCAGTTGTCGTTGACGTAGGTCACCGCGACCGTCAATAGCTTTCTCTCTTCAAGCGGTTCGAGCTGCAAGCGAAAGTACGATTGGCGCTCGGCTGGTCGGCTTACAATCGTTGAAGCCGAAAGGCGGCCGAAGAGTGATTTGCGATTCATGCGAGGCTCCTACCAAGGGATTTGGAAGATGGCGATCGGGAGACACCTGGTGATCGATACGATGGAAGCGGCTGCACGGATGGGTAAATCTGTTCTGACTGAACGGATTATCTATCCGGACTCGTTCCCCACATTGAACCCGGAGCTGACAGCAATGTCAACTAGCTTCGCGAAAAAAATTTCAAAAAAAGTGATTATTTTCCCCGGGGCGCAATTCTTGGCATCGCGAACGCCGTCGGCGCTTCGAGTCTCCAGCAAGCCAGCAAGCGACGCGACGTCGCGGGCCGGCCTGTCGCCGCTAGCGGGCACAGCGGCGCCGCCCGGGCGATTTCGCGCCGCGGGGGCTCGGACCGAAGTGGACCGAGACAACCAACATTTGCACAGAAAGCCCAAAAACTGGGGACCAAACGACGCTGCCGCGCGTTGACAGTTCCCGTCAATGAAAGCGAAGATCACGACTAGTCACGCGAGCGGCCTGGCCTTTCTAATGGCGCCGGCGCCGGCGGCTCTAGCGGACGGCCCACAGGAAGAGCATCGTGCCCCAGAAGTTATCCGGACTGGTTGCCAGATACGTGCCCGACGCCCCATTTTCTGCGTTTTTATGCAAGATTCATTGACAACAGCCCTCGAAGCACATCGAGCCGGGCGATTTGCCGAGGCAACCCGACTGTACGAGGCAATCGTAGCGCAAGAGCCAGCGAATGCGGCGGCCTGGCACCTGCTGGGGGTCGTCAATCACCAGCAAAGCTGGCATTCCAAGGCCGTCGAATGCTTTTCGCGAGCGATCGCTCGGGAGCCGCAAACGGCCGCCTTTCACGTTGGCTTGGCCGAAGCGCAGCGGGCATTGGGCCATTTCGAGCAGTCCGCGGCGAGCTGTCGGGCAGCCATCGGCTTGCAGGGGGATCAGTGCGACGCGATTTGCACGCTGGGGCTTGCATTGCAGGGGTTGGGACGCATCGACGAGGCGCTCGCGCATTTGCAGCAGGTCGTGACGCTCGACCCCAACTATGTTCGCGGCCACATCAGCTTGGGCCGGCTGCTGCTGGAGATTTCGCGCCCGGCCGATGCCTTACCGCACTTGCAACGGGCCGTTCAAGCCTCTCCCAACGTGGCCGAGCTGCGCCGCAATTTGGGCAACGCGCTGCACGGACTTGGGCGGCTGGGCGAGGCCCGGGCGGCGTATTTGTCGGCCATCGCGTTGGATCCTCAATTGGGTCTGGCTCAGGCCAACCTGGCGCTGCTGTTGGAACAAGAGGGCCAGCTCGACGACGCCTTGCGCCGCTTGACGAGCGCCCTGGCATTGGAGCCGGGAAACGCGGTGTATTTGCAGCAATTGGCCAAATTGCACGAACGACGGCAAGACCCGCTGGAAGCCGCTAAATGTTGGGACACGCTGGCCACGATTCCGCCTCGCAGCTCGCGAGGTTACGTCGTCGTGGGACAGGCACTCGAGAAACAGCGACGCAGCGATGAGGCGGCCGAACATTACCGCCAGGCCCTGAAATTGCAGCCCGATCTGGCCGAGGCTTACGATCGCCTGGGGAATCTCTACAAGGATTTGGGCGAGAAAGACCAGGCTGAGACAGCGATTCGGGCCTCAAATAGATTGCGTCCGCAAGCCTCGGGCCCGTACGGAGCGTTGGCATTGCTATTGGGCGCCCAATTGCCGCAGGACGACTTCGAGGCGCTCGTGGCGCACGCCGAAAACGGTCAACTGGACGACGAGTCTCGGGCCCATCTATTGTTCGGTTTAACGCACGTTCTGGACGCGCGTGAGCAATACGGCGCGGCGGCCGATAATTCGCGCAGGGCGAATGCTCTGACTTTCGACTATCGGCTGCGGCGCAGCGGGCGCGAGCAGGCCATCGCACAGCACGCGCGATTCGTCGATGACGTGTTGTGCGCGTTTGGGCCGGAGTTCTACTCGCGTGTTCGGGGCGCAGGGTTGGCGACCGCGCGGCCGGTTTTCGTATTCGGTCTGCCTCGGTCTGGCACCAGTTTAGTGGAACAGATTCTGGCGAGTCATCCGGACGTCTATGGGGCGGGCGAACTGCTTTTGGGGCCGCAAACCTTCGAGGCACTTCCGGCAGTCGTCCGCAGCGCCGGCTCGCCGCTGGACTGCGTGGGCAAACTGGACGCGGGTTCGATTTCAAGGTTGGCGGCCCGGCATCTGGATGGACTGCAGGCCTTCGACGGCGGCCGCGCCCCGCGAATCGTCGACAAGTCGCCGCAAAACTACCAGTTAATCGGATTGCTGGCGGCTTTGTTTCCGCGGGCCACATTTATTCATTGCCGGCGGGATCTGCGCGACGTGGCGCTGTCGTGTTGGCTCACCGAGTTCGACCTGGTGGACTGGGCTCAGGATGTCGAGCATATTGCGTCCCGTTTCCGGCTGTACCTGCGAATGATGGACCACTGGCGATCGGTACTTCCAGTTACGATGCACGAGGTCAGATACGAGCATACGGTGGCGGACTTGGAGGGCGTGGCGCGAGGGTTGGTGGCGGCCTGCCAATTGGAGTGGGATCCGGCATGTCTGGATTTTCATCGCAGTCGCCGGGCGGTGCGCACGGCCAGCGCCATGCAGGTGCGGCAGCCGATTTACTCGCGATCCGTCGGGCGTTGGAAGCACTACGAACCGTACCTGGGCGACTTGTTTGCCCACTTGCCGGTGGAGTAAGCTAGTTTCCACAAAGCGATCGACGGGGGCAGCCCAGGGCGGAGTCCGGCCGCCCCCTTGCAAGCTGGTGCAGGAAAAAAGCAGCGTATGAGCAACTTGCCAATTCGATGGACGGTTGGATCGCTCGCCTTGGTGCTCGCGTGCGCGGTCGCGCTGCCGCTTTCGTCTCAACCGCCGGAAATTCCAAAGATCTCGTCCTTTGCACCGGCCAAGGACCTGATCCAGCAGGTCGATTTCTATATTGGGCGAATCAGCGAGTCGTTGGCCTATCCGGCCGACTTCGATCTGGCAAAGCAGAGCCGCACGTTGAAAGACGCCAACACGCTCTCCGCACTCGCACTGATGTTAGCGGTGCATGACGAGCAACACCCGCTCAAGCCCGGGGCGGCGGCGCTACTCAAGAGTGCTCAAGACCTGTCCCATGTCGACGACAATGCCCAGCGTGGCGGCGCTGCGCTCGACGCGATCAAACGGGCTCGTGCGGCGACCGAAGGTGGCGGCGAGCCGGTGAAATGGGAAAAGGCGGCTTCGCTCAGTGCGCTGATGAAGGCGGTGCCGCTCGTGCACACGGGGTTGAAGCGGGGCGTCGAGCCGAATCGCCTCGCCCGTCAGGCCGTGCAGACCGCCGGACAATCGGCGGCGCTTGCCGCCATCGCGCAGGCGTCGATGCTCGATCCCGAACCAGCCAAGTCGCCCGCCGAGGTCCACGAGTGGGTGCAGTTGTGCCTTCAGATGCGCGACGCGTCGGGTGAGGTAAACTCTGCCGTTCGTGCGCAAGATCAGGCCCAGGTCGTCACTGCGATGAAGCGGCTGACGCAGAGTTGCGATGCCTGTCACGCCAAATTTCGCCACGAGTAGGCCCAGATCTGGCATCGACCGTTCGGAGAAAACAGCTTGAGCCGCCGTGCGATGGTCGCGGCCAGTGCTTCGCCGGAGCAAGCGCCACGGCTACGATGCCTACGGTCGTCATCGCAGGCAAGGCTTCGCGCTTGGGGACGATCAAGAGAAACAGCGCGAGCGGCGCGTCACGGAGTGAATTTCGAACTTTCCTTCCCCCGTTTAAGGCTCACAGCGCTTGGCCAGTGGTATGTTTGCGAAGAGCGATCTCGTACCACCATTGATGAACGACCGAGTGCTTTTTCATGCTCATGTTGCATCGCCATCCGGCTCTTCAATTTAATCATCCGCTGCCTTACGGCGCGATTTTGCACGATCAAGGCGTGCAGTTCGTTATTTTCAGTCGCTCCGCCACGGGAATGCGCGTCTTGCTGTACGACGACGTGGCCGATCGGGAACCGTCGGAAGTCGTCGTGTTCGACCGCTCGAACGACCGTTGGGGCGATATCTGGAGCGTCTTCGTGCCGGGCATCGGCGCCGGACAGCTCTACCACCTGCAGGCCGACGGGCCGTACGATCCGGAGCGCGGCCAGCGGTTCGACCACTCGGCGCGCCTGATTGATCCGTATGCGCGGGCCCTGGCAGGCAGCTTCTTGCCGGCCGACGACGGACTGATCCGTCCACCCAAGTGCGTGGTGGTCGACGATCGGTTCGATTGGCAAGGCGACCGGCACCTGCGGCGCGAATTGTCCGAGACCGTGATTTACGAAATGCACGTCCGCGGCTTTACCCGCGCGTCGTCCAGCGGCGTGGAGCATCCGGGCACCTACCTGGGCATCATCGACAAGATCCCCTACTTGAAGTCGCTGGGAGTGACGGCCGTGGAGCTGATGCCGGTCCACGAGTTTCCCACCAACGGGTTTTGGGGAGAACGAAAGAGCCGGCCCAACTACTGGGGATACGATTCGCTGGCGTTCTTCTCGCCCCATCGTGGCTACGCGGCCGGCAGCGAGCCGGGCTGCCAGGTCAACGAGTTCAAGCAAATGGTTCGAGCCCTGCACCAGGCGGGCATCGAAGTCATTCTCGACGTGGTGTTCAATCACACGGCCGAGGGCAACGAGTTGGGACCCACGCTCAGCCTCAAGGGGCTGGAGAACCAGGTCTACTACATGCTCGAAGGCGGCGGCACGTATTACAAAAACTATTCCGGTTGCGGCAACACGATCAACGGCAACCACCCGATCGTGCGCGAGATGATCTTCTTGTGCTTGCGGCATTGGGTGCACAACTATCACGTGGACGGCTTTCGATTCGATCTGGCCTCGATCCTCAGCCGCGATCGCAACGGCGAGATCCTGCCCAACCCGCCGGTGGTCGAAGCCATTGCCGAAGATCCGCTGTTGGCCGACAGCAAGATCATCGCCGAGGCCTGGGACGCGTCCGGCGCCTATCAGGTCGGCTCGTTCGCGCAGCTTCGCTGGGCCGAATGGAACGGGCGGTATCGCGACGACGTGCGCCAGTTTTGGCGCGGCGACGCGGGCATGACGCCTCCACTGGCCACGCGACTGGCCGGGTCGAGCGATCTGTACCAGGCCGGCGGCCGACAGCCGTATCACAGCATCAACTTCGTAACTTCACACGACGGTTTCACGCTCAACGACATGGTGTCGTACGTCGAGAAGCACAACGAAGCCAACGAGGAGGGAAATCGAGACGGCGACTCCAATAATTTCAGCTCCAATTACGGAGTCGAGGGGCCCACGAGACGCCCCGAGATCGAAGCCTTGCGTTTGCGTCAGATGAAGAACCTGCTGGCGACGCTGTTTCTTAGCCAGGGCGTGCCGATGTTGCTCTCCGGCGACGAGTGTCGTCGGACGCAACGCGGCAACAACAACGCCTATTGCCAGGACAACGCGCTGACCTGGTTCGATTGGAAGCTGGTGGAGAAGAATGCGGGCCTGGTCGAGTTTTGTAAATCCCTGATCGACTTTCGCCGCACTCAGCCCGCGGTGCGGCGAGTCGATTTTCTTAACGGCGAGCCGAACCGGCCGGGCGAGCTGCCCGACGTGCAGTGGTTCAGTCCCGACGGCAAGAAGATGAATTGGACCGGAGGCGGGTCGAGCTTGACGTGCTTTTTTGCGGCGCCACTGGCGCAGCCAGGTCAACCGAGCCCGCGTCACGTGCTGATTATGTTTCACGCCGGCCGCCAACCGCAAGATTTTGTTATTCCCCGCCTGGCCAAGCCGATCTTGTGGCGCGTCTTGCTGGATACGCGGCAAGCGAGCCCGAACGACGTGTTTCCAAAACTTGACGGACCGTTTCCGCCACCGCTGGGGCGAGTCTGTCTGGAGCATCACTCGATGATGGCGTTTGTTTCCGCAGATTGATTAACGTTGCCAAAAAGCTATGCGGTGACGATTCGCAACACAATTCATTGAGCAACGAGCTCGTGGGGAGCTCGTGGCGGCGTGCCGACCCGGGAAGCGGCACGCCGCTTTTTTATGCGTCTTGTGTACCTTCGCGCCGCATGCTCCTTCGGCGTCGCCAAGCGCGAGCGCAGCGATTGCCTATCGCGGACGGTCTTGGCCGTCGATCTCTTCGCGCCCGATACAAGCGCTTGGTTGAGTGCGCGTCGCATAGTCCTCAGCACTGTCGGCGCGGCGGCGAATTTCACTCAAAAAAATCGATTCCGGTGCGCTTGCGATTCGAACCGGTTCGATATTGTTGCTGAGTGATTTCCATCACCTATTGCGGAGGTACAACGTGAACGCGATTGGGCACCTCGGCCGTTCGGCCTGGCTGTGGCTCGCGCTAATGGCGCCGGCGATCGCCGCCGACGCGACCAAAGTGGCATGGCACAGCGACGTGGAAAGCGCTTGGAAGATCACGCAAGAGCATGGGCGTCCACTCTTGGTATTCGTTACGCGCGAAAGCTGCCTGTATTGCGTGCAAATGAAGGAGGGTACCTATAACGACGTGGCCGTCGCCGGCGCCGTCAACCGGTCATTCGTGCCGCTGGTCATCGACGGGGGCGGAAAATCGCAACTGCTCAGGGATCTGCGGGTTTCGGCCTATCCCAGCACGTTCGTCATCTCGCCTCAGGCCGTGATCCTGGACCGGATCGACGGTTACGTGCCCCCGGAGAAGCTCGCCAATCGCCTGAACTCCTTGCGGCCGTACGTTCCCGTGGCCAAAGTGGTCAAGGATCCGTAGGGGTGGCGCCCTGAATCTTTGCAACAACTCAGCCACCCTGAACACGCCGGCAATTCTGGCGGCCAGCGAAGCGGGTAATGCGGAAGCGAAAAATCGCCTCCCTCCGCAGCTAAAACAACCAGCACACCCGTCGGTCAGCCCGCTCTCGACTCTTGGCACAATCAATCCAGAGTCGCCAGAGCCGCTGGCCCCGGACGTGCGACAAGCCCATAATCTTGAGACTCGTCGAAGGCGTCGCACTTGCCGACGCCTTCGCGGTTTTTTATCCCCACCCGCGGACGAAGGAGCAGCATGGCAACCGACATTCGATCGCTGCGCGCCGAGGAGATCATGACTCGGATGTTGATCAGCGCCACCAGCGGCCAACCGTTGGCCGAGGCCGACGCCCTGTTGATCGAGCATCGCATCGGCGGCGTGCCCGTCGTGGACGACGGACGGCTGGTGGGCGTGCTCAGTCGCAGCGACATCGCGCGAATCCAGGTGCTCATGCACTCGTTGGACGGGCAGGTGACCGATCAGTTGGACTGGCCCGACCAGGCCGACGGGTTTCAACATGCGAAGGGTGGCGAGTTTCGCGGCTTTCAACAACTGATCGGCGACCTGAAAGTCAAGGACGCGATGCACGACCAGCCCGTCACGTGCGGCAAGCATACCCCGGTCAACGAAGTCGCCGAGATGATGGTCCGCCTGCATATGCACCGCATCATCGTCGTCGAGGACGAGCGTCCGGTGGGCATCATCAGCAGTTTGGATCTGGTTAAACTATTGGCCGGGCATTAGGGCCGACTTCGCGGAGGAACACGATGGTCGCCGATCTCTCCACGCGACACGAACCGATTGGCCCGTTTCTGGATGCCACCGAGCGCGACGACTGGCGGCAGTATCGCCTGAGCCCCCAGCAGTTGGATTTCTTTGACCGGCACGGCTACCTGAGCGGCGTGCGCATCCTGAGCGACGAGCAAGTGGAGGTTCTGCGCGGCGAATTGCAAGATTTGGTTGCCGCCGACGGACCGGCGAAGGAACTGTTTTATGAATACAACTCCAACGAGTCGGTCGATCCGTCGCGGGTGCTGTTTCATGCTCTGGGCGCCTGGCGGATCGCGCCCGGGTTTCACGATATTCTGTGGCACCCAGCGTTCACCGTGCCGGCCAGTCAACTGCTCGCTGGCGCGGTCCGCTTCTGGCACGACCAGTTGTTTTGCAAGCCCGCGCGGCACGGCGGCGTGGTGGCATGGCATCAGGATTACTCATACTGGACGCGCACCCGTCCGATGGCGCACCTGACCTGCTGGATCGGGTTGGACGACGCCACGCGCGAGAATGGTTGCCTGCAATACATCCCCGGCAGTCATCGTTGGCAGTTGCTGCCCGTGACGGGTCTGGCCGGCGATATGGATGCGATCCAAACCGTGCTTTCCGATGAGCAGAAAACCCAATTCAAACCGGTGGCGATCGAGCTCAAGAAAGGTGAATGCGCTTTTCATCACCCGCTGATGGTGCATGGATCCTACGAGAACTCGACCGACGGTCCTCGTCGGGCCACGGTGATCAACGTATTTCGCGACGGCGTGCTCTCGGAATCGAACGACGAGCTGCTGCACGGCGTGCCCCGCATTCCCCAAGGGGAGAAAATGCAGGGGCAGTTCTTTCCGCTGTTGTTTGATCCGGCCCGCTAACCGGATTGCCTTGCTCGGCGCAAAAACTTGTCGCTGCCTTCTCCCGCGGTTACGATCTGGGCACGCTGTTCGGACTAGCGACAGGGCGGAATTCTTGGACGGTCGCGATTTCTCGTACTCAGGAGCGGTCAACATGCCAGGCATTAATCGAAACGGGGCGAATTCACTTTCAAGTTTCGCTAGCGGATTAGCCCGCATCCAGTGTCGTTGCACGATCGCCGCGACCGTGACGACCTTTGCGCTTGCCGCGGCCACAATCGCCCGGGCCGACGACGCTCCGGTGGTGCCGCCGAAAACCGGCACGTCCGAGACGATCAAGCTGTTCAACGGCAAGAACCTCGATGGCTGGCACGGCAATGACAAGCTGTGGTCCGTGCAAAATGGCGTGATCGTCGGCAAGAACAACGAGCAAATTAAAGTCAGCACCTACCTGATGACAGATCGCAAATTTTCGGACTTCCGGCTGTTGGCGACCGCCAAGCTTGCGCGATCCGAAATGCACTCGGGCATCGCCTTCTGGGGCCGCAACGCGCCAGACAAGGGCGACCCGTTCACATATGCCGGACATCTCGTGATGTTCCCCAGCGGCTGGGGCATGTTCGATTTGTTTGGCCGCAACGGGCTGCCACCCTCGGGCGAACCGGCCAAGAAAGTCGGCAAGCAACACGACTGGAACTATTTGGAGATTCTCGCGCAGGGCAACCGGGTTCGCCTGGTGGCCAACGGCGTAGAAGTGCTCGACTGGCGCGATCCCGAGCCCGACCGCATCAAGGAAGCGCCGATTGGATTGCAGTTGCACTCGAACAACGAACCCCAGGAAGTGCAGTTCAAGGACCTGGTGTTGACCACGTTTCCTGAAGACAAGCTCATGACTGTGAAAAAGTAAGCAGCTCGACTCGGACACGACAAACAAATAAGCACAACCGCAGGAGCATTCGCATCCCATGCGTTCCCTAATGATTGCCGCAGCGCTTGCAGCATTGGTTTTAGTTTTGCCGTCGGCGGCGCGTGGCGAATCGAAAGTCGAATTGCTCTGGCCGGCCGGCGCTCCGGGCGCCAAGGGAGACACTGACAACGACAAGCCCACGCTGGCGATCAGCTTGCCGCCGGCCGAATTGGCAACCGGCGCTGCCGTGGTCGTTTGTCCCGGCGGTGGATACGGGGGCTTGGCGATGGGATACGAGGGAATCGACATCGGCGCGTGGCTCAACGAACACGGCGTGGCCGCGTTCGTCCTCAAATACCGCCACAAAGGCTCCGGCTATGCGCATCCGGCGCCTTTGAGCGATGCCCAGCGCGCAATTCGCACCGTGCGGGCCCGCGCCGCCGAGTTTCACGTCGACCCGCAGCGCATCGGCATTCTCGGCTTCTCCGCGGGCGGGCACCTGGCCTCGAGCGCCGGCACGCACTTCGATTCTGGCAAAGCCGGAGCCGACGATACGATTGAACGAGCCGGCTGCCGTCCTGATTTCTTGATCCTCTGCTATCCGGTGATTTCGTTCACCGCGCCATGCACGCACCAGGGCTCGAAAAAGAATCTGTTGGGCGAGAATCCCGATCCCAAATTGGTCGAGCGCCTTTCCAACGAGTTGCAGGTCACACCTGAAACTCCGCCCACGTTCTTGTGGCACACCGACGCCGACTCGGGCGTGCCGCCGGAGAACAGTGTGTTGTTCTACCTGGCCCTGCGCAAGGCCAAAGTGCCGGCCGAGCTGCACGTGTTCGAGATGGGAAAGCACGGTCTGGGTCTGGCCGCCGGAGTGCCGGCCGTTTCGCGCTGGCCCGATCGGGCCATCGACTGGATGCGCGGACGCGGACTGCTGGAAAAGTAATAAGCCGCCGCGACAAGATCCGGCGAGCAGCGCACGAACTATTTCGCCGCTGCCGCTTCGATCGTGATGGTCACGTTCTCGGCAACCGACAAATCCTGGCCGTTGAACTTCGAGACGGCTTGCACGACTAGCGTGTGTGCGCCGGCGGCAGCATCGGCCGCCGCTTCGACAATAATCTTGCCTGCGGACTGGCCCGCCGGAATGGTCACCTCGGCCACCTTTAGCCCCTTTGCTGCCTCGGGCACTTGCACCTTGAGTTGCACGGCATCGGCATAGCCGTATAGTCGGGCGATCGTGACGGGAACTTCGAGCATTGCGCCGACCTTGACGGCGCCCGGCGGCATCGCGTTCATCGTAATCGGCGCGGCCGTGATCCTCAGGGTAACTGTGGGCGAGGGCGCAGCCAGGCTGACGTTTTTGGGCTTGGCCTGATTCGTGGCATCAGTCACGGCCTTGTCGACGGTTTGTTGCACGGCTGTGGCCGATTTGACGTTGGCTTCGGCTTCGGCCATTAGCTTCTCGGCCGCCGCTTTGGCCTCGACAGACGCTTTGGCCAGAGCTTCGGCCTCGGCCATCGCCTTGTCCGCGGCGACCTTGGCTTCGGCCGTCACTTTCGCTTGTGCCGCGGCATCCAGTGCGGCCTTGTCGGCGGCCTGTGCCAACTCACGCGCCTTCTGCATCGCGGCGGCCAGCTCGGTCGATTTCTTTTCGGCAGTGGCCTTCGCTTCGCCGGCCGCCTTGGCCGTGGCCGCGAGCTCCGCCACGATCTTATCGACCGCGGCCTTGCGGTCCGTGGCCGTCTTTACCGCCTCGGGATCACGCGAATAACTGACTTGCGTGGTGCCCAGCACGGCAAACGTGTACGTACCCAGCGGTGCGTTGGGCGGCAATGCGATTTCCAGGTTGCCGGCCTCGGTTTTGGCGTCCAGCGTCACAGTCGCGGGCCGCACGTTGGGGGGCAGTGACGAGGGTGCCAGCACGACGTCGCCCTTGAACTCGCCGCGGCGAATCAGCTTGAGCGGAACTTGCACTTTGCCCGCCTTGCACATTTCCAAGATCGTGTTGGGTCCGGCATCGACAAAAAAGGGCGCCGTTTCGTTGCCGCTGACGGCCACGGCCAGATTGCGCGCCAGTCGCGTGCGCGGCGTAACCTGGTTCAGCAATCCGCCCCAAACCATCGTGGCGGTTCGCGCCGGTCGCACGACGTCCGCACCGCCGACTTTCGCTTTGCCCACGATCGTAATCAGGCTCATCGATTCGGCCGCGTTTTCAGCCGCTGTAAGCACCAGCACGCCCACATTCTGGCCGGCGCCAACGGTCACTGGCGCTGAAGTGACGCCCGCCGGCAAGCCATCGACCGAGACCTGCACCTCGCCGTCAAAACCCTCGCCGCGAAACACCATTACGTCGATCAACTCCGCGCCACCTTTGCGCAACAGCGGGCTCCACACGGTGGGCGGATTCAGGTTCGGGTCGGGGCTGAACGGCAGCAAGCGCGGCTTGGCCACGATGCGAAAGTCGGGCTTGCTGGGATGAATTGCCAGGCGATAGACAAACCGCGGATCGGGGCGCGAGTAATTCGACAAATTGCGCACCAGGATCCGATACGTGCCGTCGGCCGGCGCGACGAATCGCACGGCCGGGTCGTCGGTCTTCATGTCGTAGACGCTCATGCCCCGGCGGCCCGGGCCCGGTGGATCTTCCAGATAGTCGTCGACGCCCTGCACGTCCTTGACTTGTTCCTCGCCCTTGTCGTTCTTGGACACCTGCTGAACGAGCAAATAGGGATCGGTCGGCAGCCCCAATCGCTGCGAGAATACCTCGAGCCACAGGGCCTCGCCCGCCTTGCACTGGAGTGTGACCCAATCGCGATCGGCTTGCGGATAAAACTGGCCGACGAATTCGCAGGGAGCCGTCACGGCCTGGGCCTGAGCAGGTTCGTCGTTTGGCTCCTGCTCGGCCACGACCGCGGCGGAGGCGAAACCCAGCGGCACAGAGTTCGTCAGACCTTGCGGCGTATCCAGTCGATAGGCCAGGCCGTCGATGCCCGACTCCTCGGGCTCGATCACCGAGCCGATATCCAAGTTCTGCAAGCTACCGTCGGCGGGAAGCGCGATCTGCACGCTTAGACTATCCAGCGGTTTGCCGTCGGCCGAGACAACTTTGCTGGGTTGGCCTCCCGGCAAATTGCGGCCAAACAGTGTGTAGCCGGCGGTCGTTCCCGGCTGGCCGGCCGGCGGAAACACGAAGTCCAGATAGGCCGACGTGCCGATCGATAAGCGGTAGAAATATTCGTTGCTGCCGGCGTAGAGAAAATCGTGAACTTCGACGAAGTACACGCCGTCGGCTGGCACCGTGAAATCCAACAGCGGATCGCGGCGATTCATATCGCGATTGCGGTCCAGCTCCTTGCCCGCCGCATCATACAGCACCAGCGTAGGATCCATCCGCGAGTCGATGCGGTAAGCCCAGCAATCGACGATGATCCGCTGTCCCTTCGTGGCGGTGAACTTGAAATAATCCTGATCCGTCGCGCCGTTCGACTGCGCGTTGACGGTCGAGCCCAGCGGGACTTCCGTCGCCTTGTCGGGCGTGTTATTGGGTTCGGCTTCGATCACTTCGGCCTGCGTGCCGATCACGAACGAGCGCGGATTGGACACGCCGTATTTGCCGATGGCGCGGACTTCGCAAATGCCCGGCTTGGCGTCGGCGGCCACAGAAATCGTGAATTGACCGGCGGCTGGCTGGGGCGTCGTCTCACCCAGTCCTGGCGGCACGGTCTTTTGCGTGGCCGTGATGTCCGGCGTGGAAAAATGCAACTGTGAAACGCCCTCCAGGTCGACCCCCGCGATCGCGACGTCGACGCTTGTGCCTTGCTTGGCCCCCAGCGGAAAGACCGAGAACAGCCGTGCCACCGGCAGCGATTGGGCCATGGCCGGCAGTGCCGTGCAAGCCAGGAAGGCCGCAGCCAGTGCTCGGATCCAATTGCCGGTCGAGTTGATCGTTATATGGCGCATAGGAAACCTTGGATTCGTCATGAATCACCGGAGGGATTGAAGGATTGTGGACACTTCCAATTACCCGAGCCCGCGTTTTGGCGTCCGCGTGACACGAGTCGCGGCAATTTCAAACGGGCATTCGATATCTCGCGTCGTCCGCTCGGCGCGTCTGCATTGGGGGGTGTGCGATAGAGGCAGGGAGCGCCGCGGCCGTGGCCGAAAGCGCCCTTGGTGGTCGCGGTCGATTATGGCGCGCAAACTGCTTGAATGCAAGGGTTTTTATGCATTTGAAGCAGCCAAAAACCAGCCTGCCGACCGGCCAAAAACCGTCGTTCGGCATGCCCCCAGTCGCACCACTGTGCGCCCGTCCCGCCGTTCGTTAAACTCGCTCGTTCGTTAACCAGCCGAAATTCAACTGTCACGCGGGCCAACACCAAGGGGGTGTATCGCCTCGCGACGCATCGATAGGAACAGCGCCGATGAGTGACCGTTTTCGGGTTGTGATTACCGACTTTATCGCCGGGCCCTTGGAAGCCGAGCGGCGCATTCTAGGCGAGGTCGCCGACGTGGCGGCTCTCGATGCTTCGACCGAGGACGAATTGACGGGCCAGATCGAAGATGCCGACGCGATCATGATGTACCACACGGTCTCGATCACGGCCCAGACGATCGACCGACTGAAGCACTGCAAAATCATCGTTCGCTGCGGCGTGGGCTACGACAACGTCGACTGGCGGCTGGCCCGGCAGCGCGGCATCGCCGTGGCGAACGTGCCCGACTACGGGACCGAGGAAGTGGCAGACACCGCAATCGGCATGATGCTTTCGCTCACGCGCGGGATCACGCTTTTCAATTCCCGGTTGCGCGACCGGCAGGGCGAGTGGCTCTACACACAGGGCATGCCGATCTGGCGGCTGCGCGGGCGGGTGTTTGGCATCGTCGGTTTGGGGCGCATCGGCGGCGCCGCCGCGCTGCGGGCCAAGGCCCTGGGCATGGACGTGGTTTTTTACGATCCCTACGCCCCTGACGGCCGCGACAAGTCGCTGGGCGTGCGCCGCGCCGAGACGCTCGATGAACTCTTGGCCGAAGCCCACGTGGTGAGCATGCACTGCCCGTTGACCACAGAGACCCAGCACATGCTAAACGCTCGAACTATCGCCAAGATGAAACGCGGCTCGTTTCTGGTCAACACGGCCCGCGGCGGCGTGGTCGATGTTACCGCGATTCCCGACGCGCTGCGTTCCGGGCAACTGGCCGGAGCGGGCATCGATGTTCTGGAGATCGAGCCTCCCTCGGACGATGATCCGCTGTTGGTCGCATGGCGCGATCCCGAGCACCCGGCTTACCACCGGCTGATCGTCAATCCGCACACGGCCTTTTACAGCGAAGAAGGCTTGCTCGATATGCGTCTCAAGGGCACTGAGTCCTGCCGCCGGGCGCTGTTAGGCCTGCCGCTGCGGAATGTTGTGAATTGACCCGATGGCCGGCAATTGCTCCTTGATCGCTACGCCACTGGTCTGCGCGCGAATCATTTGCTCGCCGAGCGCGAGGATGCGCTCGGCAGCCGCGCGGGGGTCGATGCCGCGGGCGTGAATGTTCGAAATCAAATTTCGCTGTGCGTCGGTATGACTCGCGCGGGGACGGAAGGCCATGTACGCCGACAGGCTTTCGGCCGAGGCCAGTCCGGGGCGTTCGCCGATCAAGAGCACCACGACTGCCGGATCGAGCGCCGCCCCGAGGTCGTTGAGCACGCCCACGCGGCAATGCCGGATGACAAATGGCTGGCCGAACGTCCAGCCCCGCTGCTTTGCGCCGGCTTCCAAGAGCGGCAACAGGGCCGGCACCTGCGCCGTGACGGCGGCGGCCGACAATCCGTCGCCGATCGCGACTTGCAAATCCATTCCTGATTTGCATTTTTGTGCGATCGTGGCCCGCGCGGCCTCGCTTAATTTTCGCCCTAGCTCGGGCCGCTGCAAAAACTGCGCTTTGTCGGCGGCGGCGGTCGCGACTTCGAACAGTCCAAATCGAGCGACAAACTCGGCCCCCAGATCTCGCGTCAGGTCCAGCTCGGCTTGCACGGCGTCGACGGCGGCGGCATGGTCCTCTCGGAGCTGTAGCTGGGTCTCGGTGCGGTAGGACGCTCCGGCTCGACCCACAATCAATCGCGCCGGCGTGCGCAATCGCAGGGCTTCGAGCGCCGCGGCCAGGGCCGTTGTCGGTTTCGATGGCTGGGCACCATTGCCCGTCAGTTCTTTTCCAACGTCGCGCGCCATGCGAATAACAATCAGGCCGTGGCCAGGGGATCGTTCAACACGCCTTCGAGATGCGTCAGCAAAGGATTGTCGGCCGAGCCCGCCAGCGCCAGCCGTCCGTCGCGAAGAATTCCGCGATCCTCGAGCCAGGCTAGAAACTCAGGCGCCGGCCGCAGCCCGAAGAGCTGCCGCATGGCGGCGCCGTCGTGGTAACTGGTCGATTGATAACTGAGCATGACGTCGTCGGAGCAGGGCACGCCCATGAAGTAATTGCAGCCGGCGGCGGTCAACAGCAGCATTAGGTTGTCGGCCGAGTTCTGATCGGCCACCGCGTGGTTCGTGTAACACACGTCGCAACCCATCGGCAGACCAAGCAGCTTGCCCATGAAATGATCTTCCAAGCCGGCGCGAACGATCTGCCGTTCGTCGTAGAGATACTCCGGACCGATGAAGCCGACCACACTGTTGACCAGAAAGGGCTTGTAGATCCGCGCCAAGCCATACGCCCGAGCTTCGAGAGTCAACTGATCGATGCCATGGTGCGCGTCGGCCGACAGAGCGCTCCCCTGTCCGGTCTCGAAGTACATCACGTTGTCGCCCACCCAGGCCACGTCGCGGCTGCGGTGATGCTCGAGCACCCGCTCGCGTCCTTCGCCGACCAGCGCGGCGCTAATGCCGAAGCTGGTGTTGGCCGCCTCGGTTCCGGCCAGAGACTGGAACAGCAGATCGACCGGCGCCCCGCGCTCGAGCGCCGCCAGTTGGGTCGTGATGTGTGCCAGGCAACAATGCTGCGTGGGAGCGCCGGAGACCGAGATCAATCGGTCCAGTCCGCGCAAAATCACGGCCACGGTATCGACGGATTCGATGGCCGGGTTGACGCCGATCACGGCGTCGCCGCAACCGAACAAAAGACCTTCGACGGCCGACAGTAGAATTCCGCCCAGATCATCGGCCGGATGATTCGGCTGCACGCGCATGCCCAGCACTCCCCGCTGGCCCATCGTATTGCGCAGCCGCGTGATGTTGCGAATCTTGCTGGCCACGAGCACCAGGTCCTTGTTGCTCATCAGCTTGGCCACGGCGGCGGCCATCTCGGGCAGGATCGCGTCGTGCAGTTCGCCCAGCACGGCCTGATCGGTCGCGTCGTCCAACAGGAACTCGCGAAATTCGCCGACCGACATCGCGGCAAGCGGAGCGAAACGCTGGCGGTCGTGCGTTTCCAGGAGTAGCCGGCTGACTTCGTCCCGCTCGGGCTCGATGAGCGGCGTTTCGGCGATCTCGCTGAGAAGGACCTCGGCCAACGCCCGTTTGGCGGCGACCCGTTCGCGCTGGCTTTCGGCGGCGATGCCGGCCAGCATATCGCCGGACTTCTCCTCGTTGGCTTTGGCCAACAACTCGCGCAAGTCGGAAAATTGGTAGCTGCTACCGCGAACCGTGCTGGAATAGGGCATGCTCACTCCTCGGCGAATCGCCTCATTTTAGCTCCGGCCGGTCTCGAATACTAACCCGGCGGATTGCGGAGAATTCAAATGCCGAGGCGGCGAATTGGTGGGAATTCGAGCCACGACGGCTACACTGGATCGCATGGCAAGCGGCGGCGAGCAATTCGACTTCGACTACCTGATCATCGGCTCCGGGTTTGGCGGCAGCGTCTCGGCGCTGCGACTGGCGGAGAAGGGCTATTCGGTGGGCGTGATCGAGCGCGGCCGCCGCTGGCGGACCGAGGATTTCCCCAAGACGAATTGGAACGTGCGGAAGTACCTGTGGGCCCCGATGCTGCGTTGCTTCGGCATCCAGGCGATCACCGTGCTGCGCGATGTCATGATTCTGCACGGCTGCGGCGTAGGGGGCGGCAGCCTGGTGTATGCCAATACTCTGTTGGTTCCGCCCGACCGCGTGTTTGAAGATCCCCATTGGCGCGCGCTGGGAAACTGGAAGCACGATCTCGCGCCCCACTATGCCACGGCCCAGCGGATGCTCGGCGTCACGACCGCAATTTGCCCCACCGAAACCGACCACATGCTCCGCGAGATCGCCTTCGAGATGGGACGCGGCGTCTCGGTTCATCCGACCGAAGTCGGCGTTTTCTTTGGCGAGCCCGGCCGCACGGTCGCCGATCCCTATTTTGGCGGTCGAGGACCAGACCGCGCCGGCTGCACGACCTGCGGCGGCTGCATGGTTGGTTGCCGGCACAACGCCAAGAACACGTTGGACAAGAATTATCTCTACCTTGCCGAAGGACTGGGCGCGCAGATCATCGCCGAGAGCGAGGTGCTCGACATCCGCGAGTTGCCGGGCGGCGGTTACGAGGTGGAGACCCGCAAGATCACGGATTGGCTGTTCAAGCGACGGCGCACGCTGCGCGCGCGGGGCATCGTGATGTCCGGCGGAGTGCTGGGCACGGTGCCGCTATTGCTCAAGTGCAAGGCCCGCGGATCGCTGGGTCGATTGTCCGATCGCTTGGGCACGTTCGTGCGCACCAACAGCGAGGCGTTGGTGGCGGCCACCAGCCGTCGGCGCGACGTCGACTACTCGCGTGGGATTGCGATCGCCAGCGGCTTTCGACCCGACGACGACACTCACATCGAGATGGTCCGCTATGGCCGGGGCCAGGATTTCATGTCGCTGTTGTTGACCGTGATGGTGGGTGGCGGCCCGCCTTGGCCGCGGCCGCTTCGGCTGCTCGGCGAGATCGTTCGTCGCCCGCTCAAGTTCCTGCGGCTTTGCAATCCGTTTGGCTGGGCCCGGCGGACCGGTATTTTGTTGGTCATGCAGGCCATTCCCAATCACATGAGCCTCAGTCTGCGCCGGCGCTGGTTCTGGCCGTTCAAGAAACGGGTCGATTCGGTGTGGGATTCGCCGGAGAAGGTGCCCAAATACTTTCCGATCGCCAACGACGTCGCCGCCCGTCTGGCTGCCAAGATGGACGGCGACGCCTCGAGCGGCGTCGGCGAGGTGCTGTTCAATCTGACGTCCACGGCCCATATCTTGGGCGGCTGCCCGATGGCGGCCGATCGTTCGCAGGGGGTGATCGACCGCTTGGGTCGGGTCTTTGGATATGATAACTTTTATGTCGCCGATGGCTCAGTCGTGCCCGTCAACCTGAGCGTGAATCCGAGTTTGACGATTTGCGCCCTGAGCGAATGGATCATGAGCCACGTGCCCGAGAAACAACCAGCCGCCGCCAGCCCGCAAGAAGGTGCAGCATGTCAACCCTGACGCTCAAACAATCGCCCTCGCCGACCGCCGATATCGATCGCGCGATCGCCGATCTGTCGGCCTCGAAATCGAAGCTGAGCAAGCTGTCGCTCGCAGAACGTCGGGCGCTCATTGAAGATTGCCTGGCGCGGGCATTACAACTGGCTCCGGAATGGGTCGAGGCCGCCTGCGAGGCCAAGCAGATCCCGGCTGGCAGTCCGCTACGCGCCGAGGAAGTTGCGGCAGGGCCGGTGGCGACCGCGCGGCATTTGCGCCTGTTGGTGCAGAATTATCGATCGCTCGAATCGACCGGTAAGATCGGGCTGCCCGCGCCGCCCGTTGAAGGTCCACGCGGCAATCTGGGCGTGCAGGTCGTGCCGGTGAAGGGGCTGTTCGATCCGATCGTTTTCGCCGGCTTCAAAGCCATCAGTTGGCTCAAGCCGGGCATCACGCGACAGGATCTCGAGCGGTTGGGCGAACGAATCAAGAATCCGCAGCCGGCTCGGACCGTGCTCGTGCTGGGCGCTGGCAACGTGTCGAGCATTCCTCCGACCGATGCCATCTCGAAGATCTTTCAGGAAGGCCACGTCGTCTTGCTCAAGATGAATCCGGTGAACGAATATCTCGGGCCGATTTTTCAGCGGTTATTCGCCCGCTTGATCGATTTGGGTTTCGTGCGCATCGTGTACGGCGGCGCGGAAACAGGCGCCGCGGCGCTTGCGCATGCGCAAGTCGAGGAGGCGCATATAACCGGCTCGATCCATTCGCACGACGCCATCGTGTGGGGACCCGCCGGCCAAGAGCGCGAGCGGCGCAAGCGCGAAAACGACCCGCTGCTCAAGAAGCCGATCACCAGCGAACTGGGCAATGTGAGCCCCTGGATCATCGTGCCCGCGGCTTACAGCGAGAAGCAATTGCGCTTCCAGGCCGAGAGCGTGGCCGCCTCGATCACCAACAACGCCTCGTTCAACTGCGTGGCCACGAAGATGATCGTGACCGCGAAAAGCTGGCCGCAACGGCGGCAGTTTTTGGACCTGGTCGACGAGGTGCTCGCCAAGGTTCCGCCCCGCGTGGCGTATTATCCCGGCGCCCAGGATCGCTACTGCCAGTTTACGGGCCGGCCGAAGGCCGCTACCGCCGCGGGCGAGTTGCCGTGGACGCTCGTGCGCGACGCCGACCCGGTCGCCACGCCAATTTTGTTCCGCGAAGAGTCGTTCGTGTGCGTGTGCGGCGAAACGGCCTTGGATGCTCCGGACGAACGGGTGTTTCTCAAGCGGGCGGTCGAATTCGCCAACGACCGGTTGTGGGGCACGCTGGCGGCGGCGTTGACCGTGCATCCCAGCTTTCGCCGAGCCACGGGCGGCGAGGAGTTCTTCCAGCAATGCCTGGCCGAGTTGCGATACGGCGCGGTGGGTGTGAACCATTGGCCGGCCCTGATCTACGCCATGATGAGTCCTCCCTGGGGCGGATATCCGAGCGGCACGCTGGCCGACGCGCAGAGCGGCATCGGCACTGTTCACAATACGTTCAACTTGGAGGGCGTGGAAAAGACCGTGCTCGACGGGCCGATCGTCATCTCGCCCAAGCCGTTTTGGTTTCCCACGCACCGTAATCCAGAGCCGATCGCTTGGAAGGTGTTGGCCCTTTATGGCAATCCATCGGTCTGGAAGCTGCCCGGCCTGGCCCTGGCGGCGCTAGGCGGTTGAGGCGATTGGCAGGCTAAGCCGGCAAGCGAACGAGTGGCCTCACGCCACCAGCAGTCCATTGCGAGCCAGGCGTTCGAGCGCTTCGGGCAGCACCGCGCTCAGCGTGCGTTGGGCTTCGTCGGTCCCGACCACGCGCCCGCGCTCGGCAATGACAAAGCGTCCCGCGGCGGCCAGTCCCGTCAGGGCGTCGAGCAATTGGGCGTTATCGCGCGAGCCGTCGAGCAACTCCAGCACGTGCCGTTCGATCTCCTGGATCCGCACCGAGTCGTGCCAGCGATTCGTCACCAGGTTTCCGCGCACCGCCTGCCAGCGCGCTAGCCGGCTGGCGATCGGCCGCTCGGACAACGTGGAAACGAACGTTTGCGGCTGGCGGTGCATCTCGGCGATTCCTCCCGCGCAGCATTGCAACAGGTTCTCTTGCAGCCGTTCGACTTCGCTGGGGGGGATTGCGGCCCGTTTCTCCTTGGGCACTTCGAGCAGCGCACAGGCGGCGTCGACGAGCTCGTCGAACGAAGCGTAACTCGGCCAGATCGTGCCCAGATGCTGCAGCGCGGCCTTAATGATCGGCACCGGCGTCGAGATTCGCAGTCCGTTGGGAGCGAGGAATCGCTCGACGGCGCTGGAGCGGGGGCTGAACTTGGGATTCTCCGGCCGCAATGCGGCCGAGAGATGCATGTCCTTTACCAGTTCTGGCCGCAGCGAGCGCGCCAATTCCACGTCGCGATGGCACAACAGCGTCTGCCGTATCGCACGGTTGCGAACAATGTCGCGGAATTGCTCCTTCTCGACCAGATCCGGCGTGATCTCGGTCAGACTCTGCTCGGCTTCGGCGCCCAGGTAGTCGGCAAACCGAATCCCCAGCGCGACGTCGCCGGCCGGCTCCAGCTCGTGGCGCCTGGCATGGGCCACGAACTGCCGGAAGTAAACCGGTTGGCTCACTTCCTCCAGATACTCGTGCAGCAAATAGGCGTCGCTGCGGGCCATTAGCGGGCCGAGTTGCTCTTTCACGGTGGTGGTGAAGGGGTTCTCCGCCGCCAGCGAGTCGTTCATGAAATTCAAAAGACGCCGCGCGGCGGTCACTCGCTCGGCCGTCGTTTTCGCGTCGCGCCCCTCGTACAACATCAAGGCCCGAAACATGTCGTGCACGTGCCAGCCGGGGTACGTGTTGTAGCTGACGTAGGCAATTCCCTGCGGCGACAGATGCGTGCGGCACGCGTCCAAGAGCTTGTCGCGCGTCTCGACGTCGACCAACGAGTACACGCCGTGCGCGATGATGTAGTCGAACGTGCCCAAGTCGGCTGGAAGGCGGGCAATGTCGAGCTTGCTGAACTCAACATTCGCTAGCCCGACCTCGCCGGCGGCGCGAGTTGCCAGCTCGATCTGTCGGGCCGAGAAGTCGATGCCCAGAAAGCTCGCCTCGGGATAACGCTCGGCCATGGGCAAAAGGTTATCGCCCGTGCCGCAACCGAGCTCCAACACGCGGGCCCGCGATACGTCACAGGGCTGCATGCCGCGCATAGCTGCGATCGTGGCCAGTCGTTCGGGATGCGAGCCCGGCGCCGGCAGGCCCGGGTAGGGAACGTCGTCGTATCGCTGGGCGGAATTGTTTGCCACGATGGTCTCAACCGGATAAAGGAGTCTTCACGCGATCAGCAAAGCTCTGGCGGCGAGCTTCGACAGGCATTGCTCGAGCGCCAGTTCCAGGATCTCGTCGGCTACGTCAACGCGGCCGACCGGAACGCCGTCTTTGAACACCGACAGCCGGCCCGACTCCATCGAATCGCGCAAGATCCGCAGCAGCTCCGCGCGATCGCGCTGGCCGTCAAGATGGGCCAGTGTGTTTTGCAACACGTCGTCCAGATTGACCACTTCGTGGCGACGGTTGTTGACTTGAGGGCCCGTGCGGGCCTGGGTGCGCGCCAGGAGACTCGTGCAGGGCCGCTCGCTGACGGTCGTCACGAACGAATCGGGCGCCGAGCGAGCTTCGACGAGGCCGGCCACGAGGCACTGCACCAGGTTGTCGCCCAGACTTTGTCGATCCATCGCCGAAATCGTAGCCGGCGCGCCCTCGGATCCTAACAGCGCCGCCGCGCCAGCGAGCAGCTCGTCGAGCGACATGGCTCGCGGCCAGCTTTGGCTCAGATGATGCAAAGCCGCCTTGACTACCGGCGCCGGGCTGCCCACGGTGGTGCCCGAGGGGATGAGAAATCGCTCGCTTTTCTGCGACTTCAAGTCCGGCGTTGCGTTCTCTGGACGCAACTCGCCGGCCAGGTAAAGACCTTCCAGGCTGGCCAGCCCCAAGTGTCGTTGTAGCGGCACGTCGGCGTGACACAATATCGTTTGGCGAAACGAACGGCTGCGCAGCGCGTCCATGTGTTGCTCGGCGGAAATCACATCGGTCGAGAAGGGCGCCAGGTTCTTCTCGGCCACCGGCCCCAAATTGGCCGGGAACCACGTCGACAAGATCGCGTCTCCGACGTACAGCAGCCCGTGTCGCGTGGCCCGTTCGGCGAACTCGTAGAAATACAGCGGGCTGTTCTCGTCCTCGAAGTACTCGTGGAACAGGTAATTGTCTCGCTGGTGGAAGATGAACTCGAAGTCGTCCCTCATGTACTTGGCATAGGGCGTGGTCTCGTCCCCCAGGGCGCCGCCCAAAAACGTGAGCGCGCGGCGCAATTTTCGCACGCGCTCAGCCGGACGCTCGTCGGGCGAACTGCCGCTGAGGGCCAGCTCGCGCACGATGCTGCGCAGGTGCCAGGCCGGGTAAGCGTTGTAGCTGACATAGGCCACGCCCTGCGGCGCCAGACAGGCCTTGCAAAGGTGGAGCACCTTTTCCTGCAACACGGGGGGCACCCACGAGTAAACGCCGTGGCAAATGATGTAGTCGTACGTGCCCAATTCGCCGCTGGCGTCCAGGATATTCAGGTGCTTAAGCTCGATGTTTTCCAGGCCCAGGCTCTGGATCGCCTCGCGGCCGGCGACAACCTGGTTGAGCGAGTAGTCGACGCCCACGAACGAGCTTCCCGGGTGCCGCTCCGCCATGGGAATCAAGTTGCCGCCGGTACCACAACCCAGCTCGAGCACGCGGCAGCGATCGATCGCCTGGGGTTGCATGCCGAACAGTCGGGCAATCGTGGCCAGCCGGTCAGGATGCGCGTACGGCAGAGGCTCGCTGGGATAGGGAATTTCGTCGTAAGTATTGGCTTTGGGAGCAGCTTGGGACATGAGTGCGTTGCTTGCGGGTGGCGGCCGCTCGCTTTGGGGCCGCTCTGGGGGCCTCCATGCTACCGGCCGGCGATTGCTCTGCGGATCGTCAAAAGGCTCGCCCTGGTGTTCAGTCGCGCCCGATGACAAGTCGATCGGATATGCCTACAGCCTATCGAATTCGCTGGGGGGTTCAACCGTGACGGGGCATTTTTCAGCAGATCGCTCGTACTTTAACGCTTGGCGCGCATTGGACTTGGGAGCCGGAGGTCGGTGGACATTCAAGGGAGTAATGACGGAACGACGGAAAAGTTTGACCCCGTCGCCGGCCTGGATTGGCCTTTACCTGGGGACCCAACCTCAGCACAATACCGCCCGCTCTGAGATTGGCCGTGGGAAGGATGCCCGCGTCCCTAGTCCGCATTTAGATTCCGTCCGATTGACCGAGCAAGGAGTGCCCGGATATGCGAACCCCCCTGGTCGTTGGTTTTGTCCTTGCCGGTGGCGTGGGACTGATTGCCGTCTCCCAGCTTGCCGCACAACGTCCGGCGGCTCGCCCCGCGGCCCGCACCAAGACCGTTCTGGTCGACATGAGCGCGATTGCTCAGAACTCGACGCGGCTCAAGCAATCGATGGACGCCCTGCGGGCCGAATACGTGGCCAAAGGCGAGGCGCTGAAAAAAGAGGGGGAGCAAGGCAATCGGGTGACCGAAGAAGCGCGCAAGCTGCCGGCCGGGAGTCCCCAGCGTAAAGACATGGAACAGAAAGTACTCGCCCTGCGGGCCGACTTCGAATTGCACGGCAAGAAGGTCAACGACGAGACTCGCGAACGCGAGACGAAAATCGTGTACTCGATGCTGCAAGAACTCAAGGAAGAGTTGGCTCGCCACGCGCAAGCCAACGGCGAACAGCTCATTCTGCGATATGACCCGACACCGCCGGATCTGACCAACGCCCGCGCAATCCTGGCGGAAATTCAAAAGCCGATCGTCTATCAGCGCGGAAACGAGATTACGCCCGCGGTGCTGGAAGCCATGAATCGTCGCGCTCCGGCAGCCCCGGCGACCGCCCGCGGGCCGGCCACGAGCAAGGGCGTCGCCCGCTAGACGCTCGAAAAAGCTCTCGTCAAAATCCGTCACTCTTCTACGGATCTACGGACTGAAGAACGGAAACAGCTTCTTCAATTCTTCAGCGCTTGGCCGGCGGCCGTACTCGCAGATCTCGAAGGCCTCGGCATATTTGGCGGCCTTGCCCCGATCCGGGCCATACCATTTCACCAGCGCGTCGCGAAATCGATCGGCCACGGCGGCATAACGGCCTCCATGGACTTTCAGCGCCCAGGCTCGTCGGCCGGCATCATCCTTGGGAATGTCGGCAACAAACTTCTCGGAGCCCGAAGCTCCGCCTTCGTAGACCTGCGAGGGGAGCGAGTGGACGGCCTCGAGCTTCTTGTCCAACACGTCGTCGATGGCCACGATCACGTCGGGCGTGAACGGATTCGGCTTGAGAAAACCGTCGGAGTAGTAGAAGAACGCCGGATTGTTCACCAAGGGTGGCGAGTCCGGACAGAAGAAGGGCACGGTGACCATGAAGGCCGCATCCTGCACGAGCACGCCCGTGTAGCGATGGTCGGGATGATAATCATTGGGGCGGTGCGACATCACGATGTCGGCCTTCCAGTCGCGAATCACGCGCGTGATCGCCCGGCGGTTCTCGAGCGTGGGCAATAGCTCACCGTCGTGGATGTCGAGGACTTCGCTTTCGATTCCCAACACCTTGGCTGCCTGCTTGACTTCGGCGGCGCGGCGCACGGCCAGCGGTCCGCCGGCAATCTGCCAATGGCCGATGTCGCCGTTGGTAACCGAGACGAACTTGACGTGGTGTCCCAGCGCGGCCCATTTGGCGGCGACGCCGCCGGCCTTGAACTCCGCGTCGTCGGGGTGCGCGCCGAAGCAAACAATTCGCAGTTTGCCGTCGCTCTCGGCCGCGCGAACCGCAGAAGCGCAGGCTCCGAAGGAGACACACGCGAGCAAACACATCAACAAGACACGGCGGCGGAAGCTCATGGATGACGCTCCTGGGTGGGCGAATCAGTGGCGGTCGGAAGGGCCCATTGTAGACAGGCGACTCGGCCGGTGCGAATAGCCCACTATTGTTCCGCGACCGCTACCAAAGCGTGTAGCCGCCGTCGATCGTTATCGTCGTGCCGGTGACGTAGCGAGACGCGTCGCTGGCCAGGTACACGGCCAAAGGTCCCAGGTCTTCGGCCTGACCGAAATCCCCCAGCGGGATCTGATCCTTGTACATCTCGAACAGCTTGGGGTGCTCGGCCGCCCACGATTGATTCGGCTCGGTCATGAAGAACCCCGGGCAGATCGCATTGACCGTCACGCCGCGCGGGGCCCAGTCGGCGGCCGTGGCGCGGGTGAAATGGATCACGGCGGCCTTCGCCGTTTCATAAGTTCGGCCGCCGATGCCCCGATTGACGATCAGGCCCGACATCGAGGCGATGTTGATGATCCGCCCGCCCCGACCGCGGGCCAACATCTTTCCGCCAATGATCTTGGTGCACAGGAACGTGCTGGTCAGATTCAGCCGCAAGATTTCCTCCCACTTTTCCAGCGGCAATTGATCGGTGGGAGCGCTATAGCGCCGGCCGCCGACGTTATTGATCAGGATGTCGATCGGGCCAAATTCGGCCAGGGCCTGCTCGCAGGCCGCCTGGCAGGCGTCGAGTTGGCTGATGTCGGCTTCGATCGCAAAGGCCTGGCGACCGAGGCTGCGAATCTCGTTCGCGACGGCTTCAAGCCGTTCGCGGTCGCGGGCCACGAGTACCACGTCGGCCCCGGCATCGGCAATCGCCAGCGCCATCTCGCGTCCCAAGCCGCGACTGCCGCCGGTAATCAAAAGCCGCTTTCCGTCGAGCCGAAACCGGTCCAGGACACCCATTGCAATTCCTTTCGATTAGCCTTCGCGCCGCTCAGAGGTCCGCGCGTTGCTTTCGCTCTTGCGGCTCGTTAAGGTTGATCCATTGGTCACGCTTTTCCTTCCGCCGTGAGGCCACGATGTCCTTCCCGCACCGCGCCGTCCTGGCGGCCCTCATCTTATTCTACGCCAGCGGGCGAATCTGTCTGGCCGAAGGGGACGCAAAGAATCTGCCGGCCGCACCCGTCTCCGAGCCAAAGGCCGAAGCGCCTAGTGTCGCGCCCGACTCGGAGACGCCGACGAAGCCCGATGCTCCGGCGGCCGAACGTGCCGTCGTGCTGCCCGGCCATTCCATACACGGCGAGGCTTTCGACGAGGGACCGCGCCAGCGAGCGTATTTAATGGGCACGGCGGGTTCCACCGCCGCCACCGGAGGCGTGCATTTTCCGATCACGACAAAAGATCCTCTGGCCCAGCAGTTTTTCGATCAGGGCGTGGGACAGTTGCACGGATTCTGGTACTTCGAGGCCGAGCGCTCGTTCCGGCAAGTGTTGAAGCTGGACGCTGAGTGTGCCATGGGCTATTGGGGCCTGGCGATGGCCAACATCAACACCGAGAAACGAGCCAAGAGTTTCGTCGCCAAAGCGGTGGCCAAGAAAGCCGGCGCCACGGCCCGCGAAATTGCCTGGATCGAAGCCTTGGCGGCGTCCCACGAAGGCAAGGACACCATCGAACGACGACGCAAATTCATTCGCGATCTGGAATCGCTCGTGCAGAGCGATCCGAACGACGTCGAAGCCAAGGCTATTCTCGTGTTTCAGATCTGGAAGAACGGCAGTTGGATGACCGAGAGCAAGAAACAATTGCCGATCAACAGCCACCAGGCGGTCGACGCCCTGCTCGACCAGATTCTGCTGGCCAGCCCCATGCATCCCGCGCACCACTATCGTATTCACCTGTGGGATGAGGAGAAACCGTCTCGGGCGCTGGTCTCGGCGTCTCTGTGCGGGCAGACTGCCCCGCTCATCGCCCATATGTGGCATATGCCCGGGCATACTTTTTCGAAATTGCACCGCTACGCCGACGCGGCCTGGCAACAGGAGGCGTCAGCGCGGGTCGACCACGCGCACATGATTCGCGACGGCGTGCTGCCCGACCAGATTCACAACTATGCGCACAACAACGAGTGGCTGATTCGCGATCTGGCGCACGTGGGGCGGGTGCGCGATGCAATCGACCTGGCCACGAACATGATCGATCTGCCCCGGCATCCCAAATACAACACGGCCGAGCGAAGCGGAAACAGTGCCGGTTATGGGTTGAAGCGGCTGGTCGAAGTGCTCGCGCAGTACGAATGTTGGCCGGAAATCGTGGCCTATCATGGCACGCCCTATTTCGAGGCTCCCGCCACGCCCGATGAGAAATTGAAGCGAGCCCGGCTGCTTGGGCTGGCCTGGTTTGGCCAGGGCAACGCTGCCGAGGGCCAAAAGCAACTTGCCGTTGCCGATGAGTTACTGAAAGAAAAGCGGGCTGCGCGCTACAAGGCAGCGGACGAGGCCGAGACCAAAGCTCGGAATGAGAAGAAGTCCGAAGCGGACATAGCCAAAGCCATGGCCGACGTGTTGGCCTCGCACGCCGCGGGGGTGCGCACGTTCGAACACACAATGGCCGAGTTGCAAGGTTATGCGGCGCTGGCCGCCGGAAAGCCCGAGGCCGCGCGCGCGGAGTTCGAAAAGCTCAAGGAGATCGATGCGGTTCGCAAAGATCACCTGGCCCGGGCGTTTTCGCTTTCCGGAGATCACGCTCAGGCGGAAACGCTAGCCCGAGCGGCCGTCGAAAAGGGTCCTGGGGAAGTTTATCCGTTGGCCGTGCTGGTGGAAGTCTTGCACCGGGCAGGCAAGAAGACCGAAGCGCAAGCCGAGTTTTCCAAATTGCGCCCGCTGGCCGCCTATGCCGATCTGGATGTGGCCGCCATCAAACGCCTGGCGCCGATCGCCGCTGAGTTCAACTGGCCGGCCGATTGGCGCGGGTCGCGCGAGCCGGCGGCCGACGTGGGACAACGCCCCGACCTGGCCAGCCTGGGACCGTTTCGCTGGCAGCCGACTCCGGCGACCAGTTGGGTGGTCGTGGGAGCCGACGGCAAGGCCGTCTCGCTCGAACAGTACCGCGGCAAGGCGGTGGTGACGATTTTCTATCTCGGCTCGGGCTGCCTGCACTGCGTCGAGCAACTGCACAAGTTTGCGGCGCTGGAACGCGACTATCGAGCGGCGGGCATTTCGATCGTGGCCATCAGCAGCGAGCCGCTCGATTCGCTATCTGCATCCGTTGCGAAGCTATCGGCCAAGGAACCCATCGGCTTTCCGCTGGCGGCCGATCCCGAGCTGAACGTTTTCAAGTCCTATCGCGCTTACGACGATTTCGAGAACATGCCCCTGCACGGCACGTTTCTCATCGACGCCGAAGGCATGTTGCGCTGGCACGACATCGGCCCCGAGCCCTTCTCCGATGCCAAATTCCTGCTCGGCGAAGCCAAGCGGCTGCTCGGCAGGCCGTAATAATGACGGATAGTCTGCAGGCGCATCGGCGGCAACACGCCACCTACTCGGCCGCTTGCGACGCCGGCTCGGTCGGAGGTTGCGAGGGATCGCTCGCGGGAACAGTCCCCGGCGGCCCGGCAGCTTTGCGAATCCAGTCGATGACCTCGCCGGCTTTCTCGACGTGAACGTAGTGGCCCGTGTCACTGAGGAGTAACAACTCGCTAGAGGGTATTTCCCGCTGCAGCCGTTCGGCCGTTTCTCGGCGGAAAGCATTATCGGCCTGGGCGGCGATGTAGGTTGGGCAGGCGATGTCCTTATAGCCCGGGCTCATCGCGGCCATCTGCGCCGTGGCCAGCAACGCTTCATGGGCCACGGTTGTAGTCACTTTCGGCTGGTTCCAAATGCCAGTTCGCGTTTCGATAAAATCCGCCGGCGGTGGATTGCCGGGAAACTGCGCAACGAGACCTTCGCGAATCTTCCGCGGCGCCAGGTTGGGACCGATCATCCTGGCAAATCCCGTCCCGAAGCCGGGTATCGCCAGCAGACGATACAGACCGCTCGGCGGGTCCTGGGGCCGGTAGCCGGCGCTATCCAACACCACGATTCCCCGCACGGCCGGCGGCTTGCGCACGGCGATGGCCAAGGCCGTGGTGCCCCCGTAGGAGTGACCCACGACCAGCACATTGCGAAGTTCGAGGGCCTCGATGAGCCCAAGCGCCACGTCGGCATGATATTCGTACGTGTGCAAATTTGCATCCGAGCCACTATAGCCGTGACCGGGCCGATCGTACGCCGTGACTCGATAATCCTGGGCCAGCTCGTCGATCACCGTCTCCCAATCCTCGACCGAGCCGGGACTTCCATGGATCAGCAAAATGTCGGGGCCGGCGCCTTGCTGAAAGTAACGAATCGGGTTGCCCAGCACTGTGACG
>JANNQN010000199.1:0-3027 GCA_031400775.1 Planctomycetia bacterium | reverse complement strand
CAATGTCACCACCAGCGTGATTGGCGTTGCGGCAGTTTACTTTGGTACCGCCGGCGCCGACATCGGCACTTGGGACGGCCTGACATTGACCATTCCAATCCATTCGACCTTCACCTTCGACTACACGCCGCAATTCGGCGGCATTCAACGGACGGTCGGTTTTACCGGACAGCTGGTCGCCCATCCTGTTGTACCCGAGCCCTCTAGCTTCGTCCTCGCCGCGCTCGGCCTCTTCGGCCTCGCAGCCTGGGGCTGGCGGCGGCGAGTGAGTGCCTAATCGGGCGCGAGGGTTGATCGCACGATGAATGCAGATTGCTATCCGCTCACCGATCTACGCTCTGCTACAAGCATCAAAGACAGTCGGCACCGCCATGCCTGCCGGCGTCCCAAGAAGTCGTGCGAACAGCCTTTGATTCTTGAGAATCCGATCTAACGACCCATTTTCGGCACTGCTGAAGATCTGGTTTGCATGGCTGCCGTGGTGAACTGCACGGTCGATCCCGGTCGGTCACGTCGTGACTAACAGGGTGCGCGTCCTGAAACGCTTACGCTACTTCGGCCCGTTGCCCTCGGGCATGGGCCGCAGCGTCAATTGCGCCGGGTCGAGTTCCACGTGCTTGATCTTTTTGCGCTTCCAGGTGTACGTGATGTGCGCCTTGCCGTCGGCCGTGCAAATAACGGCCGGGTAAGAAAACTCGCCCCGCTCTGTTTCCAGCTCGAGCGCCGCCTGCCAGGTGCGGCCATCGGACGAGATCGCGACCGAGAGCGGACTGCGACCGCGCTGCGTGGGGTTGTACACCAAGAGGATTCGGCCGTCCTTCAGGTTCACGGCGTCGATCCCGCTATCCGGATTCGGCAGCGCCGTGGCCACTAGCGGCGTCCAAGTCAGTCCGCCGTCGCTGGACCACGACTCGACGATCTTGCGCTGACGGCTGCGCATCAGCATTTGCAGCTTGCCGCCGTCGTGCGTGAGGATGGTCGGCTGAATGACGTGGAACTTGTTCCAGTCCGGCAGCGATTCGGTCTTGGCCCAAGTTTTCCCCCAGTCCGAGGTTCGTTCGACGTGCGCTCGCCAGCCGTCATCCTCCGTGCTCGAGGGGCACAGCAACTGGTCGCGAACCAAGATGGGCTTGTTCTTGATCGGCCCCAGGATCCCCTCCGGCAGTCGCACGGGCGCCGACCAGGTCGCCCCGCCGTCGCTGGAGGTGATCAACATGCCCCACCATTTCTCCGGCGTGGGACCGACCTTGTAAAACAACAACAGCGCCCCGCTGGGCTGCTGATACAAGACCGGATTCCAGCATGGGTAGCGTTTGGCCTGCGACTCGACACCATTGGCCACTTCGACCGGCGCTGACCACTTCTGCTTGGCGGCATCACGCCGCGCGAACCAAATGCCTACGTCGGGCTCGCCCTCGTCCTTCCCGCCGAACCAGGCGGCCACCAGGCCCCCGGGCGTTTCCTCGATGGTCGAGGCATGGCACGACGGGAACGACGCGCTATCGTAGAGAAACTCGTTGACCAGCACGCCCTTGGGTTCGGCGGCCTGCGACACTTGCGCGGCCATCGCCAGGCAAGCGATTGAAGACACGACCAGAACGCGGAAATGTCGGCGGCTGTGAATCATGGCGGATGGACTCGCGTGGTGGAGGCGTTCGGGCGAAACGAAGAGTGCCTATTAAAGCCGCCGGAAAACTTCGCGGCAATCCCCGCGCTGATGGAATAATCGGCTCGCTGGAATCTCGTCTGAGTGCGCTATTCGTGCTCGCTCCAAACTCGAATCTCGCCCGATTCGTCGACTTCCACCGACAACACGTTCGGATGGCAGCAAACGGGGCAGTCCTCCACGTATTGCTGGCGGGCGCCGGCCGAGGGGTCGATCGGGATCACGATCTCCTCGCCGCAGGAGTCGCAGATATACGTGGCTTCGTCTTCCATACGTTCCAGCACTCTCGCGTCAATTGACTCTCGTGGCCCCGCGGCCAGTCAGGCAAACGTCTTCTGCACGGCTTCGCGAGTCTTTTCCAATCCGGTGCGGGCCACCAGCAGCGCATCCTGATTCCAATACTCGCGATTGAACAACTCCAGCGACAGCATTCCGCGAAATCCTCCGTCGCGCAGGCTGCGAAACAGCGTGCCCAAGGGCGCTACGCCGTCGCCCGGAAAGATCCGCTGCGCGTCGGTGATGTTGTTGCGATCCGGAGCGGCCGGATAGTCGTTGATGTGAAACACGTGCATCGCCGCGCCGGAAACGACCCGCAGGCTGTCATAGCTCGAACCGCCTTTATACAGGTGGTAGGAGTCGGCCAGGATACAAGCCTGCGGATGGGCCGCCTCGACCGCTACGAACGTCACGTCGCTGAGCTTGTTCAAGACACGCGCAAACCCCCACAGCTCCAGTTGCGGCACGGCGCCGTGTCGATCGCCCAAGTCGAGCAGCGTGCGATAGCGACCGGCCATCGTGGGCAGGTCGAGGCGATCGGCCTCCGAGACACCGGCCGGCGGCGCCGCCAGCCGCTTGCCGCCAATCTGGGCCGTCATCTCCATGATGCGTTTGGCTTCGTCGAGCCCTTTGCCGCGCCGCGCATCATCGTCGACGATCCACTCTGCAAACCCGATCACGCTCTCGACCGACAAGCCCAGGTCGGCAATCCGCTTTCGCAGATCGTCGAGCGAGCCGCCCTCTTTGACATACTGATCGATCTCGGAAACCCAGGGCTCGATGCCCCGGTAACCGGCCCGGGCCACGATCTCGATCTCGGCCACGAGCGGCAGTTTTTGTCCGCGGATGGTACTGGTGTTGAAGCAGTATCCGAACGGCTCGTTGGCCGGACGCGTATCGGCCGCGGCGGCCGCCGCCGTCTGACCCAGCAGGGCGGCAGCGCCGCTGGCGGAGAGGGTTTGGCTCAGCATGTCGCGTCTTGTGGTTCGAGGGTTCATGGCGTCCATCAGGGGTGGCGATTGAAATTTGCGTTACCAAAGCCCGGCGAACTGGCCGAACCAATCGCCGGCTGCGCGGTCGATCCG
>JANNQN010000198.1:0-4844 GCA_031400775.1 Planctomycetia bacterium | reverse complement strand
GCCCCAGCACGATGCAATTGCGAAAAGGGTGCGGAAACTCCTGAAACGGCCGATCGGGGTCGGTCGAATCCTTGTCGCCGAACAGCATCGTGCTTTCGGCCAACTGGCTGTAGTACCAGCCGCGGGTCTGGTCGATCGCCTCGCTGATGAAGTCGGCCGGAAACTGCTCGTGGAAGCGCTCGCGGCCCTGGTGCGGATAGCCCCACTGGGCAAATGGCATGGCGCCCGAATCGAACCAGCCGTCGATCACCTCGCTCACGCGGTGCATGCGGCCGCCGGCATCGAACGGCGACGCATAGGTGACTGCGTCGATGTAGGGCTTGTGAACCTTGAGGTGCTCGGACAGGTCGGGATTGGCCTTTTTCGCTTTGGCCCAGACTTCAGTTCCCTTCACCGCCGGTTTGGACAGCAGCTCGCCGTAGCTGCCGACCGCTTCGGCGCGGCCGGTCGTATCGCAGACCCAGATTGGCAGCGGCGTGCCCCAGTAGCGTTCGCGCGACAGGGCCCAATCGACGTTCGTCTCCAGAAAATTGCCGAACCGGCCGTCGCGAATATGCTCCGGCAGCCAGTTGATCTGGCGGTTATTGGCCAGCATGCGGTCCTTGAAGTCGGTCGTGCGAATAAACCAGCTCTTCCGCGGGTATTGGATGAGCGGATCTTCATCGGCGCGCCAACAGAACGGATACTCGTGCAGATACTGCTCCTGATGGAACAGCAGTCCGCGCCGCCGCAGCTCGCGCGAGATATCTTTGTCGGCCTCCTTGACCCAGCGGCCCTGGTAGTCGGGCGCTTCGGCCGTGAACTTGCCATCGGGGGCCACGGCGCAAATCAACTGCGGCCCCTGTCCCTCGACAAACCGATTTCGCTCAGCGGTCAAAATGTCGAAATCCACCTCGCCGAAGGCGGGCGCCTGATGGACGACGCCACTGCCGCTATCGGTAGTGACAAACGTCGCCGCCACGATCCGCCAGGCGATATGTTGTTTTTCGCCCGAGCGCAGCGTGCCGACAATTTCTCCGAATTCCTTGTGGTAATAGTCGAACGGCGGCCGATAGCGGCGGCCGATCAATTCCGTGCCCAAAAGCGTGGCGATCGTTTTCAATTCCTGGCCGACCTTGGCGGCCACCTGCTCGACCAATGCCGAAGCCATGATGAGCTTGCGGCCTTCGGCATCCTCGACGACGGAATATTCCAGCTCCGGATGCACCGCCGCGAATTGATTGCTGGGCAGCGTCCAGGGCGTCGTGGTCCAAACAAGCAGCGAGGTGTCGGGCTCGTCCAGCAGCGGAAACCGCACGTACACGCTGGGATCAGCCACTTCGCGGTAGCCCTGCCCCACTTCGCCGGAACTGAGCGCCGTGCCCCCCTGGGCCCACCACCACACGATTTTGTGCCCCTGATAGAGCAGCCCGCGATCGAACAGATTCTTGTGCGACCACCAGACGCTTTCGATGTATGTCTGGTGATACGTCACATAGGCGTCATCCAGATCGATCCAGAAGCCGAGCCGCTCGGTGAGTCGTTCCCACTCTTTCGTGTAGCGAAACACACTTTCCAGGCAGCGATGGATAAATGGCTCGACGCCGTAGCGCTCGATCTCTTCCTTGGAGTGAATGCCAAGCTCTTTGGAGACCTCGACCTCGACCGGCAACCCATGCGTGTCCCAGCCGGCTTTGCGCTGACACAAGTATCCACGCATGGTGCGGTAGCGGGGAAAGAGATCTTTGATGGCCCGGGTCAGGCAATGACCCGGATGCGGCAGCCCGTTGGCCGTCGGCGGACCTTCGTAGAACACGAACCGCTCGGCGCCGGCCCGCTGTGCCAGCGATTTCTCGTAGATTTTCTGAGTCTTCCAGAACTCGCCGATTTGGGCTTCGAGAGCGGGAAACCGGACCGACGCTTCAACGGGACGAAACATCATGCCTGCCAATCGACACAGTGGCGGATCATTGGGAACAAGACAAACAAGTAGACCAACTGAAGCGCTGCTTTTCAATTGGGCCAGCGCGGCGCTGGAGCCGCGCAGTCGCCTGCCGCCACGTTCGCCTCGACAGTTTCCGGCGTTCGAGATACGTTTAAGACCTCTGAAGACACGCTCACCCACCCGTGCGCTGGCTGCATGTCAATCGAGACAGACCCATCCGCTGCGAACCTTCCGAGTCCCCGTTCGGATTCTCAGGCGCTGGGCGAGCAATTGGACATGCTGGCAGCGCTCGGCAAGTCGCTGCACCAGGTCGGCCTGCCGGCACATCGGGTTGAGGATGCGCTCAGCCGAGCCGCGGCCCAGTATGGAATGCCGCTGCAGGTCCTTTCGCTCCCCACGGGACTCATGCTCTCGGTCGACGCACGGCCGACGCCGGTGACGCTGCTACTGCGTGTTCCGCCGGGAGCGGTCCACCTGGAGCAGTTATCCAAGCTTTCGGCGATCGCCGCGCGAATTACCCGCGGTTCGCTCGGCGCGACGGACGCCCACAGCCAGATCGAGCAAGTCATGCAAGCGCCCGCCCGCTGGGGCCGCTCCGCGACCGTCTTGGCCTATGTGCTCAGCGCCGGCGCGTTCGCGGTCTTCTTTGGCGGCGCCTTGCCCGAGGTGATCACGGGGACTGTCGTCGGCCTGGCCGTCGGAGTGCTATCCGTCATCACACAACAGTTGCAGCTATCGCGGATACTCTTCGAGTTGGTCGCGGCCACGGTTGCCGCCGTGATCGCCAACCTGGACACCGCGTTTTACGGCCCATTCGCGGAATGGATTCCGCTGGCCTCGGGCCTGATCATCCTGTTGCCGGGGCTCGCACTCGTCGATGCGATCGAAGAATTGGCTCACGGCCACCTGACGTCGGGATCGGCGCGGCTGGCGGGCGTGGGCGCAGTGTTGTTGGCCATGACGTTTGGCGCCCTGTTGGGATTGGTGTTGATCGATACGACGGCGACTGACCAGCCAGAAGCGACTGCGCCGACGTTGGGAACCTGGTACATGGCGGTAGCGCTCGTGGCCGTGGCGATCGGTTCCACGATCCGCTTTCGCGGCCGGGCCATCGACGTGTGGGTGGCCTTGGCGGCCTCGGCCATGGCGCTGGTGGGGTCGAAGCTGGGCGCTTACTGGTTGGGCCAATTCGCGGGGCCGTTTTTGGCCGCCTTCCTGCTCGGCGCCACGGCCAATGGCTACGCCAGGATCTCCGGCCAGCCGGCCCAGCTATTCACCGTTCCCGGTCTGGCCCTGCTCGTGCCCGGCTCGTTCGGCGTTCGCAGCATGTCGGCCTTGCTGAGTGAGAACACGGCCGTTGGCGTGGATACGGCCTTTCACATGTTTCTGGCCGCGATGGCCTTGGTCACCGGGTTGTTGATCGCCAATTCGATGTTCCGCCAACACGACGCGGGAGTCTAGGCGACCTTCGATATTTTCTTCGGGCGGCACGAGCATCTCGCCCGGGTTGGCGATTCATATTAACCCAACGCGCATTGCGCGTCGGGTTAGCAGGGGACCATTTCTCGATGCCTGTAGGACGAGGAACCGCTAATGGACGCAAATGAACGCTAATCAAGAAATTAGCGGGAATGCATTCGCGACTATTCGCGTTCATTCGCGGTTCACGATTCAAAAGGTAACTCGTGGCGCTTACCATCGCTGGCGCGTCGGTTTAGCTTACTTGCTGTTCGCACCGAAACAATCTCGCGCCAGCGCGACCAATTCATCGCTGATTCGCGGCTTGAAAGCCGATCTAGCATCGTGCAGAATAGGGGAACGTGCCGACGCGCTTGCCTTCGATGCCCACCGACCCCGTCGCTCTCCTTTCGCAGGACCCCACCCACGTGAGCAGTCTCATCCGGTTCGCTGCCTTCGGATTCCGAGCTCTTGGCCTGTCGCTGCTGGCCGCGATTGTGCTGCCAGCCGCTGCCGCTAGGGCCGCCGAGCAGCCCAAGCTCGCGCTGGAGAAGGGCAATTGCGTAGCCATCATCGGCAATACGCTAGCCGATCGGATGCAGCACTTTGGCCAATTCGAGACTTTGCTGCAAAGCCGGTTTCCCGGGCACGAGCTGGCCGTGCGGAATCTCGGTTTTTCTGGCGATGAATTAACCCTGCGACTGCGCTCGGCCGGCTTTGGCAGTCCCGGCGAACACCTCACGGCGGTCAAGGCCGACGCGATCCTGGCCTTCTTCGGCTACAACGAGTCGTACGCCGGCGCCGCAGGCCTGTCGAAGTTCAAGCAGGAGTTGACGGATTTCATCAAGCACACGCTTGCGCAGAAGTACAACGGCAAAGCACCGCCGCGACTGGTACTCTTCTCGCCCATTGCGCACGAGGACGTTGAAGATCCGAATCTGCCCGACGGCAAGGAGAACAACGCGCGCATTGGCATGTACACGATCGCGATGTCGGAAGTGGCCCGCGAGCACGGCGTTCCGTTTGTCGATTTGTTTGTCTCCAGCCTGCGGCTATATGAACAGAACGAACGGCCCTTGACGATCAACGGAGTGCATCTGAACGAATATGGCGACCGGCAGTTGGCCCAGGTGATCGACCGGGAGCTATTTGGCCGTCACGGTTCGTCGCTCGACGATGGCCAATTGGAGAAGTTGCGGCAGGCCGTGCTGGACAAGAATTTTACCTGGTTCGAGCGCTACCGCACGACCGACGGCTACTCGATCTTCGGCGGCCGGGCCGATTTGAAATTCGTCGCCGGGCAGACCAATCGCGAGGTAATGCAGCGCGAGATGGAAGTGCTCGATGTCATGACGGCCAATCGCGACAGGCGCATCTGGGCGCTGGCCGTGGGGAGCGAACTGCGCGTCGACGACAGCAACACGCCGCCGTTCGTGGAAGTCGTCACGAACAAGCCCGGCCC
>JANNQN010000197.1:0-2409 GCA_031400775.1 Planctomycetia bacterium | reverse complement strand
GAGTTCATCGTCGCGCTGGGCTACAAAGGCGATTCGATCAAGCGCCACTTCCTCGACTACCACGCCCTCAACAGCAACATCACGGTGAACCTGGCCACCGGCCAGGTCGATACGCACAGCAAGCAGTGCGACGACTGGCTGGTGCATCTGGTCGAGACGGGTCACGACACCAATACTGGCGGCCGCGTCAAGCGACTGCAACGCTGGCTCGACGCGGGCACGTTCATGGTCACGTATGGCGACGGGGTGTGCGACGTCGACGTGCGAGACCTGCTGCGGTTTCACAAGGCCTCGGGGCGCGTCGCCACGGTGACAGCCGTGCGACCGCCGGCCCGGTTTGGCGGCTTGATGTTTGACGGCGACCTGGTGGCGCACTTCACCGAAAAGCCGCAGGCCGGCGAAGGCTGGATCAACGGCGGTTTCATGGTCTGCGAGCCGAGAATTTTCGACTACCTCGATGGCGACGGCAGCAGCCTGGAAATCGCGGCCCTGGAGCGGCTGGCCGACGAGGGGCAATTGGCCGCCTACCGGCACGATCGCTTCTGGCAGTGCATGGATACGCTCCGCGACAAGCGTCAGCTCGAAGCGCTATGGGAACAGAACAAGGCTCCCTGGAAGGTTTGGCAATGAATCGATTCTGGCAAGATCGTCCCACGCTAGTGACCGGCGCAAGCGGATTGGTCGGCGGCTGGCTGGTCAACCGGCTGCTGGAAGCCGGGGCGGACGTGGTGTGCCTGGTGCGCGACTGGGTGCCCCAGGCCGAGCTGCTGCGCAGCGATTGGACTTCGCGGGTCCGCATCGTGCGCGGAGATGTCTGCGACCAGCCATTGCTCGAGCGAATCCTGGGCGAGTACGAGGTCGACACCGTGTTTCACCTGGCGGCGCAGGCTATCGTCGGCGTCGCGAATCGCAACCCCGTTTCCACGTTCGAATCGAACATTCGCGGCACCTGGTCCGTATTAGAAGCGTGTCGCCGCAGCCCCGGGGTGAAGCAGATTGTCACAGCTTCCTCCGACAAGGCCTACGGTGATCAGGAACAACTACCCTATCGAGAAGAGGCGCCGCTCGAGGGCCGGCACCCGTACGACGTCAGCAAGTCGTGCGCCGATCTGATCGCTCGCAGCTACGCCGAGACCTACGATCTGCCGGTGGCGATTACGCGGTGCGGCAATTTTTTTGGCGGTGGCGACTTGAATTGGAACCGAATCGTTCCCGGCACCATTCGCGCCGTGTTGCGCGGATTGTGCCCGATCATCCGCTCCGACGGACTATTTATTCGCGACTATTTCTACGTCGACGACGGAGCGGCCGCCTACATGCTGCTGGCCGAGCAACTTTCGGAGCGGGCCGAATTGCGGGGCGAGGCGTTCAACTTTTCCAACGAGACGCAGATCACGGTGCTGGAACTGGTCAACGAGATCTTGCGACTGATGGACGTCGACATGACGCCGCAGGTGCTCTCGCAGGCCCCGCACGAGATCCGGCATCAGTATCTGAGCGCCGCCAAGGCGCGGCGGATGCTCTCCTGGCGGCCGCTTTATAGCTTGGAACAAGGTTTGCAGCATTCGATCGATTGGTACAAAAATTTCCTGGAGCCGGGTTCATGCACAACGTACAGCTTGCCTGCCGATCTTGCGGCGAAGTCCGCCTGAAAGGTGTTCTGACCCTGGGCCAGTTGCCCTTGGCCAATCGACTGTTAACGCACGACGAGCTGGGATCCGTAGAACCGAGCTATCCGCTGGACCTCGTGCTTTGCCCCGCCTGCTCGCTAGTGCAGATCACCGAGACCGTCCCGCCCGAGATGTTGTTTCGCAACTACGCGTATTTCTCTTCGTTTTCCGACGGCATGCTGCGCCACGCCCGCCAGCTCGCCGCGCAAGTCATCGCGTCTCAGAAGCTGCGGCCCACGAGTCTGGTGATCGAAGTCGCCAGCAACGACGGCTACTTGCTGCAAACCTATCGCAGTGCGGGTGTACCCGTGTTGGGTATCGAACCCGCGCGTAACATCGCCAAAGTCGCGGAGGAACGCGGCATCCGCACGATTGCCGAGTTCTTCGGCGCAGAACTCGCGCAGCAATTGAGCGCAGCGGGCGAACACGCCGATGTCATCCACGCGCATAATGTGCTGGCGCATGTGCCGGACGTGAACGGCTTTGTCGAAGGCTTCAAGCTGCTGCTCAAACCCACTGGTGTCGTCGTGGTCGAAGCGCCTTACGTCAAAGACCTGATCGATCATGTGGAGTTCGACACAATTTACCACGAGCATATTTTCTACTACTCGCTCACTGCGTTGGATGCCTTGTTCGCGCGGCATAGCTTGCTGATTTACGATGTCGAGCGCGTGCCGATTCACGGCGGTTCGCTGCGCATCTTCGCGGCACACGCAGGCGAAGGTGAACGCACACCGCA
>JANNQN010000196.1:0-9555 GCA_031400775.1 Planctomycetia bacterium | reverse complement strand
TTGCGCCCTCGGCGGGATTCTCTCCGAATGCTCTCGCGTTGCGAACTAGTCCAGAAACGCGTCAATCCTGAAACGCGCGAAACAGAACCGAAAGCGGGAAGAACGGAATAGATATGATTCCGTTGACTGTAACCTCCAGTGCTTGCATTTGTCAAACATCGCATTGGGTGGCCATCTCCTAACACTGCAGAGGCCCCTAACGCTACAGGGGGCACAGCGCGATTCGCGACCGCCGCTGCGTTCGATTCACCCTGCTGACATGTCGAACTGGCGTGCATTGCCGCCGGCGGCCGATTATCATGGGGACACGCGGCATATCCCTGATTCCTGGTTCGAAGTCCTCTGGGGAGTTTTTGCATGAGCGCGCTTTCGACCTATCTGCGTCGTGACCCGGCCGACGCAACGCCGTGGCCCGAGACTTGCGGCGAGATTCGCTGCCTGGTGGAAGAAAAAGACGGCGCCGCGGCCGAAGTACACCAGGTGAAGATTCAAGACGCCAAGCTGCACTACCACGCCCGAACCGACGAGTTCTACTACATCATCGACGGAGTGGGCACGATGATCCTCGACGACGAGACGATCGAGCTGCACCGGGGCGTGGTGGTGTACGTACCTCGGGGGGTCAAGCACAAGGCCATCGGCGACCTCACGGTGCTGACGGTGTGCATTCCGCGCGGCGTGCTCTCGGACGTACATGAATTAGAGTAGCTCGCCGCCTCAATCGTCGCGGGAAAAGCAAACCAGGCAGATATCGTCGCTCTGGGTGCGGCCGCGCACAAAGCGGCGCACGTCGTCCAACAGGGCCTGCCCCACGGGTTCGACTCCCTGAGGGGCCTTCAAGATGACCTCTCGCATCCGCTTCGATCCATACACGTCGCCGCCAACGTTCATCGCTTCGCTGATGCCGTCGGTGTACAACATGATCGTGTCGCCGCTTTCGAGCGGCAATTCGACCTGCTCGTAGCCGCGTTTGGCATCGCACCCCAGCGGCAGCCCACCGATTCCGTCGCCCAACACTTCCAACTCGTTGCCGCGCCGCCGCAAGGGAGGCAAATGTCCGGCATTGACCAGCGTCAGCCGGTGCTTGATCGGATCCAGCACGCACAGCACGAAAGTGACGAAATGATAATTGAGCATTTCGGACGAGAGATCCTGATTGAGCTGCTGCACGGCCTCGGCCGGAGTGGCGCACGTGGTCAGGCAATAGCGCACCTCGGAGCTGAAGTGGGCCATCAGCAGCGCCGCCGAGACCCCTTTGCCCGCAACGTCGCCAATGGCCAGCGCCAGCCGGCCGTCGGGCAACGAGATATAGCCGAAGTAATCGCCGCCGATCTCGTCGGCCGGCTGATAGTAGTCGTAGAACTGATAGCCGGCTACCTGGGGCCGGCGCTGCGGCAGGAACTGCAACTGCACTTGCTTGGCCGTGCCCAGGTGCGGCGGAAAGTTGGTCCCCTCCTCGGGTGACTCGCGCGCTGCGGCGACTTCGACCTCCTGCCCCGCGATCGTGGCCACGGCAACCAGCACGTCGAGATCGGCCTGCACGAAGCCATTGTGCGGATCGGTCGTATCGAGATACAGGATGCCCAACGGCCGACCCGAGGGACCCATCAACGGCGCGCAAATCATCGACAAGCGGTGATGCTCGAACACCGACTGGTTCATGTCGGCCGCGGAGTCGCCCCCCTCGGCCATGATGATGGCCTCGCCCGTGGACATGACGTTGAGCGCCGTCTTACGGCTGATCGGTCCAAACGTCATGCTGTGGCCGGTCTCGCTCTTGCGGTGCTTCATGGCGCGTGGCACAAGGTGCCCGTCCGATCCTTCGGCCAGCAGGATGTACCCGCGCGAGGTCTGTGGAAAAATCTCGAACAGGTTGTCCATGATTTTGGGAAGGATCTCGTCGACGTCGAGGCCGCCTTCGAGATTCAACGAGACCTTGAGCGCCGCGCGAAAACGGGCCTGGGAGCTGACCTCGACCAATTCGCTGTCGGCCGCGCCTTGCGCAACCAACACCCGGGCGGCATCGCGGTCTTGTTCGGCTGTTTCCTCCATCATCGAGACCGTTTCGTGCACTCCCGACTCTTCGTCTTGCTCGTTGCGCTCGGGGGGCGCGCCCGCATGAAACACGGTCACGACTTCATAGATATGGATTTTGTCCTGGTCCTTGATCGCGGTCCGGCCTTCAAGGCGGCGGCCGTTTAGGTAGGTGCCGTTCAGGCTCGAAAGGTCTTCGATGAAGTAACCGTCGGCCGAGCGTACGATGCGGGCGTGCCGCCGCGAGACCGTGTGATTGCGCAGCACGATATCGCAAAACTGGTCCCGTCCCACGACCATCTCGTCGGACGTTAATTCGAAGAATTGCCGGCCGTTGGGGTCGGTGCAAACTTCGAGAGTTGCCATGGAAAAGATCCTTGCACGCTCGGCAGCGTGCCGCGGGAGGTAGCGCTGGCCTGCGGACACCCACGGCAGATGCGACTGCAACCCCCTACCGACCACTTTCTCATTCGCTCGCGAGCGTGTCAATCGACTTCTCCTGGGCGACACGATTGTCGGGGTATCGGCAATTCTCGCGGATCTCTCTGGAGTGCGACGCACAGCGAGTCCGCGGGTGGATTGCCGAAAGCACCGGCCTTCTGGCGCCGGAAAAACTCACCGATCGCTGCCACTGTTCCACGGCGTGCGCCGCGCAGCTTCAATGGGTGGGAAGCTCTCAGGAGGATGTTCGCCGGGAGGCGCGGAATCTTGGCCCCGCAGTCGAAACGGGACGTTGCAACGCGGCCGGCGGCTAGCCCAAGTCTTTGATGGCGCTGCCGGTGCTAAACTGTTGCCGCAGTTGCTGAAACTCGTCCCAGTATTCGCGGGTATAGTCAACGCCCAGGTGGTAGAGGATCGTGGCCGAGAGATCGGCCGGCGAGACTGGGCGGTCCTTGACGAAAGCGCCCGTGGCGTTCGTCTCTCCATAGGTCTGACCACCCCGCACACCTCCGCCGGCCAGCAGCACCGTGAAGGCATGCGGCCAGTGATCGCGGCCGGTCTTTTCCGTCATGCCGTTCTGGACGATCTGGCCGATCTTGGGCGTGCGGCCGAATTCGCCGGTCACCACGACCAGCGTCGTTTCCAACAGCCCGCGAGCGTGCAAGTCTTCGACCAGCGCGGCGTAGCCCTCGTCGAAGCGCGGCGCCAAGCGATCTTTGAGAGACGCGAAATTGTGGTTGTGCGTATCCCAGAAGGGTGAGACCTTCTCGCTGCGGCTTTCGTCGTCCCAATTGACCGTCACCAGCGACACGCCGGCCTCGACCAATCGCCGCGCCAACAGCAGGCTTTGACCGAACTTGCCGGCGCCGTAGCGCTCGCGGGTCTTCGCCGTCTCTTTGTCGAGCCGAAAGGCGTCGTTGGCTTGCGCGTCACCCAGCATCGAAAAAGCGGTATCCACGTGGTTGGAAAACATGCGCACCGTGGGATCGCCCGACATCGAGCGCGCCAGCGAGCCATCCAGCCGGCGCAACAATTCGCGGCGCGCGACCACCCGATCGACTCCCATGTCGGCGGCCAGCCGAATGCCGGGCACGGCAAATCGCTCGTCGCTGGGATCTCCCTGGACGAGAAACGGGTTGGACAACTCGCCCATTCGGCCGCCGGTCTGCCCGGCGATCCGTTTGTCTTGCCCGGCGAATTGCAAATACCAGGGCAAAACGACCGCCTGCGGAAGCGCCGCCCGGCGCGGGCCGTAGCGCATCAAGAGAGAGGAAAGCGACGGCCAATCCTCGGGGCGGGCCTGATCCGTGACCGGCGGGCCGAAGTAAGAACGGCCGGTAAACATCTCGCTGCACGCCGGTCCATGAACCGGCATCTTATGTTCCATCGACCGCAGCAGGCACACTTTGTCCATCTGGGCGGCCAACCGCGGAAGGTGCTCGCAAAGCTGGATCCCCGGCACGCGCGTGGCGATCGGCTTGAACTCGCCGCGGATCTCGGCCGGGGCGCCGGGCTTCATGTCCCAGAGGTCGATATGGCTGGGTCCGCCGAACAGAAAAATGAAGATGCACGAATTGAAGCGGCCCGGCACGTCGGCCCGACCGTCCGGCGCAGCGGCTCGCAGTTGGGCCAACCGGGCGCTGCTCAAGCCCAGCAGGCTCAGGCCCCCCACGCGCAACAGCTCGCGGCGCGTAACGGCGTTCGCACCCGCGCCACGTCCAGTTGCCGAGCAGATCGAAAACATACCGACTCGCCGGCCAAGGAATCGTTCAATCGGTTCCATTCGAGACCGTAGTGTCCACCCGCGCGCTCCGGGATGTCAAGCAACGGTCGGCCGGCCGCCAACGTGAGCCGGCGGCGCGGGGTGCGACGGCCAGAGCGCCCCAATGTCCGCCACTCTCCACCAAGCTATCGGCCAGTTGCCATCGCGACGGACCCAAAGGGGCAGCTCAGCGGAAAAAGTCGCGAATTTCTCAAATTTCGACCTTGGGTTTCTGCTCGGTTTCAAGTGACCGCCCTAAGGACCCTGGCAACTAATCTTGCGGTAAATTCAAGGATCGGTATCCTTAATGCCCGCTAAAAAGCCCCCAGTCGCGAAAGCGAAAAATGAGTATTCTCTTAGCCGTCGTCCTGTTTGCCGCCGTCCTATTGGCGCTCGACTTGTTGACCGCGCCCAAGTATTCGGACACGGCCCGGACGCACCATCTCAAGGGAAGCCGTCGCGCGGCGTAGTCCGGCGATTGCGAAAAAAGCGTCGGCTATCGATTTGCCGTCGGCTTTCCACTCGGCCCCCTCTGGCCTGTCGCCGCGCGGCTGAAGCGCGGCGACAGTCGAGCTGTTTTGCCCAATCTGCCAATTGACGTCGGCGTCTGTTCCGAGTGACAATTGGGCCGTCGTCCGGGGCAAATCTCATTTCTAGGGGGCTGCCGGCATGCTTCGTCCAATTCACTTTTTTGCGCTCGCGCTCCTCGTGCTTTTGACATTGGCCGATCGCGCACCGGCCAAGCCGCTCGCCATATACACTTTTCAATGCGATGCCACGCCCCCCTTGGGCAGCCCGTTGTGCGGATCTGCCGTCCCGCCGGCCAAGGAAATCGTCGATCCGCTTTCGGTTCGCGGCCTGGTGCTGTTGGGCGACGAAGCGCCGATCGTGCTCTGCGCCGTCGACTGGGTGGGCATCGGCAACGGCGGGTACGACGCCTTTCGCGAAGCGCTCGCCAAGGCCGCCGGCACGTCGGTCGATCGCGTCGCCTTGCACACGCTCCATCAACACGACGCGCCGACATGCGATTTCGACGCCGAGGCGTTGCTGGCCGCGCGGTCGCTCAGCGGAACTTTATTTCATGTCGCATTTGCCAGGCAAACCATCGACCGCGCCGCCGCGGCGGTTCGCCACGCGCTGTCGTCTCCCAAGACGGTGACGCATCTGGGCGTTGGCGTGGGGCAGGTCGAGAAAGTCGCTTCCAACCGACGCGTGCTGGGCGAGGACGGCAAGGTGAAGGTCGTGCGCTATAGCGCCAGCACGATTCCCGAGGCCGTGGCGGCGCCCGAAGGGGTGATCGATCCCCAGGTCCGCGTTCTCAGTCTCTGGAACGGCGATCAGCCGCTGGTCGTGCTGAGCTATTACGCCACGCATCCGCAAAGCTACTACGGCCAGGGCGGAGTGAGCTACGACTTCGTGGGCATGGCCCGCGCTCAGCGCGAGTCGGCCTTGCCGGGCGTGCCGCACGTTCACTTCAACGGCGCCTCGGGCAACGTGGCGGCGGGCAAGTATAACGACGGCTCGCCCGCCAATCGCGCGGTGCTTGCCTCGCGGCTGGCCGCCGGCATGAGCGCCGCCTGGGCGTCCACGCATCGCACGCCGCTGGACTCAAGCGACTTGGGCTGGCGCACGCGCGACGTGAAGCTGCCGCCCAGCCCAAACCTGGTGCAGGAAGCGCCCTTCGTGCAGTTGCTCGACAACGCGGGCGCCCCGCCGCGAGATCGGGCCCGCGCGGCCACGGATCTGGCCTGGATGCGGCGCGTGCAATCGGGTCGGGCCGTTCAATTGAGTTGCCTGCGGTTAGGTCCGGCTTACGTGCTGCACATGCCCGGCGAGTTGTTCGTCGAGTATCAATTGGCGGCGGCCAAGATGAAGCCGCAGGCCACGGTTTGCATGGCGGCCTATGGCGATTATGGGCCGGGCTACATCGGAACGCAGATCGCCTATTCGCAAGGCGGCTACGAGACGAGCTATGTCTCGCGCGTGTCGCCGGAGGTGGAAAAGGTGCTCATGGATGCCACGGCCGACTTGCTCAAATAGCAAGTTGGCCGACCGGACGAACGCCCACTGGCCGCGTTCCATTTGCCAGCCTTTTTTCCTTTGGCAAACGAATTGCCCAGGGACTACAATCGGGCCAGTGCCTGCTCGAAATCGGACCCTAGCGCGAGCATGGGCCTGATTGCCGTGCCATGCCGCCTCGACAGTTCGGCATGTTCCGTCCATCCCGGATTACTCGTCTCGATAGGAATCGCTTTCAATGTCAAGTCCTCGCCCGTTTTCGCGCTGGTTGCCCGTCGCTCTTTTCGCTCTGTGCTCGATCGCGTCATCGGCGGTCGCCCAAGCGCGGGAAGAGATCACGATCTATCGCGACGAGTTCGGCACGCCGCATATCTTTGCCGCCACGGCCGAAGGCGCCTGCTTCGGCCACGGATATGCGCAAGCCGAGGACCGGCTGGAAGAGCTGCTCAAGCAATACATGCGGGCCACCGGCACGATGAGTGAGGCGTTTGGACCCGATTTCTTGAAAGACGATTATCGGCAGCGAGTCTGGCAGCACGCCTCGATCAGCAAGGCCAAATACGGTGAGCTCAGCGGCAAGAGCCGCGCGACGATCGAGGCCTTTCAAGCGGGCGTCAAGAAATACATGAAGGACCATCCTTCGAACGTGCCGGCCTGGGCGCCCCAGATCGAACCCTGGATGTGCGTCGCTCTGTCGCGCTACATCATCTGGGGTTGGCCCGAGGGGGAAGCCGGCGACGATCTGAAACGGATCGGCATCGAGCCCGACCCGGTTGAATACCACGGCTCGAACGAATGGCTCGTCGCAAAAGAGCGAACCGCCTACAACGCGCCGATCGCGCTAATCGATCCGCACCTGAGCTGGTATGGCGCCTTCCGGTTTTATGAAGTGCGGCTGTACGGCGGCGAGATCGAATTCTCGGGCATGGCCATCTTGGGCAACCCGCTGCCCAGCATGGGGCATAGCCGCTACCTGTCGATCGCCATGACCACCGGCGGTCCCGACACTTCGGACGTCTACGAAGAGGAGCTCAACCCTGCCAACCCACGCCAATATCGCTACGACGACAAGTGGCTGGACATGACCGTGCGGCCCGAGGTGATCCGGGTCAAGGACAAGGACGGCGTGCAGGACAAGAAGGTCGAGATCGAATACACGCGGCACGGTCCGGTCGTGGCCCGCAAGAACGGCAAGGCCTATGTGTTTCGCATTCCGTATTTCGAAGAGGTCGGACTGGCGGATCAGACGTACAAGTCGATCACAGCCAAGAACTTGACCGAGATGAAGAAGGCCCTTTCGACGCTGCAACTGATGATGCAAAACCTGATGATCGGCACGGTCGAGGGGGACATTTACTACGTGCGTGTGGGCCGCGTGCCGATCCGGCCGGCTGGTTACGACTACAAGCGGGCCATGCCGGGCAACACGTCGAAGGCCGAATGGCAGGGCATCCACAAGTTCGAGGATCTGGTGCAGATCCAGAATCCTCCGCAGGGCTACATGCAGAACTGCAACGTCAGTCCGCAGTTTCTGATGAAGGACTGCCCGCTCAAGCCTTCGCCCAATCATCCGTACTTGTTCAATGGTTTCAACGGCTTCGACAAGCTCGACCAAGCTTACGACAATCCGCTGCACCAGCGGGCGGCGTCATGCATCGAGCAGTTGCATGACATCAAGAAGATGACCGTCGAGGACGCTATCGAGGTGGCGCTGAGCCCCGCGGTACATGGCGCTGGCGACTGGCAGCAGCGGCTCGAAAAGGCCTGGGCCGGGGCGAGCGCCGATGTGCGCGGCAAGAAGGAGCTCAACACGCTGTACGAATTGATCGTGAACTGGAATCGCCGCTGCGACGCCGGAGCCACGGGCGCCATCGCCTATAAGTATTGGAAAGAGTCGTTCGGCGACGACGTCAAGAAGGCGGACCGCGCCGGTTTGCCCCCGCCGGCCGCGATCACCGATGCCATGCTGCTCGGCAAACTGGAAGAAGCCGCGACTAAATTGCAGGCCGATTTCGGTCGCCTCGACGTGCCCTACGGCGAAGTCTATCGCGTCGGACGCAAAGGCAGCACGGATACCTGGCCGGTCAGCGGCGGCTCGGTGGCCAATATCGCCACGCCGCGGGCCATCAGCTTCGAGCCGATCGCGGGCACGAAGAAATTCTTGGGACACGGCGGGCAAACCTCAACGCAGATCGTGCTGCTGACGAAACCACCCCGCTCGTGGACGCTGTTGCCCCTGGGCGAAAGCGACCGCAACGACAGTCCGCACTTCGACGATCAGGCCGAGCGATTGTTCAGCAAAGGCACGATGAAGCCGACTTACTTTCTCGACAAGAGCGAGTTGATCAAGCACGTCGAGTCGAAGACGGTCGTGTTTCGCGACGTCGACTGAGCCTGCGACGCATGAATAAGCAACCAAAAGAGCCGCGCATAACCATCCTTTTTGAGGAGTCCGCCGTGATGATCCGCCGAGTGCCGCTTTTGCTGGGATACCTGGCCGTCTTGCTGGCGATTTCGCCAATCGTCCGGGCCGATGACGCGCCCTACACGCAAACCAAGAACATCGTGTTCGCCGAAGTCGACGGCGTGGGGCTGGTGATGGATGTCTTCACACCCACCGGCACGCCGAACGGCTTGGGCATCGTCGACGTGGCCAGCGGCCAATTCTATTCCGACCGCGGCAAGATCGAAGACCATCGCCGGGCGCGGATGTTCGACACCTTCTGCGGCAAGGGGTACACGGTGTTCGCCGTGCGGCCCGGCTCGATAACCAAATACACGCTTGGCGAAATGGCCAAGAACCTCAAACAGGGCGTGGCTTGGGTCAAAGAGCACGCGGAAGAATACAAGATCGATCCCGCGCGGCTGGGCTTGGTCGGCGCGTCGGCCGGCGGGCATTTGGCCTCGCTCGTGGCGCTGACTTGCGATGACAAGTCGTCGGTTAAGGCGGCCGGGGTTTTCTTTCCGCCCACAGACTTCCTGGACTATCGTGGCCAAAAGATCGACGACAAGTCCACGCCGGCCCAATTGGAGCAAGTCAAACGTTTCGTGATCCTGGGCGGAGCAACCGCCGACGCGGCGGAGGTGGTCGCAAAACTGAAGGAAGTCAGCCCGGCGTATTGCGTGACGTCGAAGGCCCCGCCGTTTCTAATCATCCACGGCGACGCCGACCCAGTCGTGCCGTTGTCGCAGTCCGAGAAGCTGCTGGCCGCGCTCAAGGCCGCCGGCGTGCCTTGCGAGCTGATCATCAAGAAGGGCGGGGCTCATCCCTGGCCCACGATCCACGAAGAGGTGCAGGT
>JANNQN010000195.1:0-3883 GCA_031400775.1 Planctomycetia bacterium | reverse complement strand
GCCTGGCAGTGTCCATCCTCTCGGCGGACACTTCCATCAAAGACAACATCCGCGGCAAACGCTACCGCGCATGCCTCAATACCAACACCCTGGAACGAATTCTCCTGGGTTTCGTCGCAAATTAAGATGCGATTGCCGTGTCGCTGGATGGCCCTTGTTAGCTCGATTGTGATTCTCTTCCTTGGGTACGTGGCTGTTCCGCGGATCGCCTGGCTTTGGCGTGTGTACAGCGACATCAGTGCGGCGAAAGCAGTTTCCGCCGCAGTTATCGGGGAGCCCTCGGCGGAATGGCGCACGATCGACCTTGATGGCACACCCCACGCGCTGGCCGACTATCGCGGCAAAGTGGTGGTGCTTGATTTTTGGTACGCCGGCTGCGGCCACTGCCTAAATGCGATGCCAAAAATGATCGCATTGGCCGAGGAGTTCAAGCACGAACCGGTTGTGGTTCTCGGCGTCAATACCGACACGGGCGAGGAAGAGGCGAGGCGTCAGCGCGTTCTCGATGCGATGCACCTCGCATATCCGACGCTAAGAGATGCACATGACGGCGCGCGCATTCACGAGGCGTACAAGGTTACGTTATGGCCGACGATCGTCGTGCTGGACCAGCGGGGCGTAGTCAAGCATGTTCATTGTGGCGATTTGCCATGGTTAAAAGATGCATTGGCCGGCGAGATCCGTGAGTTGATCGACAAGGGAAGTCCGTAGTTGTCGGACAGCTCGGAGCGTCTCAAGCTCGGCTCGGCTGTACCCAGAACTGGACCTGTCCCCGTTTCTCCCTACGTCGAGGAGCGGATCAGCATGGGGAAGATAATTGAGGTCTGACTGTCTGCACTGCTTGAGCTGTTTGGCGACACTACGGAGAGATCGCCCGCGGGTGTCACTGCTGGCTGGTCCAGCAGCGTTCCTCGATCGAGTCACCATCGGGCTTGCTTTCGCCGGTGCTGGCTGCATTCCGGCGATCGTGTTGCTAACTCTACTTATGAATTCGATGCGGCCATCGGTGGAAATTTCTGCTGCAAGGGCGACGAGAAGGATGCACTGCTGGGCAATCCAGCAGTGGCACCCGCGACGCGCGCAAGCGAACGCACGCCAAAAAAAATTTGGACGTCGCGGCTCCCCTCGGGTTGGCGAGGCCGTTCTTGATTGGAAAAAAAGGTTGGTGGCCTCGGTCCGAGGCACTTGGAGCCACGACGCCGCGGGACAACACCGGCTTATTTTGCAACCAGGCGAGGTGGTCCGGAGCACGTTGCCCCCGTCTCCGGCCCGCCCAATCGATGCGGCTAGCCCGATTCGGCACCCCAATTGTCGGTTCTACCGTCCAGCGCGCGTGTCTCGCGAGAACACGCGCGATCAACGGCGGGCAAGGCCGGGACGGGTGGCCGAAGCCACGAGCACGCCGCGGTCCAAGAAAAAACCACGACGCGCCTTAACGCCCCGCTCAACCGCAATGAAATCGACCTACGATGCCCTGTCCGAATCGGCTGAGCATGATTGTCCCAGAACCAGTGGCCTAATTTCAAGAAGTGTTTTTTGGAAGATGGATTCGTTAGGGCAATTGCAAGCAAGGGCAACCGGGTGGCCACGACAACTTGTTGTCGTGGTGCCGCGGGCACAGGAGGAGGCGCGACGGCGCTGCGTTTTCGCGGGCCGCTTGGATTTCCTCTTGTCGCCGGCGGCAGCCGCTTCGTCGAAACGATGCTCACGGTCATCGAGGCCTGCCGCCAACAAAACCGCCCCGTCTTCGAGTACCTCACCAACGCAGCTCAAGCCCATTTCGCCCGCTCCCACGGCCCCTCACTCCTCCCCAGGGCGTGAACGGTTACGATTCGCGGCGTGATCGCAAACGCCGCCGAGCGCGCCGCGAGCTACTCCGCAAACCGCACTTGCAGCACCTCGTCAGCGAATCGCCACTCCCCGTGCTCGCGTAACAGGTGGACCTCGGTTTTGACGTTGATCGTCGCCGTTTCACCTTCCACCACCAACAGCGCGCGATCTCCTTGCGCGAAGCCCTTGATGATCCTGTACGACTTCGTCGGGTGTTGTTCTTGCAGCACGGCCAGCACGTCGTCCCCTGATTTCTCAAGCTGGACGGCGAGTCGCTCGACCACGATCGGCGCGAGCGCGGCAGACTCGTTTCCATCCAGCGCGCGATGCAGGGCGGCGTAGACCTTGCCCGGCTCTCCGCCGTCCGCGGCCAAGGGCTTACCGTAATCAGACATCGCCACCGGCACATCGACGGCCACATCGAAGAACACGTCATCCTTTTGCTTGGCGAGCTGCAAACGTCCCTTGAGACGCCCCTGCGTATGCTTCACGCTCGACTTTGTCGCCCCGTTGTAACAAAAGCCGCAGCCATCGCCCGACTCGAAAAAGTAGCTGAGTCCTTTGTACTTGGCGTCCTTCGAGAACTGGAAATAAACCACCAGAGTTTCGTCGTCACGAAAATAGGTATCGATCATATTACGCCGATCCCAGATGGTATCGAGCATCGTGGCGCTAAACGGGACATTGGAAACCGCGACCAAAATGCCTTGCTCGTCGTTGAGGCCAACCTTGCCGGGGAAAGCGTAAGCCCCCTTGGCCTCGAAGTTCCATTTCTTGCCAGCAAAGCTCCCCGAGGCCTGGGGAATCGGATCCGCGCCTCGGGCTGCGGTAGCCCAAGCTGGAACGAATAACGCCAAGGATGCCCAGAGGATCGAGCGGCAGAACCGGTTCATCGTCGTACCTCGCCAGCGGAGAATTGCGGATTGACAACAGCACACTGAAAAATTCTCGCATGCGGCGCGCTGCAATTCAAGCACTCATCAATACCCTCTAGCCCTCAAACAAGCGAACGCCGTGCGGTTTGGGGCGGTTTTTGCCACCGCGCGGTCGGCACGGACGAAGCCACGAGCGCGCCGCAAGCCAAGAACAACTCGCGACGCGCCTTAACGACCCGCTCAACCGCAATGAAATCGGCCTACGATGCCCTGTCCAAATCGGCTGAGCATGATTGTCCCAGAACCAGTGGCCTAATTTCAAGAAGCGTTCTGCGGCTTTACTCGATTTGCCGCAGCATGATGCTTTTGAATCCCAGTTGGTCGCGCCAGAAGCGCGAGTCCCCAAGCAGGCCCCACATGGCGTCGCTCTGCGCTCGGTTGTCGGGCAACTTGAAAAATGGAAAATTATCGGATCGGACATTATCAATGATTCTGCTGAAAAACCTTAAGAATGCTTCGACAAGCTCAGCATGAACGGAAAAATCTCCAATGATTTCGATCGCTCCTCCGTTCGTCCTGAGGCTCTCGAAGGATGAACGGAGGGTTTTTCAGCAGAATCATCAATTCTCCATTTTCCATTCTCAATTCATTTTGCCTTTGCCAGTTTACGCAGCCGCAGCCGCAGCGCGTTCAAGCGAATAAACCCCTCGGCATCCGCCTGGCGGTAGACTTGATCGGCTTCGAAAGTCGCGACGTTGGCATCGTACAGCGACGCGGGCGATTTTCTTCCCGTGACCATGACGTTGCCCTTGTACAGTTTGACCCGCACCCGGCCGCTAACGTTGGCCTGGGCCGCGTCGATGGTTTTTTGCAGCACCTCGCGTTCCGGGGCGAACCAGTAACCGTAGTAAATCATCTCGGCGTAGCGCGGGATCAAGGAATCGCGCAGACGCAACACCTCGCGGTCCATGGTGATCGACTCCATGCCCCGGTGCGCCGCGTGCAAAATCGTCCCGCCGGGAGTTTCATAAACGCCGCGCGATTTCATGCCGACGTAGCGGTTTTCCACCAGGTCGACCCGGCCGACGCCATGCTTGGCGCCGATATCGTTTAAACGTGCCAGCAGATTGGCCGGCGTTAGCTTGCGGCCGTTTAACGCCACCGGGTCGCCGCGCAGG
>JANNQN010000194.1:0-12454 GCA_031400775.1 Planctomycetia bacterium | reverse complement strand
GCCCGCGTAGTAGCCGTTGAGCAGCAGATTGCGGTGGCTGAGCGTCGCCGCCTTGGGAAAGCCGGTAGTGCCGGACGTGTATTGAATATTGATTGGCTGTTCGGGTGTGAGCTGGCGGTCGAAGTCGTCGAGACGCGCCGGCAGCGTCGATTGGGCCCGCTCGAGCAATTGCTTCCAAGTGATGCCGCCCGGCGGAGCGTGGTCTTCGAGCGCCACGACCCAGCGCAGCTTGGGAAAGTCCTTACTCTCGAGTTGTCCCGGCTCGCAACGCGCTAACTCGGGGCAAACCTCGGCCAGCATGGCAAAATAGTCGGAGGTTTTGAATTGCGCAACCAACAGCAGCGCCACCGAATCGCTCTGGTTGAGAACGTACTTGAGCTCGAACGGCCGATAGGCCGGGTTGATGTTGACCAGCACGGCTCCCAGCCGCGCGGTGGCGAACTGCAACACGACCCACTCGGGCACGTTCGTGGCCCAAATCGCCACGTGTTCGCCGTGCTTGATCCCCAGCGCCGCCAGGCCGCGGGCCGCCAGGTCGACTTGTGCGGAGAATTCGCTGTAGGTCACGCGCAATCCCAGCGCGGGAAACGCCAGCGCGTCGTTGTCCGGATAGCGGCGGGCCGTCTCGCGCAGGACCTGCGGCATCGTCAGCCCGTCGACCCACGGTTTGGCGTCTTCGTCGATCTTGTTTTTGTCGGTCGCGGATTGGTAGTTCGTCATGGTGGTGAATCCTAATCTACTCCCGCAGCGGTTGCGACAATGCCACGGCGCAGGGAATAAAGATCATCAGCGGCAACCAGGCGGCCAGCGCCGGCTCGAGCAGATAGCTCGACCCCAGGTACTGGCAGCCGTACACGACTAGCGTAAACGCAATCACCAGCGCCAGGCACTGCCCAATCGCCACAAACATATTGCGCTGCGATCGCGACAACACCAGCGGCAGCCCCAGGAACAGCAGGGTAATATCCAATAGCGGTTGCACCAATCGGGCGTGAATGGCCAGCCGCTCTTCGGCACCAAAATCTAGGCCGCGGTTGCGCAATCCGCGAATCAATTCAGCCGTGCTGGAAAGACTTCGCCAGGTGCTCGCTGCGTCGAGATGCTCAGGGCTGACCTCGCTCACGAGAAAACACTCGCCTGGTTTGAGCCAGGGGTAATCGCGCGGCGTCAGTAGCACGGGGCGGCCCTCGAACGACAACGACGGTTGCGTCTCGAGCCCCTTGGGATGATCCAGATTGCTGAACCGATAACCGCCGGGCCGGTCAGACTGCGGCGGCTCGTAGAAGGCATTCTCGGCCCGTAGTGGTACCCCATAGCGGTTCAGGCCAGCCGGCATGTAGAAGTCGGGCTTTTGGATCCGCCGTTCGCTGGCAAACGTCAGCGATCCCGATCCACCCATTAGCACTCCGGTCTCGTTGTCGTAGCGCGCCCGCAGCGGCTTGCCCGTGTTGCCACCCAGATCTTGCGTGTCGTGACTCAGGTGCTCGCGCACCGCGGGAATGATCAGCTCGCGATTGGCGACGCGAGCCAGAATGATCACGACCACGGCCATGATGACCGGCTGAATGATGCGGCTCTTGGGAATGCCGGCCGATTCGAGCGCCGTCATTTCGTTGTGGCGTTGAATCCAGGTCATCGTGAACATGGCCGCGATCAGGGTCAGTAGATGCCCCGTGCTGTCGAAGAACGACAGCGCCCTATAGGCGTAATATTCGCCCATCACGACCAGCAGGCTGCCCTGCTTTGCCGCGAAAACGATGAACTCATCCAGCTTGGTGAAGCCGTCGATGACGACGAACAGTCCCATCAGGCTGATGAAGCAGATCACGAACGTCTGCACGAATTCACGCAGCAGATAGCGATCGACGATCATCAATCGCGAGTAGCCGCCCGTGGCCGGACGGATGTCTGCACTTGCCACGGTCGTGATGGCTTTCTGCGATATGCTCATGAAGATTGCGTGGTTCGACGAATGGCGCGCGCCAAAGCTTCGATGCCCCGGCGGAGATTGGCTTCGCTTTGCACGCCAAAACTTAACCGCATCCTGTCCTTGCGAATGGGCTGGCCTTCGGCCGGATAGCAATACTCGCCGGGCACGTACAACACTCCCTCGTCCAACGCATGCTCGATCAGTGCGCTGCCCGGACCGGCGTCCAGGCCATCGGGCAATTCCAGCCAGACATAGAGGCCGCCGCTGGGGGTATGCCACCGCGCGCCCGGTATGTCGCTGAGAAACGCATCCATCGCGCTCAGCATGGTTTGCAGCTTGCGGCCGTAATTGGCCCGCAGTTGCGCCACGTGCGGCTCGAACAGCCCTTGGCTCATGACGTTGGCCATCAGATGCTGGTTGAAATTGGGCGATCCGAAATCGATATTCGCCTTCAACCCGGCAATGGGCTCGACCAGCGCCGGCGGCAAAATCCCCCAGCCCACGCGCACGCCAGGCGAGTACGACTTGGAAAACGTCTCGGCGACGATCACCGTGTCGCCTTCGGCGTCGAACGACCGCAGGCTGGGCAGATCGTCGCCCGCATAGCGCAAGTCGCGATAGGCTGCGTCGTCGATCACGTAAATTGTCCCGTGGCGCGAGCGGCGCTTGGCGATTTCGACGACCTGCGCGCGGCGGGCCAGGCTCAACGACACCGTGCTGGGATTCTCGTAATAGCTGGTGATGTAAATGGCTTTTACCTGGGCGAGTTGTCCGCTCCGCTCTCGGCGGGCCAGTTCCTCGTCCAACGCCTCGGGAATCATGCCCTGCTCGTCGGTGGCCACGCCGACGGCCTTGACCCCCAGACTGGCGAGAATGCCCAGATAAACGAAATACGTCGGAGCGGAACACAGCACAACGTCACCCGGATCCAACAGCACCTCGCCCACCAGGTGCAGCATCTGATTGCTGCCGGCGGCCAGAATCAACTGCTCGACGCGGGGGGGCGGCCCGGCCTGCACGCCGTCGTTGGCGATAAATCGCGCCAGCACCGCTTCGCGCAGCGGCAGGTATCCGGCATTGGTGCCGTATTGCAGCGACTCTCGGGCGCGAGCCTGGTCGGCCAGCAAGGTCTCGCTGGCCTGTCGCGTCGCCTCGACCGGGAGCGTCGCCTGGTCGACAAAACCAGCGGCCAACGAAATCAGGTCCGGCCGCGCCAGAGCCAGACGCATTAGCTCGCTAATCGGCTGCCGGCCGGAGAATTGAGCTCGTCGGCTCAGCGGCCGCGCATTTGTCATCGGCAGGGCACTCCGCCGCGGAGATTGAAACGGGTGGACACGATATTTAAGTTATTGCCAACAGTCAAGATCGGTCAATGGCCATAGTGTGCGTCAATTCCCCGTACTGCCGAGCGCGTACGCCGCGGTTGGCGGCGGCCCTCACCGGTGCGGCGCACAATCGGCTTCGCTCAGGATTCTGGATTTTTTTTGAGAAAACATTTGGTTTGTGGCTTCCCGGGAGGAACGCTGCGTGGCTACAATCGGGCCAGAAGAGGCACTCGTGGCGAGGGAATCGCCAGCGAGACGGAACGGAACCAATTCTTGAGAAGAGGCCGCTACTGGCCCAGATCGCCGGCATTCGAACCGACGTGTTCGTGTTTTTCGCCCTGAGCGAATTCCAAGCGTCGCACGGTTCGATTGATAGGTGGGTTGCTCGCGCGGGGAGCGGACCTTTTGGCCCGCGCAGCGCCGGACGCTTTTCACTTCGTTGTCGACGGTTTCGGCTACGCGCTGCTCCAAAGCGAAATCAGGCATGCTGCTACACGGACTTCGGAATTGGCTGGCGCCGCCTTCGCCTCGGCGAAATGGCATGCGGCGCGGGCTACGGTTTTATTGCCCCTCGATCGACCCATTGGAAGATCGGCGGTTGATGACCGCTTCGGTCTCCCAGAGCGAATCGCCCGCTCAAATTGCCTGGCCGTTGGCCGGAGTGTCCTCGGTCGTAGGTCGCAACGTCTTCTACAACAACTCGCGTTTCGACGGCGACGATCCAAGCGCCAACGCGGCCGACGACGCCGCGATCGCCACCGATAAATCGGCGCTGCTGCCGGGCGAGACCGCCACGTTTGCCAACTATACGAGCTACCGAGCCGGCATCAACGGCGTGAATGTCGACATCGCCGGCCTTTCCGCCACGCCGACTGCCGCGGATTTTATCTTTCGCATCGGCAACGACGACGATCCGAGCACTTGGTCGACGGCGCCCGCGCCCGCGAGCATCACCGCACGCCCCGGGGCCGGCCTTGGCGGATCGACGCGGGTTTCGATCGTGTGGTCCGACGGAGCGATCGCGAATACCTGGCTGCAGGTCACGGTCCGCGCCACCTCGAACACGGGCTTGACATTGCCCGACGTGTTTTACCTGGGCAATGCCATCGGCGAAAGCGGCAACAGTTCGGCCAATGCCCTGGTGAACGTGTCCGATCAGTCCGCGGTACGGACCAACCCTCACGGACTGGCTGATCCCGTTTCAATCTTCTCCGTTGTGGACTACGACCGCGATGGCCTGGTAGGGCCGGCCGACGAGATCATTGCACGCAACTTCGGCACGTTTTCGAACAATGCCTTGCGACTAGTCGCGCCCGGAGCTGACTTCGTGTGGACCGACGTCATCGCGCGGATGGTGTTCTACAATCGCTCTGGGCTCGACGGAAACGACGAAGCCGCCAACTCCCTCGACGATGGCGCGATCGCCACCGACAAGACGGCTCTGGTCGACGGCGGCACGGCGACATTTGCCAACTACACGAGCTATAGCGGCGGCATTAACGGCATCATGGTCGACATGGCCGGATTGTCGCAATCGCTCTCGGCGGCCGATTTCGAATTTCGGGTTGGCAACGGCAACGATCCCGCGCAGTGGACCCTGGCCCCGGCACCCAATCAGATCGTCGCGCGATTCGGCGCCGGTCAAGGAGGTTCGACGCGCGTGACAATCGTCTGGCCCGACAACGCCATCCAAAAGCAATGGCTCCAGGTGCGGGTCAAGGCCACGGCACGCACCGGCCTGACGGCGGACGACGTGTTTTATTTTGGCAACGCCATCGGCGAAACCGGAGACTCGGCGGCGAGTGCCTCGGTCGGAATGATCGACCAGCTGCGCGTTCGCGGGGCCAATGGCGCCAGTAATGTGACTGTGTCGACTCCCTTCGACGTCAACCGCGATCTACGGGTCGACGCGACCGACGAACAACTCGTGGCCGGAAACTATGCGTTGGGCAGCGCCGCGCTCAAGCTCGTTAAGCTCACCGCGCCCGCGATCGATCCGGCGCCGTCGGACGTCGCCGAACCGGCATTCTCGGATTTTTCCAACCCCAAGGTCGTGTGGCGCGGCGTGTTCTACAACAACTCGGGGTTTGACGGCGAGAGCCCGGCGGCTGGCGCGCCGGACGATCGAGCGATTGCCGTCGACAAATCGGCCCTGCTGCCGGGTCAAACGGCCAGCTATGTCAACTACACCAGTTACAGTCGCGGGATCAACGGCATCATGATCGACGTGGCCGGGCTGCCGGGGGATATCACGGCCGACGACTTTGTGTTCCGCGTGGGCAATTTGCTCGACGTCGGAGTCTGGCTGGCGGCTTCGCGTCCGACCGAAGTCACGGTGCGCCAAGGCGCCGGCGTCGGCGGCTCGGCTCGAATCACGATCACCTGGCCCGACGGCGCGATCCAGAACCAATGGCTGGAAGTGACCCTGAAGGCCACGCAACGCACGGGACTGAAGTCGTCGGACGTATTCTATTTCGGTAATTTGCTCGGCGAGTCGGTTGACAGCGGCATCGATGTTCGCGTCAACGTACAGGACCAGGCGCTGGCCCGTTTCGACGCGGTCGCGCAGACGGGCGCCGTGTCGATTACCGCCGTGAGCGATCACAACCGCGACACGCTCGTCGATGGCGCCGACGAGTGGATCGCCGCGCGTGGCTCGGCGGCGCTGGCGACGTTGAGACTCTTCACCGCGCCGGCGGCGATGGTCGTGGTCAAACCCGAACGCGAGCAGATCGAGCTATTCAATCGCGGAGACGCCGGCTACAACGTTTTTTTCGCTCCCACGCTGGTGAAAACCGCCAGCGGCGCCATCCTGGCGATCGCCGAGGGGCGCTATGGCGAAGACGACCATACCAGCTACGCGCTGGTGATGCGCAAAAGCCTCGACGGCGGAGCAACCTGGTCTGCAATCACGACGATCACCTCGGTTCTGCCGCAGTCGGGCAACTACATCGGAAATCCGGCCCCCGTCGTCGACGCGACGACCGGCCGCGTCTTATTGCTGTTCTGCAAGAACACAGACACCGTGTTCGTCACTTCCACCGGCGACGACGGCCTGACCTGGTCCGCTCCGCTCGACATTACCAGCAGCGTGAAGGTCACGAGCGCGGGAAACCCGAACCCCGAGGCGTTCCCTTCGACTCCCTGGGGCTGGTATGCCACGGGTCCGGGACACGGAATTCAGGTTCAATCGGGACCTTATGCCGGCCGGCTGATCATCGGCAGCGATCACCGACTGAGCTCGGACCGAAGCGGACCTTCATGGTCGCACGTGATCTATTCCGACGATCACGGCCTGACCTGGCATCTGGGCGGCGGCGTGGATCAACAGAACCAGGCGAACGACTACTCGAACGAATGCTCGATCGTCGAGCAAAGCAACGGCACGCTGTACATGAGCATCCGTTTGAACGATGGCTCAAGCGTGCGGGCTTTCAGCCGCAGCAACGACGGGGGAGCGACTTGGACGCCGCTTGCGCGCGACGCCCGGCTGACGACGTACGGCGTCGAGGCCAGTCTGCTGCGCGTCAACGCGAACACAGTGTTGCTGTCCGCCCCCGATTCGTCCGACGGCACTCGCCGCCAGATGTCGCTTTGGGTCAGCCACGATGACATGGTCACTTGGACCAAGACCAAAACAGTCTTCTATGGCTACTCGGGCTACTCCGACATGGTCCTGATCGCGCCGGACACCGTGCTGTTGGCCTACAATCGCGGGCACGCCAACGGCAACAGTTGGCAAGCCATCGGCCTGGCCCGCGTCACGCTATCTTGGCTCGAGAGCAGTTCGGATCCCTACCAGTTCACCTGGCATTTCAACGAAAAATCTCCTGGCGAACAGGCCAATATCGAGGGCACCTCCCTGCAAGACGTCGGACCGTGGGACGCGCGGGCCCAGGCGATGGCCAGCGGGCCCGAGCAAGCCCCTTATTACGTCGCGGGACCGGGCGGCCACACGGCGCTGGCCCTGACTAGCGGCTCGGACGGCGTGATGCTGACGCCCAGCGCCACCAGAGCGCTGCAGTTCGCAGCCTCCGACAGCTTCACGATCGAGTTGGTCGTGCGCACCACGGACTCGCTGGGAGTCGTGCTCGGCTCGCGCGCGGGCGTGAAGGGTTGGAGCCTGCAGTTGCTGGGCGGCGTCCCCAAGTTCATGATGTCGGATTCCCAGTTCTCGCCGACCGTCTCCGGCAGCGCTCCGATCAACGACGGCCTTTGGCATCGTATCGCGGTGGTGCGCAACGCGACGACTCGGCGGCTGACCATGTACGTCGACGACCGGCCCGCCGTGCAGGTGACCGACACGACGGTCCAATCGCTGCAAACGAACGAAGAAATCTGGCTAGGTTCCTACAACGACGGCAGCGACCAGGTGGCGATCGACGTCGATACGCTGCGTGTGACGCGGACGGCATTGCCCGGCAATAGTCTCATCACGCTCGACGAGGCCGAGCCGCCGCGGTTTCCGGCGCCCGTTTTTGGCCCAGGCGCGCCCGACACGCTTGGCGGCTTGCAGTTCTGGCTGCCGGCGTACGATCCGACGCGATACTTTGGCAACATGGGATTCTCCGATCCGGTGCCACTGGCGCCAGTGCTGGGCACGGCGGTGCACTCGGCGATCGACGCCTCGCCCAACCAGTTTCAGGTCTCGGTGGTCAACGAGATGCGGCAGGTGCTGTACGCCGACGACTCCATCGTCGGCCCCAGTTGGCGGCACTCGGCTTTTTCTGCCGGCGCGGGCGAAGAGTGGACGGTCCACGACTCCAATGGAACGAGCCCCCGGAATTTCGACTTCGTGCAAAACACGGGCGTCTTCACGCTGTCGACGTTCATCAAGGCGGATGCCTTTCAGGGCGCCAGCATGGCGCTGTTCGACACGGCCCAAACGACGTCCGCCTTTCCGGGCTTCAGCCTGTTGCTGACCCCCAACGGCGGCTTGACCATGTTGATCGTCGGCCCCAGCTCGACATTGCGGCTGAGCCAAAACTCCGCTCCGGGACTGGTGACGCAGGGAGTTTGGTATCACGTGGCGGTCGTGGGGCGAGGGCCGGGCAATCCGATCACGTTTTATCTCACGCCCGTGACGGCCGCGACGGTTGTCGGATCGACTTCCGGCCAGGTTATCGCGGGCGAGAACGGCAACTACGCGACCGACGCCAACCATAACCTGACCATCGGCAGTCTGGCCAATACCGGCCAGGCGTCGTTCAACGGCCAAATGGTGGACCAGGCAATCTACAACCGGGCCCTGAGCCAAAGCGAAATTCAACAGTTGTTTGACTACACCAAACAAATCTAGAATAACTCACTCGTCCTGCACGTTCGCCTTGAATTGGCTCCAAGGTGCGCCGGTGAAATGGTTGGCCCCTTACGTCGATCTGATGTTCCCGCCCAGTTGCGCGTTCTGCCATAGCGCGTTGGACACCGGCGGCATGGGGCTGTTGTGCCTGGCCTGCCGCGAGGAACTGGCCGATCGCCGCGGCGCCTGCGTGCGGTGCGGATCGGTGATCGCGGAGAATGTGGATTCGGCGAGTGACTGCCGGCAATGTCGGGGACAGCGGTTTCATTTCGACGCGGCGGTGCGGCTGGGTACCTATGAAGGCTCAAGGCGCTCAGCCGTGTTGCGAATCAAGCGCTCGAGCGAACGGAACCTGGCGGTCTCGCTGGGCAATTTCCTGGCCGCCGTCGAGCGAAATCGCTTGCGGGCCATGGCGCTCGACGGAATTGTTCCCGTGCCCATGCACTGGTCGCGGCGAATCTGGCGCGGCGTCAACAGCCCGGAAACGATCGCCGAGTGCTTAGCGCGAAGCTTGAACTTGCCACTTGCGCCGCACCTGCTGACCCGCCGTCGCCGGACCGCCCCGCAAGCGAGCCTGGCCCCGTCAAAGCGGCGGGCCAACGTGCGTGGCGCGTTTCGCGCCACCCGCCATGCCGATTTGCCGGGCGCAAGACTGCTATTGGTCGACGATATCATGACCACTGGCGCTACGGTCAACGAAGGAGCCAAAGAGCTGCGCCGGGCAGGTGCGAGTTTTGTCGCCGTGGCCGTTGTGGCGCGCGCCGAGGGAATGTTGTGATTGCTGCAAGCCGGCCGCGGCAAACCCCGGCCGGTTTCGGACCTTGCCAGCGCCGTCAGAATGACAAGAATAGTCATTCCAGCACTGTCGATCGCGGAGCCTCTTTTTTAATTCGTCCAAGACTATGTCGCGACTACGACTTGGAACTCGATCGAGCGCGCTGGCCCGCTGGCAAGCCCAATGGGTCGCCGATCAGTTGACGGCCGGCGGCATCCAGGTGGAGCTGGTGCCGATCGCGACGCGCGGCGACGCCTCCCAGCGGACCAAGATCGACGAGCTCGGCAGCCCCGGCGTTTTCACCAAAGAGCTCGAACGGGCCTTGCTCGCCAATCAAATCGACCTGGCCGTACACAGCCTCAAGGATTTGCCGACCGACGCGGTCGAAGGATTGGAGCTTGCGGCCGTTCCGCATCGCGAAAGCGCTCTCGACGTGCTGGTCAGCCGCGAAGGCCTGACGCTGGCGCAGTTGCCCCTTGGAGCGTCGATCGGCACGGGCAGCGCTCGGCGGCGGGCCCAACTGCTGCACGTGCGGCCGGATCTCGAAATGCAAGATATTCGCGGCAACGTCGATACCCGCTTGCGCAAGCTGACGGACGGCGAGTTTGACGCCATTGTCCTGGCGCATGCGGGGCTGAAGCGATTGGGACTCGACGAGCAGATCACCGAGTATCTGCAGCCCGACGTGATGCTGCCGGCCGTGGGTCAAGGCGCGCTGGCCGTCGAAATTCGCTCGACCGATGCCGCCACGCGCGCCGCGGTCGAGCCGCTGGACTACCCACCGTCGCGTCGGGCCGTGCTAGCCGAACGGGCCCTGTTGGCGGCCCTGGGGGGCGGGTGTCTGGCGCCGGTCGGCGCGTGGGCGCGTCTGCAAGCCGACGGGCGGCTGCGACTCGACGCCGCCGTGCTCAGCCTGGACGGGAAACGGCGCGTCGCCGCCTCCGACCACGCGGCGGTGGAAGACTGCCTGCGACTGGGCAACGACGTGGCCGATCAACTCAAAGGCCAGGGGGCTTTGGAGCTGATCGCCCAATCTCGAACTGCGGACTAAGGGTCTGGGGATAAAACGCGGGGGACTGTCCCGATTTTTCGGTGCCCTGGGAGAAAAATGGGACTGTCCCCTTCTGCGAGATGGGCTTGAATCAGCTTCTAAGTACGCTTCCATTTCTCCGTGCCGCGCCCGCAGAGTTCGCCTGATCGGACGGAGCGTCTGCGATCGTCACGTTCGAGTTCACGCTCACACATTGCACGGCGCCGGGTGCCGATAGCAGCCGCCAGTCCTTTTTTGTGGTGCGGCGCAGACGCGCGGCCGATTTAGCCTATGTACGTCATTGCTCGTTCTTGCGCTCTTGGAACCAATGGATCAGCGTCACCCAGGGAATTTCGGCGGAGCACTGTGAAGCCTTAGAGCCGGGAAGCCTTAGAGCCGGCCCAGCGCGTGCCAACGCCTGCCAGAAATGCTCGGGAGCCAAAGCCATGGAAATTCGCACGACCCGGTTCGGACCGCTTGAAGTTGAAGCCGACGACGTGATTCGCTTCCCCGCCGGAATGGCTGGCCTGGAAGGTTGTTTGGATTGGGTGTTCCTGGCCGATTCGCACAACGATGCGCTGGGCTGGCTGCAAAGCACGACCCATGACGAGGTCGCGTTGGCGGTTGTCAGCCCGCGCCGTTTCGTGCCGGACTACCAGGTGCGCGTTCCTCGCCACGAGCTGGCCCCGTTGTGCCTGGAACCCGCGCATGGCGCCCACGTGCTGGTCATCGTCAGCAAGAACGAACGTTCGATTACCTTGAACCTGAAAGCGCCGCTGGTCATTAACCTCGAGAAGCGCACCGGCCGTCAGGTCGTGACGTCTACGGACCAGCCACTGCAATACGTGCCCGCTTGCGATCATTCAACCTGGAAAAAAACCGCCTGAGATAAAACAAACGATTGCCGAAATGGACAACCCGCGCGCGGCCCTGCCAAGGCCCAGCCAAGGCGCAGCCAAAGCCCAGCGTCGCTTGGGCGTCCGCTTCGACAAGAGCAACACCATAATCAAACCCCCACGCCCGGTTCGCACGGCTTAACCCAAGCACGCTGCGCTTCTGGGCAGGTCCTCTGAAAAGCATCGCCACTTTTCGGACAGAAAACGGTCGAGCCCGTGCTCGGCCTTGGAAGGAAGGAGCCGTCGATGCTTGTTCTGTCGAGACAGCGCGACGAGAGCATCATGATTGGCGACAACATCGTCGTCACGATCGTGGACATTCGCGGCGACAAAGTGCGTCTGGGCATCAGTGCCCCGACCGAGATCCCCGTGCATCGCCAAGAGATCTATGAAGCGATCCAGCGCGAAAACCTCCGCGCCAGTCGCGTCGACCCCAAGGACGCCCGCACGCTAGGCGCCCCCAGCGTAGCACCCAAAAGCAAGGCGCCGGAAAAAAGCTGATTCGCTGACAGCTTGCAGGTCGCCACTGGCGCAATAGCGGGATTATGCCAGTTGCACGCGCGGCTCACTGCGTGTGAGTAGGCAGCCGCAAAGCGGCGCTTTGCGATAGCCAGGGCCATCGCCCCTGGAAACCGGCGGCGCATTACCGCCTATGTCTTCAGAGCCCCAACGGGGCGCTCTTCAGGACGCCCCGTTGGGGCTCAAAACATTTACGGATTGGGCGCGACTCGATGTCCCAGGGGCGATGCCCCTGGCTATCGCAGGTTGGGCCTTTGACCCACGCGGCAACGCTGCCGCTTGCACAATCCTGCGCCAATGGCGCCCGATTCGCCCCTCCTCAAGCCGGCGCGGGAACCTTATGATGGCAGCTTGAATCTGTCGCAGTCGGCGAGCGGGGAGGAGCACTTCGGTGAGCGCTACCAGGATTGGCATTCGCGTGGGACACAGTCCCGATCCAGACGATGCCTTCATGTTCCATGCCTTGGCAAACGCCAAGATCGACACCGGCATCTACGACTTTCAGCACGAGCTGGTCGACATCGAAACGCTCAACCGCCGCGCGTTCACCGGCGACCTGGAGCTAACGGCCGTCAGCGTGCATGGCTACGCCCACCTGACCGACAAGTACATCCTCTGCCCCTGCGGCGCCAGCATGGGCGATGGCTATGGGCCGATGGTGATCGCCAAACATGCCTATG
>JANNQN010000193.1:0-34058 GCA_031400775.1 Planctomycetia bacterium | reverse complement strand
GTAAATCCATCCGGCAGCTTGAACAGCGGAAGCCCGGTGCGCAAGTCTGCCACCGGCTCGAGTGGACCAAAGCCCGCGGTCCCTCGGGCGTTCTCTCCTGCTCCGAGGCGCGCCGCGAACAATTGGAACGGGCCGCCGAATCCGGCCGTCGCCAACAGACTTGCCCGTTTCAAAAGCGATCGTCGCGATGCAAACCGTCGATCAGACATGGCTTCCCTTTCTTGAATCAGAGCACGCCGTGGGCAGTTCGTTGGCCTCGGCCCATTAAAGTCCGGATGTTCAGAATGATAACGGACGAATGTTTGCGCAATATTACAGGTTATAGGTGGTAAGTCGGTAGTGGCCGGTTTCCAAGTTAGAATACAGGAATGAGCGAGAACCCATATCGGCCCCCCAACGCGGAACCGGAGGTACGCCGCTCATCATCGTCGGGCAGCCGGCATTGGTGCCTGAGACCTTCGGTCGCACTCATCGCCGCAATGGCATGGTTTGGCGCGGCAGTTTTGTCGCAGGGCATTCTCAAGCGCACCTACGGTGACGACCTCGACGATTTTCCACAGGTGCAGTTGATCTCATTAAGCTTGATGGCCGCCTTGCTCTTGGCAAGTGTTTCGTCGTTTTTAGCCGCTCCAGTGTTGTTCGTACTCGACCGCCGGAATCAGCGATCATGACTGCCGCCCTTAATCGCCGCTGGTAGGATCAGGGAATGGACGACAACGCCGCTTCAGTGGACGCCCCCGATTACAGCGAAGCCATCCGAGAAGGCCGCAGGCGGCGTTACCACCTTTTTGCGTTGGTCCTCTTGGGATGGATTCCTCTCTTTGCAATGTTCTGGCTATTGGCGATGATTTTCGGTGAGCAAATCGCCAATTACCTCGCAGTTCCGATCGGGTTAATCTGCATGGCCGTCGTCACGTTACGATATACGAGTTGGCGCTGCCCGCGATGCAACAAGTTCTATCATTCTGCGGCGCGAGTCGGGTACTCCTGGGATGCCTCAACCCCTTCAAACTTTTCGGCCGCAAATGCCGCCACTGCGGCTTAGAGATTTAGCGCGACGCAGCCCCGTGAGCGAATCAACACTCTAACCCGCCATTGCCGCCGAGTTCTGGCTTCAAACGGTGGGTGGTCCGCGTCCGCCGGCGGTGATCTCGGGGTGACCGGCCGCACCCGCGCATTGCTTGACGCCACGAATTGCCTGGCGTCCAAGTGCTGGATTGTACGGGACATTTGGCCAGGCAAGGAAATCGGCCAGACGTCTGTGGAAAGACGAACGGCGGGCCGTTATGCTGGCGGTTTACCGGGTAGCATGTTCCAGCACGCAAAATGCATGCTGACGGCGAAGTGATCAAGACTATGGAATCAACCCGGCGGGTTTAACACGACGGGTATAACACGGCCAGGAGAGCAGTCATGTCGAAAAAGGCAAAACCCCTTCATCGTCGCCGGTTTTTGAAGACCGCGCTGTCGGCGGGCGCCGCGGTGATGGCTCCGCAGATCATCCCTAGCTCCGCCTTGGGCAGGGACGGCGCGGTTGCGCCCAGCGAGCGGATCGTGTTGGGCGGAATCGGCATCGGGAACCGAGGAACGTACGACCTGGGCTGCTTCCTCGACCAGAAGGACGTCCAATTTGTCGCCGTATGCGACGTCAAGGCGGCTCGCCGCCTGGCGGTCAAGAAAATCGCCGATCAAAAGTATGGCAACGAGGATTGCGACATGTATCGCGATTTTCGCGAGCTGCTCGACCGGCGCGATATCGATGCGGTGCTGATCGCCACGGGTCCGAACTGGCATGCCACGGCGGCGATCAACGCCGCGAAGGCCGGCAAGGACATGTATTGCGAGAAGCCCTGCACGAAGAACATTTCACAAAGTCTGATGCTGGCGGACACGATGCGCCGCACGGGGCGGGTGTTTCAGGCCGGTACGCAACGGCGAAATCTTCCGCACTTTGCCTTTGCCTGCGAGCTGGCCAGAACCGGCAGGCTGGGAAAACTCAAGCGAGTCTATGCCCATCCGATGGGAATGACGGCCATGACCAGCGGTTGGCTCACGCCCGAGACCGAGCCGCCCAAGGAAGTTGTCGACTGGGACATGTATCTTGGGCCCGCGGCCTGGCGGCCGTTCAATCAAAAGAACTTGGACGGTTTCAATTTCGAAAAGGGTGGCGGCCTGGTGGGCGGGGGGGTTTTGGAATGGGGCTCCCATTGCGTCGACCTCTGCCAATGGGCCGTCGGAGCCGATAATACAGCCCCCATCGAGTACAACCCGCCGAAGGATGGCCAACTGGTTGCGCGTTACGAAAACGGCGTGGAGTTGATCTTCCGCGAGAAAGGATGGCTTCCGCTGGGCTCGTGCCCGGTGCGGTTCGAAGGCGAGACGGGCTGGGTCGAAGCGGGGGACAGCGGCAAGCTCGTGTTGAGCTCGCCGGAATTGATCGCCGGGCGAACCGTCGCGGAAATTGACGGCTATCCGGCCACCTTCCACGTTCGCGATTTCCTCGATTGTGTGAAGTCGCGCAGCGTGCCCAAGGGTAACGCCGAGGCAGCCTGCTACGCGCACATCGCTTGCCACGCGGCAAACATCGCGATCTACCTGGGACGTCCGCTGTCTTACGATCTCAAGAAGCACGAGTTCGTCGGCGATGAACAAGCCAACCGTCTGCGATCCGAGGCGCTGCGCGAGCCGTGGAGACTGTAATTATGGCAGGGGTACCTGCGGAAATTATGGCAGGGGTACCTGCGGAAAAAATGGAAGAGTACCTCCGAAAACCAATCGCGCAGCCAACCAGGCCCAACCGATCAATCAGGATTGAAACCATGAATATCACTCGACGAACCGCAAGCTCCGTCGTTTTTCTCGCGACCGTGTTCGCGATGGCCGCTGTTGTTCAGGCTGCCGACAGTGCTGTCAAGGAAAATGGGGCGGCCAAAGAAAAACAGCTCATCGCAAAACTTCGCTCCGATGTGCCCGCCGCGGACAAGGCGATCGCGTGCAAGGAACTGGCTGTCTGGGGCTCGCCGCTGGCCGTGCCGGAGTTGGCGCCGCTATTGGGCGACGAAAGGATGGCCTCGTGGTCGAGGATCGCGCTGGAAGCGATCCCCGGTCCGGAAGCCAGCGAGGCCCTGCGCAAGGCGATGGATTCGCTCAAGGGCAGGCTCTTGATCGGCACGATCAACTCAATCGGCGTTCGCCGAGATGATGGCTCGGTCGAGCCATTGACGGTGATTCTAAAGGATCCCGATGCCGACGTCGCGTCGGCTGCGGCCGTTGCCTTGGGTCGTATCGGAAATGCCGCCGCGACCAAAACACTGCGAGGCTCGCTAGCCGGCGCTCCGGCCAAAGTCCGCAATGCGATCGCCGAGGGCTGCATCCTGTGTGCGGAGCGCCTGATGGCCGAAGGGAAGACGAACGAAGCGGTGGAGATCTACGACGAAGTGCGCAAAGCTGAGGTTCCCAAACAAAAGGTCCTGGAGGCGACGCGCGGAGCGATTCTGGCTCGAAAGTCCGCGGGAATACCACTCTTGATCGAGCAACTCCGCTCAGAAGATCAGGGTTTCTTCCGGCTGGGCTTGAGCACCGCGCGCGAGCTGGCGGGGCGGGAAGTTGCCGATGCCCTGGCGGGCGAGTTGACCCGCGCGACACCCGATCGAGCGGCTCTGTTGCTGGCGGCGTTTGCCGATCTTAGTGATTCCGTGCCGCCCGCCGTGTTGGCGGTCGCGAAGAGCGGTCCCAAGCCGGTGCGAATCGCGGCCATCGTCGTCGTCGGACGTTTGGGAGACGCCTCGAGCCTGTCGACGCTGCTGGAGATTGCCGGCGAAACCGATGCGGAAGTGGCGCAAACTGCCAAGACGGCGTTGACCGGCCTGCCGGGCGAGAAGATTAACGCGGACTTAGTCTCGCGCCTCGCCAAGGCCGACGGCAAGACACTCGCAGTTCTGATCGAGCTTGTTGGACAGCGGCGAATCGATGCGACGCCGGCTCTCGTGAAGGCGGTCGATCATCCTGACGCGGCGGTTCGCGGTGCGGCCTTGACCGCACTGGGAGCCACGGTCGGAGCCAAGGATCTTCCCGTGTTGGTTTCGCAGGTTGTTTCGCCCCAGAATTCGCACGATGCCGAGGTGGCTCAAAAGGCACTCCGCTCGGCATGTGTTCGCATGCCCGACCGCGAGGCCTGCGCGGCCGAGCTCGTCGCGGCGATGTCGAAAGCGCCGGTCCCGGCGAAGCCAATCCTCCTGGAAATTCTGGGCGAGATGGGCGGAGCGAAGGCCTTGGCGACGATTGGCGCCGCCGTGAAGGGGAGCGACCCAGTGCTGCAAGACACGGGCAGCCGCGTGCTCGGCGAGTGGATGACGCTGGATGCCGCGCCGGTGCTATTGGACCTCGCGAAAACCGCGCCTAGCGACAAGTACCAGGTCCGTGCGCTGCGAGGTTACATTCGACTGGCGCGACAGTTTTCCAAGTCGGACAAGGAACGGGCCGACATGTGCCAGCAAGCGCTCGACGCATCGGGTCGCGCCGCCGAGCAGCAACTGGTACTCACGGTGCTCGAGAAGTATCCAAGCTCCGATGGGCTCACGGTTGTCATGAAGGCGAGGCAAGTGCCTGCGCTCAAGGAGGATTCCGCCCGAGTTGCCTTGGCCATCATTCAAAAGCTGGGAACCAAAGCCGGTGACACTCGCGAGCTGCTGGCCAAGCTCGGTCTGGATCCGATGAAGGTAGAGATTATCAAGGCCGAATACGGAGCCGGCGCCAAGCAGAAGGACGTGACGGAAACGCTTAAGCAGCACGCTGGCGACATGCCCCTGATTTCCTTGCCATCGCCAAGCTATAGTGCCAGCTTCGGCGGCGATCCCGCGCCGGGAACCGTCAAGCAATTGAAAGTCCAGTACCGGATCAACGGCAAGGCCGGCGAGGCATCCTTCCCGGAAGATGCGATTGTCATGCTTCCGATGCCGAAGTAGGCCAAGATCTTCAAAGCGGCGACGGATCTCTATCACTGGCCCGGCAACGTCCGCCAATTGGCGCATTGCGTCGAGCGCGCCGTCTTGCTCTTCTTTGGCGAAGCGATTGCTCCTGCGGATTTGGCGCTATCGAGCCGGCGTGGTTCCAGCGGGTCGCTGGACGAGATGACGCTGGAAGAGGCGGAGCAATCGATGATTCGCAAGGCGCTAGCCCGATCGGCAGCCAAGGTGGGCGAAGCCGCCGCCGCGCTGGGGCTCATGCGGATGCCCGGAGGCATTTTCAGAGCGGCCGTTGACTGCCAATCTGCAAGGACGGCCGTGCTTAGAATTTGAGCAGTCGAACGGCGACGCCTCGGCCTCGCGAATGTTGAATTCCCCACAATCGCCGACAAAAGTGGCGTAACGCAAATGTGGAATTCCCAGCGGCATGGCAATTGCATAGCGATCCCAGGGGGGCGCTGCGCGCGGCTGCGGCGGCGACCGTTGGACTTCAGGCGGCAACCATCGGATGCGAACGGACATGATTCCTCAGATAACCGTGCACCTGCTTGACTCTGCGCAGGGCCACCCCCTGCAGACGTGGAAGTTCGACAATCGCGACTCGGTGACGATGGGTCGCTCGCCCGACAATGACATTGTGGTGACCGATCCCTACGTGTCGCGTTCACACGCCTATCTGAAGTTCGACGGAGACCAGTGGCGATTGATCTCGCTCAGCCGGCAACGGATCTTTTACGAGGGACAGGCATTGCCCGAGGTGCCGGTCGGCGACGGTACGGTGTGCCGGCTCGGTCCGCACGGCTGCTACCTGAAGTTCGATCAGGCCGAGGCGCAGCAAGATGAACGGGCGACAATTTCGTTCGACGCCACGCTGATGCCGATCTTCAAGCTTGACCGCGAGAAGATGCAACAGGAAGTCAGCCAGTTCGTCGACGCGCCCTATTTTCAACAATTGAAGGATGCCGTACGTCAACGGCGCGAACAACAACAGATGGAAGAAACCAATCGCTAGTGCCGAGTATGGTAAAACGCGCGCAAGCATTTTACGATACTGTCCTCGAGGAACCATTCCGTGGCCAAGATCATCGCCGTCCATTCCTTTCGGGGCGGCACCGGCAAATCGAATATCACCGCCAACCTGGCGGCCCTTGTGGCGCTGGCCGGACATCGCGTGGGCATTATCGACACCGACATCCAATCGCCCGGCATCCACGTGATCTTCGGTTTCAACCAGGACAACGTGAAGTACGCGCTCAACGATTACTTGTGGGGCGACTGCAAGATCGAGGAAGCCGCCTACGATGTGACCAAGGCGGCCATTCCCGAACCGAGCGGCGAACGCCCTCGGTTGTTTTTGATCCCGTCCAGCGTCAAGACAGGTGAAATTGCCCGGGTTCTGCGCGACGGTTACGACGTTGGCCTGTTGAACGACGGAATCCACGCCGTGTCGCGAGCGCTGTCGCTCGACTACTTGTTCATCGACACCCATCCGGGCGTCAACGAGGAGACGCTGCTGTCGATCGCTATCTGCGATCGTTTTTTGCTCATTATGCGGCCCGATAACCAGGACTTTCAGGGCACCGCGGTGACGGTTGAACTGGCTCACCGACTCGAAGTGCAAGAAATCCTGCTGATCGTCAATAAGGTGCCGCAGGGCATGGATTGCGGCATGCTGCAGAAGCAAATCGAGTCGACCTATCGGGCGCAGGTCGTCGGCATGTTGCCGCTCAACGCTGAAATGGCGAGCCTGGCCAGCAGTGCCCTGTTCGCTATCCGCTACAGCGATCACCCGCTGACGCAGACATTGAAGGGCATTGCTCGCCGCATCATGACCTGACAAGCCTTCTCCCCGAGCTCGCACTCGCATCGCCGGTTTTTCGCGGACCCAATCCTTAAGCGGAAACATTGCAGACCATGTCGACGGACGGCACGAACTATCTCGACGCGCTGGTGACAAAGCTCAAATCGGCGGCCGCGCCGTTTCGCGACACGCTTAATGATTTGCATGCCAAGTACAAGGACGTCCGCGAGGGCACGGTTGCCGACTACATCCCAGAGCTGGCCAAGGCCGATCCCGATGCGTTCGGCATCAGCGTGATGAGCGTCGACGGCCAGGTCGTCGAAGTCGGCGATCATCAGCAATTGTTCAGCCTGCAGTCGATCTCCAAACCCTTCGTCTTCGGGCTGGCGCTGGAAGATCACGGCCGCGAGCACGTGCTCAGTAAGGTTAGCGTCGAACCGACCGGCGAGGCATTCAACTCGATCGTGCTGGACGAAACGACCAATCGGCCGTTCAATCCGTTGGTTAACGCCGGCGCGATCGCCACGGCCGACCTCGTCGAAGGCAAGAACTTCTCCGAGCGCATCAGCCGGATGCTGGCCATGTTCGCCCGTTATTTCGGACGGACGATATACATCGACAACTCGATCTTCATGTCCGAACGGGCCACCGGACACCGCAACCGGGCCATCGGACACCTGATGCTCAATTTCGGCATGATCCAGGACCGCGTCGAGGAAACGCTGGAGCTCTATTTCCAACAGTGTTCGCTGCTGGTCAACTGTCACGATCTGGCGGCGCTCGGAGCGACTCTGGCCAATCGAGGAGTCAATCCGGTGACGGGCGAGCGGGCCATCAAGGCCGATTACGTCAAGGACGTGCTGAGCATCATGGCGTCGTGCGGCATGTACGACTACGCCGGCGAGTGGGCATTTCGCGTCGGCTTGCCCGCCAAAAGCGGCGTCGGCGGCGGCATCGTGGCCGTGGTGCCGGGAAAATTTGGCATCGGCATTTTCTCGCCGCCGCTAGACGCCAAGGGAAACAGCGTCCGCGGTGTACTGGCTTGCCGCGAGTTGTCTGAGCGCTTCGGGCTGCACTCCTTCGAGTCCAGTCATGACGGCCCCTCGCTCGAAGACCAGTTTCGTCCGCGCCGCGGGTAACAGGGCCGCCTCGAACCGGGCGCTCGCATCTGGGGGGCTCTACACGTTACGAATTATCAGGTTTCTTCGGGGGTCCGCCGCACCCCCCACCCACCCCCTCGTGGATGAATCGGAGGAGTAATTCACGCCAGGCTACCAGAAAAACCTTGACGACCGCAGTTGCCCGATTTATAGTCGCGAGTGGCCCAGGAAAGTATGGGCCACCTGATACGAGGTTGTATCTGCTCGATTCGGGCTGGGATACTCGCTAATGTTTTTTTCGTAGAGCCGGCTTCTAGCGCGCGACTTGCTCGTGCGCTTGCGAAGCTTCGCATTTCTCCATGCAGGCTCTTCCAAGCTTCGGTTTTTTCCTGATTGCGTTTTCGTGCGCGGGTTTGCGCTCGAATAGTTCGTGACGCACCAGGATTCCGATCGGTGGGCACCACATTTGCAACTCAGTTAACCAATACGGCCTTTTATGTTTGTCATTCGCACTTCAACGACTCTCGCCACGCTCGCGGCCGTTTGGCTCTTGGCGATTTCCGCCACCGATGCCGCGATCGTCCCATCCGACGGCAACAATACACCGGCCAAGGCGACCAAGCTGTCGGCCGGTCAGCTCGTCGTGCATGACGACCTGAACGGTAACGTCGGCCGGCCGGATACGCTGTTGGGAGCTTACGACCCGGCATTCCGCACGCTGTCGGCCAGCGACGATAACAGCAGCGCAGCCGGCAACGGCACGGCCAGCAAGCTGGTCGGCGTGCCGCTGCGCACCAACGGCTCCGCATACTTTCGCGTTACCGGCAAGGAGGACGCCGTTTTTGTCGGCGACCATGTTCGGTCCGGAAGTTACTCGGTGCGCTATGAGCTGTTCAATGCCCAGGGCGTTCTGTTCAAGACAATGCCACTGGAATTCGAAAACGTGGCTCCCGGCATGGTCGACAATGTATGGCTCGATCCGCCCAGCATTGCCGAGCCGCAACGGGCGGGCGGCACAGTCAACGTCACGATCAACAACATCGTGGGCCCGGGCACAGGCGACTCGCTCGACTATTTTCTGTTCAGCGGGCTACTGCCGAACCAGAAATTCGACGCCATGGTTATCGGCGCGGATTTTCCCGCGCTGCTCGGCCTGTTCAACACTCAGACTCGTCTGTTGCTCTCCAGCAACTCGGACATAATGCCGGGATTGGTAGGTTTTGCCGATTCGCAGGGGCGGGTGCTGGTGGGCGTTTCCGGCAAACCTGACTCCCTCTTCAAGGGCGAGCACGCCGAAGTTGGTGACTACACGGTTGAAATCATTCCCGTGATAGTGCCCGAACCGTCAGCCGGCGTGCTGCTGATTGCCGGTGGAGCATTGGCGGGTTTTTGGGCGCGACGGCGACGGCAATCCCGGCGTACAGCCGCGTGACGATGCTCTACGGCGCGCTTGATCCGGCCTGTGCGGCGCCGTTCTGCGATACGCCGAGTGGCGGACCGAGCGCCGACTGTGTTGTTTCGAAGTCCAACAGACGCTCGCTTCCGCCGATCTGTGGTGCCGCCGGCGCGTAGTAGGTCGATGGCTGAGCCGATTCTTGCGTTGCAATCGGCTGGCTAAATCCCGACGTACTTACCATCGGACGATTGTCTAAGGGTTCCTTCGCGACGGCCTGATTCGCTCGGGGCGCGTCGACAGGCGGAGTTGCGGCCGGCGATTGCGGGCGCGACGATTGCGCGTCGCCGTCGGTTACGATTGTCGGCGGCTTCTTCGACAGGACATAGTCCAGCACCGGCGTCTTGGCAGCCATCTCGGGGTGGGCAATCATGTTCGGCGCGCCTTGGCAGAATCCCTCACCGCTCAGCACGGCGCCCTCGTGCTCCAACAGCGAGCCTTTTTCGAAGTGAATGTTTTTGAGCGCCACGGCGTAGTCGATCCGCGCGCGGTGGTAGCTGGTTTCGGCGTCGGCCAGGCGAATGCGCGCATCGAGCACCAGCTCGAGCGAGACCTTGCCACCGAGGTCGAAGAAAGCGACGTACGCCCGGCGATACTGGTCTTGCGCGGCGTTCAACCGGTTGTAAGAGGCATGCATCAGCGCGTAGGCCCGCTGCGAGTCGGCGTAGGCCGCGCTCAAGTCGTGGATGGCCTGGCGCTCCTGCTCTTCGAGTATCGCGCGCTCTCGCGCCACGTGAAACTGGGCGTTTCGCACGGCGGCATATTCGCGGCGGAAGCCCAAAGGCATGGAGTATTCGAATCCCAGCTCCCATTCCTGGAACTGTCCGCTGACAAGATTTGCCAGCGCGTTATTGTAAGGTTCGGCCGGGTCGGCTGCCCCCATCCAGCCGTGGCCGAAGCCGCGCATGCGATACCGGCCGAGGATGTCGAGCTTCGGCAGTAGAAAATTCCGCGTGGCGACGAGCTCCAAGTTGTACTTCTCGACCTGGGCCTGCTGGCGGCGCAGATCGGGACGTCGCGTGAGCGTCTCTTGCACGATCTGAGACCAATCGAACGTGAGCTTGGCTTTGGGCGGCTCGTCGGTCGGGCGTATCAACTTACCGTCGTTGATGGGGAGTCCCATCCACAGCCGCAGTCGGCGCTCGGCCGCGTGCACGCCGCCCACGCCTCGAAAGGTACCGCCGGAGCTGCCATTGAACGTGTGGGTTCGCTCGACATTTCGCCCACCCAGCGCGTCGAGGACCTCCTCTTGAAAGTGATAATACTGCTCGAGCGCTTGCACCTCTTGCAACTTGCTGTAGCCGCGCCCCTCCTGCACGTTGGCGTGAATGATGCGCCACGTATCGAGGCTTGTGTCGCGAGCCGCGATCTTGGCGTCCAATTCGCGGTAGGCATAGTACAGGTCCCAATATCCATTTTCCAGATTGCTGACCAGATCGCGCACACCGATCTCGAACTCAGCCGTGCTGACGTCGTTCGTGATCCGCGCGATTTCCACGCCGTTGACCAGTCCGGGCACGGCCCGCGGCCCGGCAATGCGATTGAACTCGATGCCTGCGCCCTGCAATAGCGGCTGGCGGAACTCGGCCTCGTAATTCGTGTTCCAGGCGCTGAAGAACACGTTCGCCGGGGCGTTGTTGGCGTCGTAATCGATGTGGTGGCGAACCGCGAAGCTGGCACCCGTGGCCGTCTTCTTCGACAGCTCGGTTTCGAAATTGTCGAGATCCTGCTGGAACAGAAAAGCGCCGCCGCCGAGGAACAGGTTGTTAAAAGCGCGATCGTTCTTCTGGGCGATAAGGCGCGTTGCAAGTTGGGCGTCGAACGCCGCCAGGGCGCCTTCCATGCCGAATCGCGGATCGGTTGCCTGAATAGCCGGGTCGTGGATTGTCTGGGCCAGCGTCGGCCTGCGGAGCACGCTGCCACCCAAGTCGCGTAGCACCTTCGAGTTTTCGAGTCCCAACTGGATGACGGTGCTCAGCGTGAGATCCCATGCCGGCGGCGGTGTCGAGGCGTCGATCATCAGCGGCGGTCCGGTCGACAGCGGCGCCTGGCCCGGCCGGTGGTCGGGGGCGTCCGGCGGCGGTGCCGGCGAGGAAGCCAGCGTGCGATAATGGTCCAGCTCTTCGTCGAATTGACAAGGAGGGTGCGCGACCAGGCAGCCGGACAGAATGACCGTCGCGAATATCAATACCACGGATAGTGCTGGCAATTTCAACATCGTGACAGCAAGGCTGGCAGTCGGAACGGGAGCGAACGCATAGTCTCGGCATATAGATCGGCAACCACCCGATCGCTTCGATCCTAAATCTCGTCACAATCGGAAAAGTTTTCCCATATCTCCCCCGCTGAGTAGGGAGGCGGCAGGGTGCCCAGTTCATCGGTATACCGCACCTTCTCGACTATACTGAAGCACTATGGGCGCTCCGAAGCCACCACTCGATTCCGACCTGGTCAGCCTCGACTGGCAACTGATTGAGGAGATGCTGGATCAGCTCGCGCAGGCATCGAAGTCCGGGACAACCCGGCATGAGTTCTACCACTTGTTGTTGAATCAAGTGGTACCGGCCTTCGACGCTAGCGGCGGCGCCATTTGGACCTCGGCCGGCGGCGAGGAGCTGCGGCTCGAAAATCAAATCAACCTGACCACCGGCACATCGTCGGCCCCGCGTCACTTGTTGGCCAGTCACCAGGCGATCGTCGAGGACGTGCTGCGGACCGGCCAGCCGCGCGCTGTGCCGCCGCGCTCGGACGCAGTGAACATCGAGGCCGAGTTCAGTCCCACAGAGTCCTGGATCATCTGCCATCCGTTCCAGACCGGCGCACGGGCGAGCGGCGCGATCGAAATCATCCTGCGGCGCACCGCGTCGCTCGTGGAAGCCCGCGAGTACCTGCGCGTCCTGAATGCTGTGGTGGAGCTGGCCGACGACTTTCACCGAGACCGCGAGCTGGCCGAGTTGCGGAGCCACCAGGGCAAGACGCGTGACGTCGAAGGATTCGCGTTGCGCGTTCACCGCAGCCTCGACGTCGATCAAACATCGTTTTTGGTCGTCAATGACGCCCGGAGGGTCATTGGCTGCGACCGCGTGAGCGTTCTGCTCGCCAACGGAGACCAATGCCGGGCGATGGCCATCAGCGGTGTCGATGTCCTGGACCGCCGCGCGAAGGTCGTGCAGAAGCTGGAGCGCCTCGCGGCGCGCGTCATAGCAAGCCGCGACCCGGTGTGGTACTTCGACGGCATCGCTGACGTGCCGGACGAGATTTCCCAGCCGCTCGAAGCATATCTCGACGCAAGCCATGCCCGAGTGTTGGCGATCGTTCCGCTCGTCGAGCCGCGGATCGAATCCGATTCTCGTCCCCGGCACGTCCTCGGGGCGCTCGTCGTCGAACAGTTCCAGGCCGCGGGGTCGGCTTCCGACCTGCGGGAGCTGGTGACGACGATTGCGGGCCATTCGTCCGTAGCCCTGGGAAACTCGCTTCTGCACTCGCGGATGCCGCTGGCGGGCTTGGGACGGTTGCTTTCGCGCGTGCGACCGTCGGCCGAGTCGCGATTTTTTTCCAAGACCGCACTGGCGCTTGCGACGGCCGCGGCGATCGCGGCCGCTTTGGTGTTCGTCAAAGCGGACTTCAACATTCAATCGCCCGGCGAGCTGCAGCCAGAGCGGCGCCGCGACGTGTTTGCGACCGACGACGGACAGGTAGCCGAGCTGCTGGCCGACCATGGCACGCGCGTGCGCGCCGATCAGCCGCTGGTGGTCATTCGCAATCCGCAGCTCGATCTGGAATTGGGCCGCGTGGCCGGCGAGATTCAAACGACACAGAAGAAGCTGGCGGCCGTGCAAGCCGAACGGCTGGAGAATGCGCCGCAAGTCGCGGCCGCGCGCCGCAGCCCGCATCAATTGACAGCCGACGAAGAGGAGCTCAAGGAGCTGGTCAAGGGACTGCATTTGCAGCGCGACATCATCGAGCGCCAAAAGCGAGATCTCGTGGTCCGCAGCCCGATCGACGGTCAGGCGTTGACCTGGAATCTGAAACGGCTGCTCGAATCACGCCCCGTCGAGCGCGGGCAGGCGCTTCTAACCGTGGGCGATCTTGACGGTCCCTGGGTGTTGGAGCTGCACGTACCCGACAATCGAGCGGGGCACGTGCTGCAAGCCCGCGACGAAATCGAGCAGGGGTTGGAAGTGTCATTCGCGCTCTTGTCCGAGCCGGGCACGACCTATCAGGGCCGCATCATCAATGTGGCGATGTCGACCGAGCTCGACGAGGCGACGAGCCCCACGATCCTGGTAACCGTCGGCTTCGATCGCGGCGCGCTCGCCGGCCTGCGGCCTGGCGCGACGGTGACCGCGCAAATCCATTGCGGTCGGCGCGCCCTGGGTTATGTCTGGACGCACGATCTGATCGAGTTCGTTACATCTCACTGGTGGTGGTAAACGGCCATGAACAGCAAGGCGTGTCTTCTCGTGGCGGCGATGACGCTGGCAATCTGCACGACGGCAAAATCCGGCGAAGTGCAAGTTCCCTCCGTACTCATCAAGCTGGTCGAGCAGGTTGAAGTGCCGGCGCGACAATCCGGCGCGCTCGAGGAGGTTGGCGTACGCGAGGGGGACATGGTCGAGGCCGGCGCGCTCTTGGCAAAGATCGAGGATGCCGATGTTCAGCTCGACATGCGCCGCGCGCACCTTGAGTTGGCCGCGGCCCGCAAGCAAGCCGAGAATGACGTCAAGGTGCGTTTCGCCCGCAAGTCGCTGGAAGTGGCCGAGGCGGAACAGCGCCGAGCGCTCGATTCGCAAAAGCGTCTTTCGCAGAGCGTGTCGCAATCGGAGCTGGATCAGTTGCGCCTGATCGCCCAGCGCCATTCGCTCGAGGTGGAGCAAGCCCAATTCGAGATGGAGTTGGCCCAGACCACGCGCGAACTCAAGGAGAACGAACTCGAGCTGGCCGAGCACGGCATTCGTCAGCGGCGAATCACGGCGCCCTTGTCCGGACTTGTTACGCAAGTCAACCGCCACCGCGGCGAGTGGGTCGAGCCCGGTCAAGCCATCATCCGTATTTTGCGGCTCGACCGGTTGCGCGCCGAGGGTCTGGCCAGCGCCGAGCTCCTCGGCCGCGACCTGCACGGCCGGCCGGTCACGCTTACCGTCCAGCACGAAGGAAAGCCGATCGAATTCGCCGGAAAGGTGGTCTTCGTCAGCCCCGAAATCGATCCGGTCAACGGACAGGTCCGCGTGTGGGCCGAGATCGAGAACAAAGACTTGAAGCTCCGTCCCGGGCTGCACGGGTCGATGACCATCCTCGATGCGCCCCAGCAAACTCGGTGATCCGATGAGCGTCGACGTCACGAGCCAAGAGGCGGCCAAGCGGCCCATCGGCTTGCGCATGCGGAGCGATCTCGAGTTCAGCCCGCAACGCTTCGGTGGCGAGCGCTATTGGGCGGTCAAGGATCCCGTTGCCCTCAAGTACTTTCACCTCCGCGGCGAGGAGTACGCGGTCCTAAAAATGCTCGACGGCAGGACCAGCGTCGAGGCGGTTCGCCAGCGATTGGAGGGAGCGTTTGCCCCGCGGCGGCCTGACGAGCAGCAAGTACACGCCTTCCTGGCCACGCTGTACCGCTATGGTCTCGTGGTGGCCGATTCGCTGGGCCAGGGCGAACAGTTGCTCGAGCGCCGTGCCGGCCAGCGGCGCCGGCGTCTCTATGAGACGCTGGCCGGCGCGCTGGCTATCCGCATGCCGGGAATCAACCCGCGACGCATGCTCGATTGGCTCGATCCCTTGGGCCGGCTGCTTTTTTCGCGCGCTTCGGTTGCCGCGGCGCTCATACTGGCCCTCGCCGCGGCGGTCCTGGTATTGGTCCAATTCGAGACGTTTCGCGCGCGGCTGCCCGACTTTCAGTCGATCCTTGCGGCGTCCAACCTGCCTTGGCTGGCGCTCGCGCTGGCGGGAACAAAAATATTGCACGAGCTGGGCCATGCTTTGGCCTGCCGGCGTTCGGGCAGCGACTGCCACGAAATTGGAGTCATGCTGCTGGTGTTCACGCCATGCCTTTACTGCAATGTATCCGACTCCTGGATGCTGCCGAATAAGTGGCAACGCATCGCGATCGCCGCGGCCGGCATGTACGTCGAGCTGATCCTGGCCTCGGTGTGTACGTTCCTGTGGTGGTTCAGCCAGCCAGGCCTGTTCAACTCCTTGTGCTTGAACACGATGCTCGTGTGCTCGATCGGCACCGTGTTGCTCAATGGCAACCCGCTGCTGCGGTACGACGGCTATTTCATTTTGTCCGACCTGGTCGAAGTGCCGAATCTGCGGGCCCAGGCGACCTCCGCTCTAAGCCGATATATGGCAGGCTGGCTGGGCGTGGCGCTGACCGACGATCGCAGGGCGCCGTCGCGAGGCCAGGCCTGGCTTGCGGTCTATGCCGCCCTGTCGACGGTCTATCGCCTGGTGATCGTGATGGCCGTCCTGTGGGCGTTGGCCGTAGCCGCGCGGCCCTATGGCTTGCAGCCGCTAGTGGCGATGCTGACCGGGGTGACGTTGGTGGGCATGGCCTTTCCGGCCGCTTCCGCGGCGCTCCGCTTCGCGCGCCGACCAACGCATCGGCGGCGCGTCGCGCCCGCGCGTGCGGCGTTGGCGGGCGCCTTGTTCGTCGCCGGATTCGGCGCGATGGCATTTATTAATCTGCCGATGCGCGTGGCAGCACCGGTCGTGCTCGAACCTCGCGACGCGCAGTCGGTATTCGTCACCGTGGGTGGCACGCTCGTCGAACAGGCTCGCATCGGCCAAAAGGTCGAACAGGGCCAAACGCTGGCCCGGCTCGATAACCCCTCGGTTCGCAAGGAGGTGGCGCGGCTCACGTCCGACCGCGACCGCCAGCGAGTCTTTTTGGCCAATCTCGAAGCGCGCCGCCTGCAGGGCGTCGTCGACGGCTCACAGGTTCCGGCGGCCGAGGCTGCGCTGGCCGATGCCAACGCGCGGCTGGCACAGTTCGAGCGCGACGCGGCCAGCCTGACCATCGTGGCGCCGGTTGCCGGTGTCGTCTTGCCGCCCCCCGGCCTTGCTCGCACGTCGCGCGTTACCGACAAGCTCGACCGCTGGTCGGGCACACCCCTCGACACGCGCAATCTCGGCAGCTACCTCGAAGCCGGCACCCTCGTATGCACCATTGGCGATCCGAAGCGGTTCGAAGCCGTCCTGCACGTCGCACAATCGGAGATCGAGCTGGTTGCCCTGGGGCAGCGAGTGTGCGTTCAACTGGATCATCGACCAGGCGAAATCTTCGGGGGCACCGTCAGCGAGATCGCCAAGCGCGACCTGGACGACATGCCGCGCCAGCTTGCCGCGGCCGGCGACGTGCCCACGCGCACCGATGCCCAAGGAGTCTCGCGTCCACTCGACACCTGGTATCAGGTCCGCGTCCGGTTCGACCACGACCCACCGCACCTGATCGCGGGCGTCCACGGCGGGGCCCGCATTTCCGTCGCCCCGAGCCCGCTCCTGGCACAATTCGCGCGTTGGATTCGACAGACGTTCAGTCGGTGACGATCTCGCTTGGCCGGCAACGCCGCTTTACCACGGCAAAGCCACTGCGATGCCCGCGACGATGGCTGCCTCGACCAAGGCGGCGTCGGCCCGCAGCTCGTGCTTGCCGTAGCCTTCCAAGGGACAATCGCCAGGACGGCTAAAGCCGTTGGAGCATTCACACGAGCGCGGCGGCCGGACCGTCATCTTGTAGGGCAAGGCCACCACGCTGCCGAAGAAGCGGGCCCCGGAAATCGCCGGCTGCAAGATGCCGTGCGAGTCACCGTAGCGCTCCAGACGGATCTCTTCGAAGTACAAGGGTCGGTAACAAATCGTCCAGGGGGAATAGGCCACGGGTACTTCGACCCGGTCGGGAGCCGGGCCGGGTTCGCTGGGGGTTTCAGCCTCGGGAAACGCCGCTGCGGACACGTCTTCGGGCATCGCCCCGGCCGTGGTGCGAATATCGAGCGGCACTTCTGTCACGCGGCGCGTAAAGCGGTCGATGTCCACCTCGCCCGCCCCCGGCTCGAAGGCTGGGGCGCCGGCAGGTTCCGGCAAGACCTCGATCGGACGTAGATCGTCGTCGACGAACGCCCCCTCGCCAATCGGCTCCGCAGGCGCCTCGTCAGCTTGTTCGTGGTCGTCAGCCTGATGCTCGACCAAGGCAATCGCGCTGGCTCGAAGCCCGCGCCTTTCACCAGGGACATCTCTCGGTGGGGCGTTTTGGTCGCTCACCGCCTCCGGCGACATAGGGATGCACAACGCATCCTCTAGGGTGAGCCCTCGGAGCTGACCTTGGGCGCAGCCCGTGGCGAGCGTGCAAGCACCGAGCAGAAGCAAGCCAACAGCGTATCTCATGACGACCCCCCGTGATTATGAGCTTCTTCGGCGCCGGATAATCGATATCTCAAGCCTTTGCGATTCCACCGAGAAATCTGGTGTTTTCGGCAATCTCAACCTTTTGTCCCTAACCGATTCAACCGGAAAAGTTTGCCATGCCGGCGCCAAGCGAATTTATCCCGCCAGTTTGACGTCACGATGCCCCGCTAGGGATAATAAAGCCTGCCTGTTTCCGAGAATGGGCGATCTCGGGAGTCCGTTGTGCAAAGGGAATTCCGCCATGCGTCGGCCGCGGCAAGGTTTTCACATTTGGAATAAGCTGCGCAGCGCCTGGCGCCTGCCGCCGCCGGAGCGAAGCCCTGAGCGCTACGCTCCCCAGCTTGTCCTGCGCCAACTCGAAGAACGGCGCGTGCTGACGGTTGGCGCAGGCGCCGGATTGGTCCTGGCGGCTGCCGAGACCGGAGTGCAAGGCACTGACCTGGGCCCCCAAGCGACACCACTCGGCCAGGACGCGGCGCCCACGAGCGACACCGCGCAATTACCTGCAGGAGCGCAATCGCAGGACGCCGCTGGCGATGCCGCCGCTCTGGACCCGACAATCAGCCCCCTGGTCGACGACGTCAACCTCATTGGGACGATTCTGACAGTCGCGGACGACCAAACCACCGACGAAGGAACGCTGCTTTCGATCACGAATATTGGCAGCTTCAGCGATGCGTCCAATGAATTCCCCGGCGGCCAACCGCTCTACACTTACACGGTCGACTGGGGCGATGGCACGCCGTTCGACTCAGGCACGGCCACGATTGACTCGTTCGGCCAAGGCGGCTCACCGATTTTAGGTTCGTTCGACGGCGCGCATACGTATGCCGACAATGGCGTCTATACGGTAACGGTCACGATCGCAAGTCAGCTCGGAGAATCCAGCGACTCGCTCACCGTGACCGTCGAAAACGTCACGCCCACGCTCGCTGTCGCACCCGATCAGACGATCGACGAGGGGAGCGAGTTGTCGATCACCGACATCGGATCCTTTACCGATCCGGGCTTCGACAATCCGCTCAACGAAGGGGGCGAGACCTCCGAGCGGTTTACGTTCGCCGTCGATTGGGGCGACGGGACCGAGGTCGACTCTGGCCTGGCGACGATCGACGTGCCCGGCGCCCCGGGAGTGCTGACTGCCGGATCGTTCGACGGCGCGCACACCTACGCCGACAACGGCATTTATACCGTGACCGTCACGATCAGCGACGACGACGGCGGGTCGGTCAGCGACACGTTCACCGTGGTCGTGAACAACGTCACGCCGGAACTGCTGGTCGCGCCCGACCAGACGATCGACGAAGGGAGCGAGCTGTCGATCACCGATATCGGATCCTTCACCGATCCGGGCTTCGACAATCCGCTCAATGAAGGGGGCAAAACCTCCGAGCGATTCACGTTCGCCGTCGATTGGGGCGACGGGACGGAGGTCGATTCCGGCCTGGCGACGATCGACGTGCCCGGCGCCCCGGGAGTGCCGACGGCCGGGTCGTTCGACGGCTCGCACACCTACGCCGATAACGGCATCTATACCGTGACCGTCACGATCAGCGACGACGACGGTGGAACGGTCAGCGACACGTTCACCGTGGTCGTGAACAACGTCACGCCCACGCTCGAAGTGCCGGGCAATCAGAACATCGACGAAGGAGCGACGCTCACCCTAGCGAATCTAGGACAGTTCACCGACCCGGGGTTCGACAACCCGAATAATGTCGGCGGCGAAATCACGGAGCGGTTCACGTTCGCCATTAATTGGGGCGACGGCAGCGACGTCGATTCCGGACCGGCGACGATCGACGTGCCCGGGTCAGTTGGCATGCCGACAGCCGGTTCGTTCGACGGTGCGCACACCTACGCCGATAACGGCATCTACACCGTGACCGTCACGATCAGCGATGACGACGGTGGAACCGTCAGCAGGACGTTTCTGGTCACTGTCGGCAACGTTGCGCCGACGTTGACCGTCGCGCCCGACAAGGTCGTCGACGAAGGGACTCTGCTGACCATCCCGAACATCGGTCAGTTCACCGACCCGGGATTCAACAATCCGAACAACCCCGGCGGACCAACGACTGAGGAATTCAGCTTTACGATCGACTGGGGCGACGGCAGCGGCATCGAATCTGGACCGGCCACGATCGACGTGCCCGGCGGAATCGGGGTGCCGAAGGCGGGTTCCTTCGACGGGTCGCACACCTACGCCGACAACGGCGTCTATACGGTGACCGTCACGGTCAGCGACGACGATGGCGGCTCAACGACCGAAACGTTCACGGTAACAGTCAACAACGTGACGCCGACGCTTGCCGCCGCGGGCGACCAGACGACGAGCGAAGGCGAGCTGCTGGCAATCGCGAACATTGGGCAGTTTACCGATCCCGGTTTCGACAATCCAAATAACGTCGGCGGTGAAACGACCGAACGGTTCACGTTTTCCGTCGATTGGGGCGACGGCAGCGACGTGGATTCCGGACCGGCGACGATCGACGTGCCCGGCTCGGCCGGCGTGCTCACGGCCGGCTCGTTCGACGGTGCGCACGCGTATTCCGCCAGCGGCATCTACACGGTGACCATCACCCTTAGCGACGACGACGGCGGCACGGCCGTTACAACGTTGCAGGTTAGCGTAGGTAACAATGCGCCGTTCCTGGTGGTGGCGCCCGACACGACGGTGAACGAGGGCTCACCGCTTTCGATTACGAATATCGGTTCATTCACCGACTCGCTGGGGCGGAGCCAGGCTCCCGGCGACTATACGTTCACGATCAACTGGGGTGACGGCACGCCGCTCGCCTCGGGCGTTGCCACGATCGATGTGCCCGGCGGCCCCGGCGTAGCGACCGCTGGCTCGTTCGACGGCGCGCATGTCTATGCCGACAACGGCCTTTACGCGGTGACGGTCACGATCACCGACCCCGACGGCAACATCGCCAGCGACACGTTGACCGTCACGGTCAACAACGTCGCGCCGGCGCTGACGGTCGTTCCCGACCAGATCGCCGGCCGAGGCGCCTTGCTCTCGATCGCGAACATCGGCCAATACTCCGACCCGGGCTTCGACAATCCGAGCAATGTCGGCGGCGAGACGACCGAGAGGTTCACGTTTGCAGTCGATTGGGGGGATGGCAGCGAGGTTGATTCGGGGGCCGCCACGATCGACGTGCCGGGTTCGGCCGGCGTGTTAACATCCGGGTCGTTCGACGGCCAGCACATTTATACGAACGGCGGCATTTATACCGTCACCGTCACGATTAGCGATGACGATGGCGGCACGGCAAGCGATTCGTTCACGGTTTATATTGGCCCCACGTTGACCACCGGCGGCCAGCAGACGGTGGACGAGGGTTCAATGCTGTTCGTTTCCGACATCGGCCAGTTCATCGATCCGGTTCCCTCCGCGCTCGTTCCAGGCGGAGGCGAGGGCGCGATGCAGTTTGGCTACAGCATTGACTGGGGCGACGGCACGACGGTCGATACCGGGTCTGCGACGATCGACACCGCTGAAGGTCCTGGGGTCGCCACGGCAGGTTCGTTCGATGGCGCCCATATCTATGCCGACAACGGGTTGTATAGCGTAACGCTGTCCATCACGTCGGCCGACGGTCGGGTGGACGTTACCACCCTGACGGTGACGGTCAACAACGTGGCTCCGACACTGGTATCGGTACCCAATCAAACGGTCGCACAAACCCGTCCACTGGCAATTACTGATATCGGACAGTTCGCCGATCCGGGCTTCGACAACCCTCTGAACGCGCCTGGCGAGACGACCGAGCGATTCACCTTTTCGATCAACTGGGGCGATGGCACTGTCGTCAGCTCGGGGCCGGGAGCGATCGATCAATCTGGCGGTCCGGGAGTCTTGACGGCCGGTTCGTTCGACGGAACTCACATCTTTGCCGCCGCGGGCACCTTTACGGTGACGGTCACGGTCAGCGACGACGACGGCGGATCGGCCACGCAGACCTTCGATGTGGTGGTGGGGGTCCTTCCACGCGACGTCCTTTTCTCGACGCCAGGCGTAGGCGCGGGCACGACCCAGATAGCGCCGCCGGTGTCGATGGACGCCACGCCGCAGCCGTCGGTTCCGGCTCCCGTCAATCAATCCGATGTCCGAACCTACCGCATAGGTTCGGTGGCTGGCGCCCAACCGCGGTTAGTGCTGCGGATCGTGCGGCCTTCGGGCGAGGAAGTGGAAAACAGCGACGAGCCGCTCGCCAACGAAGTGCTCGATAACCTGCGGAAATTGTTCGGGCGGCTGCCAGATGGGCATTACCGCATTTACCAGATCCAGCCGGACGGGATTGAACGGTTGGTCGTCGACGTCATCGTCCGCGAAGGCCGAAGCATCGACCCGGCGGACGAAGGTGACGGCGCCGTCGCGGCGCCGCCCAGGGCCGTCGAACCCGAAGGGGTTGCCGATCCCGACTCGGCCGAGCAGCCGCAGGCGACCGAGATGGGTCGCTTTGACGACACTGAGGCGGAGCTGGTTGAAGATGGTCGTCTCGACGGCGCGCTGGCTCTTGGCGGCGGATTCTTCACCTATGCTGCGACCGGGCGACACCAACGCCTCGTCGCGCGCTTGAAACGTCGAGCCGACGAGCGTCCATTGACCAAGGCACGGCGGTTACTCAGTCGATTGAGGTAGTCCGATGCTGAATTGTCCTCACTGCAATGCGTCAGTCGGCGAGAAGCTTCCGCCGAAGTGCCCGCATTGCGGACTTACTTTGGATTCGGCCGGCGGCAAGCCCGCCGAGAACCGACCAACCCTCGATCGGACGATGTCGCTCGAATCGTGGAAGCGCGGCGGTAAGAGTTCAAGCGATCCGGCCACGCAACCGAAGCTCGGTCCAACCGACGCCACGCTCGATCTGCCGCCGATGGCGCCTCGCCAGTCGGTGACGTTGGCCGTCCGCAAACTTTCCGCGGGTGACGTCGATCTGCTCACCAATACTTGGGGCGCCGCCATTTCGGACGATGCCGGACCGCAAACCTCGCTCAAGTTCGACTCGCGAACTTCCTCTGGAATGGGCTCGTCCCTGGTGGTCAACCCACGCGGCGTGCATTCGATCGAGTCTCGCAAGGTGAGCGGCGGCGAGTCGCCCGCGGGCGCCGACTACGAGTTGCTGGAAGTGATTGGCAAAGGCGGGATGGGCGTCGTGTACGCCGCACGGCAGGCATCTGTCAACCGCGTGGTAGCGGTGAAAATGGTCAAGCCGAACGTGGCCGCCAACCCGCAACGCCGCGAAAAATTCCTCACCGAGGCGGTCGTTACCGGTGAGCTCGATCATCCGAATATCGTGCCCATCTATGAACTGGGCACCAACGAGCAAAATGCGCTTTTTTATTCGATGAAGCGCGTGCAAGGAACGCCCTGGTCGAATGTCATCGGCGACAAGTCACTGATCGTGAATCTCGAGATTCTCATGAAGGTGGCCGACGCCGTGGCGTTCGCGCACGCAAACGGCGTGATTCACCGCGATCTCAAGCCGGAAAACGTGATGCTCGGCGACTACGGCGAGGTGCTGGTGATGGACTGGGGCATGGCGCTGGCGACCGCGAGCTTTCGGCATGCCGAGTTCGTGACGGCCCCCGACAGCCTCGGCGGCACGCCCGCCTACATGGCGCCCGAAATGGTGACCGGACCGTTCGAGCTGATCGGACCGACCAGTGATATTTATCTGCTCGGAGCGATTCTGTACGAAGTGGTCACCGGCCATCGGGCGCACGGCGGAAAAACCGCGCAGGAGTGCTTGTTCGCGGCCGCGAGCAACGAGATTCAACCCTGCGAGCAATCCGGAGAGCTGGTCGACATCGCCCATCGCGCGATGGCCACATACCCAGCCGATCGGTACGCCAGCGTTCAGGATTTTCAGGCGGCGCTGCGCGATTACAATTCGCATTGCGAGAGCATCACGCTGTCGTCGCGGGCGGCAAATGAATTAGCACAAGCCAAGAAGATCGCCGACTATCAGAGCTTCGCCCACGCGATGTTCGGCTTTCAAGAGGCGTTGGCATTGTGGGACGGAAACGCCGAAGCACGTGACGGCGTTGCAACGGCGCGGATGGCTTACGCCGAGTGTGCCAAAACCAAGGGCGACTTCGAGCTCGGCGTGTCGCTTCTGAGCGCCGACGATCCCCAGCACGCGAGTCTGCGCCGAGAGCTTGAAGCGGCGCAGCGCGAGCGGTCTGCTCGTCAGAAATGGCTGACGCGTTTCAAGCGCATCGCTGCCGCGTTGGTCATCGTAGTGTTTGGCGTCATCGCCGCGGCGCTGGTCGTGGTCAATGCCGCGAAGAACCAAGAATCGGCGGCCAAGGAGCAGGCAATTCAGGACAAGAATGCCGCCGTAGAGGCCCAGGCAGCCGAAACCCTCGCGCGACAGGAGGAGGAGCAGCAGAGAAAGCTTGCCCGCGCCGCCGAGGCCAAGGCGAAAGCGGAAGAAGCACTCGCCCGCGCAGCAGAAATGCAAGCGAGGAAGGCGGAGGAGGATGAGCGGCAGCAGAGGCTATTGGCCGTTGAAGCCCAAAACAAAGCCAAAGAAGAAGAGCGCAAGGCCGTACTCGCCAAGCAAGGCGAGGAATATGCGGCCTACGTCGCGCGCATCGGGTCAGCAGCGGCGCGCATCGACGAAAATGCCTTCGATGCCGCCGAAAGCCTGTTGGCCGCCTGCGTTCCCGGCGAGGGCCAACACGACTGGCGCCATTGGGAATGGGGATTTCTCAAGCGGCAGTGCCGCCAAGGTTTCGATTTGAAAGCGCCCGGCGGCGTCAGCTCGCTGGCCTTTTCTCCGGACGGAGCATGGTTTGTCACGGCCGGCAAAGATGGTCATGCGCGTATCTGGGATCTAGAAAATCGGACCGAGCGATCGACGATTAAGCACTCCGAGTTTCTACACGCCGTGGCGGTCTCTCCCGACGGACAATACCTGTCAATGGCCGGCGACGATGCGCTGGTGCGCATCGTCCGCACCGCCGACGGCGCGCTTGTTCATACTCTCGCCGGGCACGCAGACCATGTGTTGAGCGCGGCCTTTTCGCCGCTCGATGGACGCTGGCTGCTGACGGCCTCGCGCGACAAGACGGTTCGGATCTGGGATGTGAAAACCGGGCGCGAAGTGGATGGCTCACCCTTGCAGGGGCATAGCTGGTGGGTGTGGTCGGCCGTTTTTTCCGCCGACGAGAAGCAAATCGTGTCCGCGGGTCAAGACGGCAAAGTGATTATCTGGTCGGTCGATACGAGCGGGCCCGCCCCCCGCGCCATTCAGGCCAAGACGTTCCTCGGCCACAAGGGTCCGGTATTTGCGGCCGCGATTTCGCCCGACGGCCGTCACGTCGCTTCCGGCGGTTCCGATAATCGAGTGTTGGTGTGGCAGCCCGACAACATCAAGGAAGTCGAGATCAAACGGCTGGTGTCGGCGGCACCGCTTGCACAGCAGGAGAGCCGATCGTTCGAGGGGCACTCGGCGCCCGTGCGGGCGTTGAGCTTCTCGCCGGACTCGCAGTATGTGCTCAGCGGCGGCGATGACAATACGGTGCGTGTGTGGGAAGTCGAAACGGGCAGGCTCCGCACGCTGTTGCGGGGCCATAGCCGGCCGGTTCAGTCTTGCGCCTTCGCGCCTGATGCGCGGCACGTCGTTTCAGTCAGCCAGGAGGGCCAGATCAAGCTCTGGGACATGTTGGATTACAGGCACGTAAGCGCCGGGCACGGTCAAGTGCTGGCGGGCCACGAAGACGCGATCCTGGCCGCCGCGTTCTCTCCCGACGGCAGCCGAGTCGTCACCGCCAGCCGAGACCATTCGGCGACAATCTTCGATACCCCGACGGGAAGCGCGCTACACCGACTCAAGGAGGGACACGATTTTCTCGCCTCGCGCGCCATTTTCTTTGCCGGCGGCAAGCTGTTGGCAACGGCCGCTGGAGACAATACCACGCGCATCTGGGATGCGGCCACCGGGCGGCAACTCAGCGTCATCGAGGGAACCGGCCGCCTGGCCACGATCGCCGTTTCGAGCGACTCGAAGTGGATTCTCACGGGCGTGTCGGCGGTCAATGGCGCCGGCAAGGCAGGCGCCGCGCCTCGGGAGCAGGAAACCGATGACGGCGATCCCACGCAGCGGCGCATCGCTCTGTGGGATATGGACCCAGCGGGCAAATCGCCGCGCCGCCATGGTTTTGCCCACGGGGCCTTTGGCACGGGACACCGCCGAGTCGTCACCGCCGTGGCGATTTCGCCCGACCGACGTTGGATCTACTCCGGCGACGATGCCGGCCTGGGCAAATTGTGGGATGCCTCGACCGGCCGCGAGTTCGCGACGCTCCAAGGCCACAACCGCAAAATCACCGCCGCCGCCTTCCTGCCCGACAGTCGGCGATTGCTCACGGCCAGTCACGACGGCACAGTGGCCCAATGGGACGTGACTACGGGCCGTCAACTGCCGGCGATCGTCAAGCTGGCCGACGCCCAGTATCGCGATGCGTACGACGTGGCCGTGACGGCGATGACCATTTCGAGCGACGGCCGGCAATTGTTGACGCTTTCCGAAGACACGCGCGGCACGGGACTGCAAAGCGTCATCCGACTCTGGGACATCGAACGCGGCAGCGTCATTCACGAGCTCTATCGCGGGGCGGAAAGTATTACGTCGATCGCATTTGCCGGTGCGGACCAGGCGGCAATCGCGGCGCGCGCGCCTAGTCGAGCGGCCGGCGGTGGTGAAAAATCTGGCGAAAAATCCCTGGGAAGCGCCGTACGCAAATGGGATCTGACCTCCGGGCGTGAAATTCTGGCGGACGGCAATATCGCGTATCTCGACTTCGGCGATCGCCAGGAAGCGGTCTGGTCCGCGATCGAAGTCCCCAATTCTCCGGGTGTGTTGACGGTGGGTGGAAATGGGGCCGCGATCTGGAATCCGCCGGATGACCTCGTCCCGCAGATCGTCTTTCGGCCGCATTCCGGCGTGACGACGGCCGCTTTCTCCGCCGATGGTCAAAAGATCGTCACGGGAAGCTCGGACCGCAGGTTGAAAATCTGGATCGCGACGACCGGCCAGGGCGAATTCCAATTGCCGGCGGAACATGCGGGAGGGATTTCTAGCGCGTGCTTCTCGCCGATCGACGGCAATGTGTTGGCTTCCACGAGCAGCGATGGCACGGCCCGGATTTGGGACCTTGCCGCTCGGCGTGTGCTGCACGTTCTCGAACATCAGCCCGACGGCGCGACAAAGCAGCCCGTTCGCCAGGCCGTCTTCACGCCCGACGGCAAGAGCTTGTTGACGGTGTGCGACGACGCCGCACTTCGGTATTGGGACGTGTCGAGCGGCAAACAGACCTCGACAATTAAACTGGACGCGGCTGGAAATTGCCTGGCCCTCTCCGTCGACGGCCGACGGCTGATCGTCGGATTGGGCGATGGAAGGGCGGCGATCTACGACGCGGCCTCGCAGCGCCGCCTAGTCAACTACTTGGGGCACACGGCCGCTATTCACTCAGTGGCCCTCTCGCCCGACGGTCGTCGCGCGCTGACGGGCAGCCAAGATCGTTCTGCCAAGCTATGGGACACCGACGTCAAAGACCGCGCGGCGGCCGAAAATCAACCGGCCAGCGGGGCCGTGGAACCCGAAGCGCAGGTCGAAGGTAAGGAGATCATTACCTTGCGGCACCATGATCAATCGGTCACCGCCGTCGCATTCTCGCCCGATGGGCGCTCGATCTTGACCGCCGGATTGGACGGCACGGCCAATATTTGGCTGACCGACGACTGGCATTAGCCGGCGGCGATGCGCGGATGTGACTTGCCGCCGATTCGACCTTGCTGCTCGCCGGAGCAAAGGAAAGTATCCCGGCTCAGACTTTCCGGTCGCCCGTGAGATGGGAAGATTGACAACTGCCTGCGTGGGTTTTCCAATATTGAGCGGTGTTTCGCAGCCGCGGAGTATTGTCGAAGGCAATGGTCGCCACCAGCGCCAGTCCACCGACGACTCCGGCCCTTTCTTGTGACCGATCGTGTTCTGCCCCGCGCTCCAGGAAGGAAATTACAATCATGATCCGCATTCCGACGGTCGTCCTCGTGGTTTTCAGCCTGTTGCTCTGTGGGGCTGCAACCGCCGCGGCGCGCCAACCGAATATCGTCATTCTGCTGGCCGATGACCTTGGTTACGCCGACGTCGGATTTCAAGGTTGTCAGGACATTCCCACACCGAACATCGATGCGCTGGCGAAGGGGGGCGTCCGCTGCACCAACGGTTATGTGTCGTGCCCCTATTGCAGCCCCACCAGGGCCGGACTGCTCACGGGCCGCTATCAGCAGCGTTTCGGGCACGAATTCAACCCGGGCCCGCGGGGCGAGCCGGGCGGCGATAGCGTTGCCCGAATTGGTCTGCCACTGTCCGAAACGACGATCGCCGATCGTTTGAAAGCAGCCGGATACGCCACCGGCATGGTTGGCAAGTGGCATTTAGGCGCCGCGCCGAAATTCCATCCGCAACAGCGCGGCTTCGACGAATACTTCGGATTCCCGGGAGGAGCGCACGTCTACTTGCCGGGCTTGCCGAACATTGTCTTTCCTGGTTTGCAGAACGCCCCCAGAGATGACGCCGCGGCAAGCGACGCCGGCAAGGCCGACGCTCGTCGGCGGCAACCGGCGCCGATCTATCGTGGCACCGAAGTTGTGCAGGAACCGGAATACCTGACCGACGCCTTTGCACGAGAGGCCGTATCGTTTATCGAGCGACATCGGAAACGTCCGTTCTTCCTCTACCTGCCGTTCAACGCGGTTCACACGCCAATGCACGCGACGGACAAGCGGCTGGAACGGTTCGCGTCGATTTCGGATCCCATGCGGCGCACGTATTGCGCGATGACCGTGGCCCTGAACGAAGCCATTGGCCAGGTACTCGACAAGCTGCGGCGGACCAACTTGGAGCAAGACACGCTGATCTTCTTTTGCAGCGACAATGGCGGACCGACCATCCGTCGCGCGGCGCTCAACGGATCGCGCAACGCGCCGCTGCGAGGCTCGAAGGTATCGACGCTCGATGGCGGCATCCGCGTGCCGTTTGTCGTCTCTTGGAAGGGCAAGTTCCCGGCCGGCAAGGTTTACGACCAGCCGGTCATCCAGCTCGACATTCTGCCCACGGCACTCGCCGCCGCCGGAGTCGAGGCCAAAGCCGACTGGAAGTTGGACGGCGTCAATCTGCTGCCCTACCTCAAGGACGAGATCGCCGGCGCCCCGCACGATGTGCTGTACTGGCGATTGGGCCAACAAATGGCCATTCGCAAGGGCGACTGGAAACTTGTCACGTATTCCCACGAGTTCGCCGGAGAGGATTCAAGCTCGCCGCTTTCGCCGGTGCGGCTCTACAATTTGGCTCGAGACATCGGAGAAACCGATGACCTGGCCAGCGCCGAACCGCAGAAGGCCAAAGAACTCAAGGGCCTCTGGGATCAGTGGAACCAATCCTTGCTGGAGCCTCTGTGGCCCCAGCAGCCCTACACGCCCGATCGCGCTGCCAAACAGCAATAGCCGCGGATGTCGTTCGGCAGGGGAGATATCAGCACGCTCGCCTTGGCAAAGTCCTGACACTCGTCAACGACGACGATGCGGTGACCGCCGGAGGATTTTAACTCTTCCCGAGGCTGCTGCTCCGCCAGACGCCCCCGAGTCTCTGGTAGCTCGTTCAGCTCCGGTCATTGTGTCATTAACTCAAACGATTCTTTCGACTCCTGACATCGACCGAAAGTAGAGGCGCTAACTGGTTTTTGGATCTAGCACAAATTCAACCCAATGACGGGAGAACTTAAAATGAACACAGCGCAAAATGAAAGCCGCCAACCCGTTAGGACGACGGCTTCTCATCAAGCGGAGGGCATGAGATTCAAACCCACAACCCCTTGCGGGGCACCTGATTTCGAGTCCTACCTTGGTATGTGTCGCCTGCGTCCACGATCGCCCAACGTGCGCACGTGTTTCACGTTGTGACGACCGCGATTTTCCGCGACTGTCCATAAGGTGCGCCAGCGTTCCGCGTGTTGGCTACAGATTGGCTACATTTGGCGTCGAATGACGGCTACGTCAGGGAGAGGTTGATCGCCGATGGCGAAGTAGCCAGCTCACTGCCTCGGGGAGGATAGCGCCCACTGCCAGAGTGTGCCCGTAGCCGGGCATAATCTTTAACTCGCCGGGCATCCCCTCGGACATCGCCTTCTGCGCAGATTCTTGGAGTCGCTTGGGCGGCACGACGCCGTCCAGTTCAGGCGACACCACCAAGATAGGCGGGGAGTCCGATTTCGTCTGGAACCTGCCGCCCGCGATGCAACACGCCGCGGCAACGGTGTCGCTGCGACCCCGGGCGAGTCCTGCGGCAGCGCCCGCTCCCATCGAATGTCCCAGCACGTAGACCCGATCGCTGTTGATTGAATAGTCGTAGCCTAACGCTTCGATGAGGGCATATAGCGTCTTAATTTCGCTGCCGAAGCTGTAGGTGAGGGGCGAGGCTACCAGCAGACCCTCCTTGTCGGCGATCTGCTTGACGATGCCCGCGCCATAAGCTTCCAGGAACATGTTCTCGTCGCCTCCCATGCCGTGCAATACGACAAGCAACGGCAACGGCCCGTCCTTCGACGCCCCTTCGGGCGCATACACGCGGAGGGGAATCTCTCGGTTGCCAACCCGTAACACGCGCCAGTAGTCTCCGCGCCGGCGGAAGTAGGGGTCTTTGCCCGACGATAGAGCATGAATCTCGGACGCGACGTCGCGTGCCAGGGCGTTAAGGTCCGACAAGAATTGGACGGAGTTTTCGTCGGAGGGGCGATCGTTGAGCAGATGATTTCGAGCGCGGCAGCTAGCCAGCGATTGCACCATCTGCGCGCTGGACGGTTTCAATTGAGCCAGCATTGTTTCATTCGCCCTGCGCTGCTCGTCGAGCGAAGCGCCATCGATCACGCTCACTCGCCCCACCGCCAGGCAGCGACCATCAACGGGGCCAAGCTCGATTCGATACAAGCCCGGCTTCAGCCGATCGGTTGAGAGTTCCAGTGGCACCGTGGCGTCAGCCTTGCAGCCCGGGCCCACCGTTATTGCGATGGTACGACCGAACACTGTCCGTCCACCCGGCTCGACCAAACGTAGTTGAAGTTTAAGTTCGATCGGCTCGGCTGTCGGCCACTCGTAGATCGAGGCGATGCGAGCGACCGCTCTTGGCGGGTCGCCGATCGTCCACACTGGCGGCTCGACCGCAACCTTGAGCGAAACGACGGCTCGCTCGGCGGCCGGCGTGTTTTCGGGCCCGAGCGTTTCGGTCAACGCGTCGATTGCGCGGATGGCGTCCGCGTTGCGGCCCATGAAGAAGGCCAACGTCGCCTTGTCGAAGGCCTTGTTGATTGTAGCGATCTTGTCTCCTACCGGCGGGCGGGAAAAATACGCTTGTTCGAGCCGCAGATAAGCGGCGGCGAGATCCGCGCGAGTCACCGGTAGTCCCGGCGCCTTCTGCGAGCTGGGAGCAGGAGGCGTTTGCTTTGCCTGCTCGCTGGACGCGGGCTTCTCAGCCTCTCCGGCGTGGGCCGCGCGCATCAGCGGCGTCCCGAGCACAGCAACCACAATCGATCCGACGGCCACGATCGCCGCGCAAAGGGACCGTCGACGGTTGTTCGGTGCTGTTCCGATCGAGATGCCAGATGCTGGGAGCACTTGTGCGAGACACGAACATGTCCACATATTCGGTACCTTGCGATTGGTGATTAAGGTTTCGTTTGACTGATGGGCTGTAGTGGTCAAACCCGACATCATGAGCCGTCGGCCTGCTTCACTTTCAAGACGCCGAGCAAGTTCCGCTCAATGGTCGCCGAGATCTCATTTAACGGCAAGTGACTGAGATTCGTCGACGAGAACGGGTTTTCCAGTTCGACCCCGATCTGATCCAAGGACAGCAATGGATACGCAACCAGCATTGTAATGAATGGAACGAACCAATCGCCCCAATTTCCATCTAGTCGATGAATAAGTGCAAGAGGCAGCGTCAGCAGGAACAGTACGATAAAGCGTCGTATCTTGATCGAATAGAGTCGGGGCAGAGGAGTTTTCAGGATTCGTTCGCACGCCCCGATGTGGTCGATCAACAAGGCCCGCTCCCGGTCGATTTGGACGAAGGCAAACTTATCCATCTCCAGCTTGTCGCAAGCGTCCCGCAATAAACCGGCAAGTTTCAAGGCGACGAAGCTCGGCATGTGATCCGCGGTCGCAAGTTGATCTAAGCCACCTTGGCCTACCAGGTTGGACACTTCAGTCGATGGTTTTTCACCTCGGAGGCTGTGCCGTGCTAAATGCGGGAATGCCGCTGTCCAGCGCACGAGCGACTCTCGCCACTGCGAATCGGTCGGTCCGTAGGCCAGCGCGCTAATGACTAGATTGCGAGACTGGTTTACGATGCTGCCCCAAAGTTTACGGGCTTCCCACCAGCGGTCATATCCTGCATTCGTGCGTAGAACCAGGAGGAGTCCAAGCACCGCACCGACGAACTCGAAGGGTGCCACCGCCAGTGCCAGCCGCACTTGCAGCGGTTTCTCAATCAGCCAGGACACGACACAGGTGGCGCCAGCGATGAGGCCGAAACCCAGGACGAGAGGCATGACGCGCGGAGTGATCGATCCTTGCAGAGCAATCGCCTCGCGCCAGAATCCCTCGCGAATTTGCGAACTCATCGACTTTTACCCGGGGCGTGGTTCTGGGCCATTTAGATCGCGTTGTTGGTTCTCTTGCGGATGCTGCTTTCGTCCGGCGGATACTGGTACTCGGCAAGGGCGACGAACTGCCCGGTTCTCAGGTCATAGGCGAACACTGCGCCCGTTTCGATCTTGTAAACCCAGCCATGCAAGTGCAGGTCGCCTCGCACGAGCCGTGAGGCGACGGACGGAAGAGTCCGAAGGTTCTCAAGCTGCACCAGGACGTTTTCTTCGACGGTCGCCGTGAGCAGGCGATCACCGTCCAGGTGCCCGTAGTTATCGCGGATGATGCGGCGGGTCGTCTCGGCATGAGATAGCCACGAAGAAACGGCAGGGAGCGAAGCTACCTGTTCGGGCTGCAGCAACCCTTTCATCGCCCCGCAGTGGGAATGACCGCAGATGATGATGTCCTTGACGCCGAGAGCGGCCACGGCAAATTCAACCGTCGCTGCTTCACCTCCATTGCCCGCACCGTGAGGCGGGATGATATTTCCGGCGTTGCGAATGATGAACAGATCGCCCGGTTTGGACCGGGTTAGCATGTTTGGGTCGATGCGTGAGTCGGAGCAGGTGATGAAGAGGGTTTCGGGATTCTGGCCCTTCGCCAGATGCTCAAACAACCCTTGTAAGGGAAGGAAATCCTCGCTCTGGAATTGATGAGTGCCCTGAATCAGTTTTTGCACGGAAATGTCCTTGATTACGAAACAGACGGTCAACTGACAGTCGAGGTGGGCTGTCTATTTCGCTTCGTCGAGCTTCACGTCGGTGATCGGGACCTGTATTTCCCAGAACGCTTTGTCTTTTGGCACAAACGGTGAATTGTAACCTAGAACCCGGTAGGGACCGACGACCGTTAGATTTTTTCGAGATTCGATTTCCGCGGCAAGCTTTATCTCTGCTTGTTCACGTGTATCGGCTGACAATTGACCCTGGAATGCAATGCTCAGGACACGCATGGTGGGGATGTCAGCTACCACGACTGCCCCCTCGCTCTTCGGTTCGTCGAGCAACGGCCGCTCCAGCACGAAGTGCATCCGGTTGATGTCCATTGCATCGAAGTTAGCAATCGCCTTCGGTCTGTCCGAGGGCTCGCGACGTTTGTAATCCATAATCACCGGCGCGGTCATCTCATGCTTGTGCTTCGTCAAATAGGCAAAGCAACGCATGAATGCGTTGCTCCCTTCGGCCGAGTACGTTCGGCACAGGGGGTAGCTCTTCTCGACGATCTGGCCGACTTCGCTCGGCGGTGGGAACCCTTCGGGCAGCGGACCTTCATTGATGAATCCTTGCGGGTATTTGGGTTCCTCCACGGGCTTTGCCTCTTCATTCGGCGACTGCTGGAGTGCACTTTCCTTGGCTTCCTGTTCGACGGCGTACACGCGGCCGTTCTCCGCTCCGACGGCCCCGAGGAACGCCACAGCAACAAGAACACTCAAACAAGACGTTTTTTGCATCACCATTTCTCCTGGGAGTTGAAGCTATTCTCTGGATCGAAGGCTGTTTTTCTCATGGACGTCGGAACCGCACATAGGCATCGCAAAGGTGACGTATCTCGCCTGTCATCTCCGCGGTGGGCCGGGAAAGAATGCGTTCGTACGTGCTTGGTAGTTTGCGTAATCCGG
>JANNQN010000192.1:0-3199 GCA_031400775.1 Planctomycetia bacterium | reverse complement strand
CGAGCCAAGCACGTCGACCATGCCGCCGCCAGCGTCACCGCCCGTATCGCGGACACTCAGCACGGTTGAGTTTCTGATCGGCGCCGCGATCGTCATCGGTCACAACGTCCTTCACGTTGTGCCCAACGAGGTACCGATCCTCGTTGTGCTGGGTCTCGTCTCGGCCCGGCTGCGAAATGGCGGCTGGGCGGTACTAGGGCTCAAGCGGCCCGCATCGTGCAAATCGCGCTGGCTGCCGCGACGCTGCGAATCCTGCTAGGCGAGTTCGTCGTCGACCCGCTCACCAGTCACTTTTGGCCGCCCGCCATAGCGCCGCAGGGGATCGACGAAATCACGGGCAACATTCAGGTAGCGCTATTGACGCTGCTACTCGTATGGACGTTCGCCGCCTTCGGCGAAGAGATCGCCTATCGCGGCTACTTGCTCACCCGCGCCGCGGAGTCCGGTGGCGGCTCGCCGGCGGCGTACTGGTGCGCGATGGTCGTCGTCTCGGTCCTGTTCGGCTATGGACACTATTACAAGGGCGCTTCCGGCATCTTCGACTCTGCCGTCGCCGGGCTGATCCTGGGCGCCGCGTATCTGCTTTCCGGGCGCAATCTCTGGGCCAGCATTCTGGCCCACGGCTTCATCGACACTTACGCCGTGGTCGTCGTCTACATGGGTTGGCAATCGTGATCGGCCGTGATAGCTCTAGAAATCAGGCCACCACCTTTGCGATAATTCCCGTTAGCTGATTCGGACTGAGAGACAACAATAGGTGGTTATGGGTCGGACCGGGAGCGGTTCTTCCCCGGCCGGCATTCGAGCTGTGCGCTGCAAACCGGTTGTCTTCTCTCCGCACGGACCGTAGGGACTTGGCCAGTCCCAGCGGGCGGTCTACGGTCGCGCTGAATCAGAAGCCACAACAGAGCAGGATGGGCATTGCAAGCGAGGTCAACGCTTGGGGCCGACGTATTTCCTCCTTGACACGTGTGTGGCATTGTCCCGTGCGCCGCCGTGCCCTGCACCGAGGCACGCGTCAGCGTTTGTTTTGTGTCAAGAACAGCCTCGGCCCGACTAGCGTGGGCGGCGGCGCGCAAAACTTTTTTGTTCAAAAGCGCTGGCGATGCGCGCCGGCCTTATGCAACCCTTTCAGGGTTGACGTGGGTAGGGTGTCCGATCATCCCAGGGTAGCTCGAAGACTCGCAACCCTGGGCTGGATGCTGCAATCCCGTTGGGATTGGGAGAGGTACAAGTCTAACCCCGAGCGGAATCGTACCATCGTCGCCGACGCCTGAAGCCTACTGTGTCGTCTCGGTCATCTCTGCCTAGTTCCACTTCTCATCCTTCCGCCTTCATCCTTCATCCTTCCTACAAGCGGCTCGCGTTTACTTCGGCTTCACCACCCGGCCCATGAAGAAAACATCGCCAGTGCGATGGTTGCGAATGGCGAACACGAACGGATGGTCGGCGCGAAAGACCTTCTTGGGAGCCACGTCCGGCAGGGCCGCCGAAGTGACCGCGATCGCGCCGGTGGCGGCGGCCGCCTCGGTGCCTTCTTCGTCCACTTCGACCAGGGCCTGGTGTACAACGGCCGACAGCGACAGCGGCTGGTCGCTGATGCCAGAGAAATCGGCCCGCGACGAAAAGGCGTCCTTCATCCCCAGTGCCACGAGCGCCTCGCCCAGCGAGCTCTGCTCGTCGAGCTTGAAGCGAGGCAAATACAAATCGACCGCGCTAGTGCGCAGTTTGGCCAGCGAGTTGGCGATGCCATGCGTGCAGATCTCGCGCTCCATGTCGGCCAGTCCGTCGGCGCGTCGCGGCAGCCACACGGCCATCGACAAATCGCCCTGCACGTAGGGCAACTGCACGGCCTGGTACGAGTCGGTTTCCAAATACTTGAACCGCGCATCCCGGTGCATCAGCGGCACATTGACATCCGCCGCATCGGGGCGATGAAACGGCTGGTCCTGGGTCGCGTCCTTGTCGAACGGCTCCAGCCATTCCCCTTTGAAGTAAATCGCGTTGGCCAGCACCAGCCGCGCCGAACTGTCCAGCACACCCGGCGCCAACAGCTCCTTGATCTTGTGCTGCGTCTTTGCGTCGACCCAGGCATTGATGGCCTGGCGCGCCGCTTCGGTCTGGGCTGCGAAATCGACCAGCTCAATCGTGGCCCGGTCGTTCGTCGCGAGCAGTTCGCGATACGCCGCGTGAATAGGAAAACCTGTTTGCACCCAGGCCGAGTTGGCGACAACTAGCGCCGCCGGATCGTCCTTGGTCGGCGGCGTTTGCGCGGCGGGCGTGCGGTAACGATCGAAGAGCAGTCCCGGATCGTTTCGCTCCGCGGGCGTCAGCCCCAAGGTCTCGACAATCTGGGCCGCGGTTTGTCCGCGAGCACCGGCCAAAGCCAGCGCAACGCATGACTCGACGCTGGCCGGCGAAACCACCACGTTCCCCTGCTCGACCGCCAGCCGGGCGAACAAGCGGCGTGCGAAACCGTCATCGACCGCGGCGGCCGGACCCGTGGTGGTTGGCATGGGCTTTCCCCGTGTCGAAGTTTTCGGTTCGGCCTGGGTGGCTGGCGCTAGTGCGCCAAACACAATAACGACCAGGATCGCCCGCAACGCCCTATTTCGTGGTGACATGTTCATTGGAGCCGCGCCTGCTATCGAAGTGAATACTTGAGTCGCCCCATTGGCCCAAAATTGGACGTTGCCCGCGCCGCAAAAGTTCCCGGTGAATTGGCCGTCAGGGCACCCGATGTACGACGACCTGGTCGTGCGATCCCCGCCCAAGGCCCGTGCCGGCCACGAGCAGGATGTGATCGCCCGATTCGATCACGCCGTCGGTCAGGCCCCAGGCACTCACCGCGTCGAGTGTTTGCTCGTTCGTCGAGGTGGGAATGCCTCCCAACGGAATGACGCCCCAGTACAAACACATTTGCCGCAACGTTTGCGGCGAATCGCTTACGCCCACGGTGGGCACGTAGTTGCGCTGTTTCGACAGGGCCAACGCAGTCGCGCCCGAGTGGCTGGCTACGGCAATCAGCCGAGCGTCGATCTCGGCCGCGATGTGTCCGGCCCCGTACACGACCGCCGAAGTGATCGGGTGCAGCCCCTCTGCCCGAAACGCGCCTGGCGGCTGTGGCACGTTCTTGCGAAACAACTCCTCGGTCGCCAGCGCCACCTGGTTCATCATATCGACCGCTTCGCGCGGGTAC